>NZ_CP139286.1:1844370-2151765 GCF_034067285.1 Acinetobacter pittii
ATTATAGCCAGCGTAAAAATAAGATTTTTGTAGCGATTAACTGTGCTGCCCTCAATGCCAATATTTTAGAAAGTGAACTCTTTGGTCATGTGAAAGGCGCTTTTACAGGAGCAATTCGTGACCATAAAGGCGTGTTTGAACGTGCCGCTGGTGGGACTCTTTTTCTGGATGAAATTGCAGAGATTCCTTTAGAGCTTCAAGCTAAATTATTACGGGTGTTAGAAACAGGTGAATTTACCCCTGTAGGTGGTGAGAAACCGATTCAAGCCAATGTCCGAATTATCACTGCAACACATAAAGCTTTACGCGAAGAAGCCAAGACTGGGCGTTTCCGTCACGATTTGCTTTACCGCTTGCGTGTGATACCAATTTTTATACCACCACTCAGAGAGCGGAAAGTCGATATTCCACTGATTGTCGATCAGATTTTAAAAGAAAGCTCAACTCAACTCGACACAATGCCGCGTCATGTCAATCAAAAAGCTATACAAGTTCTATTAAATTATGACTGGCCAGGGAATGTTCGCGAGCTTAAAAACACCCTACTTTATGCATTAACCATGGCAAATGGTAAAGACGAAATTGAAGTCGAAGACTTACCCAATGAGCTCTTAAATGCGGAGGATTACGTTAAATTATCCGAGACAAATACAGAGCTGAGTCCTGAAAATGTACAAGCAGCTTTAGAAAAATATAACCACAACCTGAATATGGTCGCGAATATTTTTGGAATTAGCCGTACCACGCTTTGGCGATACAGACAAAAGCATAAGCTTTAGCTAGGTATTTGGCTCGTCTAAGGCGTATCATACTGCACTTGGTTTGGTTCATTAGTTCAAAGGCTTTATATGATTGTTCGTGATAAAAGCAATGTATTTAAATTATTATTTGCTTGGAAAGGAACAATTTTGCCGAAGGTTCTGCCTGCGCTGAGCATTGTTGTACTTATTTCAGCCTGTGTGGTCTGGCTTTCTTATTATCATTGGATTCAAATTCCTACCGTACCTGCAATTGGTTTTACGATTTTCGGTGTGATTCTGTCAATTTGTACGGGTTTTAGAAATAGCGCGTGTTATGACCGATGGTGGGAAGGCCGCAAACTTTGGGGTGCTTTAATTGCCAATGCCAGACATATTGTTAGAGACAGCCATGTTCTATCTAATGAACAACGTGAACATTTAATTCATCAAGTCCTAATTTTTAGTAATTTATTGCGTGATCGACTGCGTCAACAAACAGTTGAACCCACTAAATTTCTTGAACATGCCTATTTAACTAACTCTTCACTTAATTATTTAAACGAGCATATTAATGCACCACAATTTGTACTTGAAAACATTCAAAAAGATTTAGTTAAAATACTCAAAGATGGTGAAATTAGTGACATTATCTATAGCACCTTAAATCGACATATTGTTGAGCTAGGCAATATCCAAGCAGGTTGTGACCGAATTGCTGGGACACCTTTACCCTATTCATATTCAGTACTTTTGCACCGTGCCGTTTACTGCTTCTGTTTCATATTACCATTTAGCCTTGAAGCAGCTTTGGGCATCTGGACACCGCTTATTGTCGGCTTAATCGCTTATATGTTTTTAGGTTTAGATGCCTTAAGTGCTCAAATTGAAGAACCTTTTGGTTTACAAGAAAATGATTTACCGCTCGATTCAATTGTACGCTTGATTGAGCGAGAGTCTCTAAGCTCTTTAGGGCAGCCATTACCGCCTATTATTGAAGCCCAAGACAACAATTTACTTTAATAAAAAAAAAGAGCGAATCATCGCTCTTTTTTATAGGTTTAAGTATCTATTTAGGGCTGTACGATAATCTTAACGGCTGACTCATTGTTATGAATTAAGGTTTCAAAACCTTGTGAAATCAAATCATCAAGTTGAATACGCTGGGTAATAAAAGGTTCAAGATTTATTTTACCTTCTTCGACCAGTTTAATCGTTTCTTGATGGTCATTCACATAGGCAATCGTACCGCGTACATCAAGCTCTTTCATCACCACACTATGCACATTAATTGATGCTGGGTGGCTCCAAATCGAAACAATAACGATAACGCCTGTTGGTTTGACTGCTGCAACCAAAGTATCTAAAACTTTGTTAACGCTACTACATTCAAACGCAACATCGACGCCATCGCCATTAGTAATTTTCATGACCTCAGAAACAACATCAACTTCTGAAGGGTCTAAAATATAATCTGCGACTCCCGACTCTTTAGCCTTTTCTTTACGTTTTGCACTTAGCTCTGTAATGATGACCTTAAGACCTTTCGCTTTTAAAATTGCTGAAAGCAACAAACCTATTGGGCCCGCACCACCTACTAGTGCAATATCACCAGCCTTTGCACCACTACGCACATAGGCATGATGACCAACCGACAAAGGTTCAATTAAGGCCGCCTGATCTAGCGGAATTTTATTGGAAATTGGATGCACCCAACGGCGTTTAACTGCAATTTTTTCGGATAAACCACCACCACGCCCACCCAAACCAATAAAATTCATATTTTTGGAAAGATGATAATTATCGCCCAGTCCAGTCGGCACATCATCGGCCACAATATAAGGCTCTACCACCACATGCTGACCAATTTCAATGTCATCAACACCTTCACCTACGGCATAAACCACACCTGAAAACTCATGGCCCATGGTAATCGGTGCTGATTCGCCTGAAATAGGATGCGGATGTCCACACGGTGGAATAAAAATCGGCCCTTCCATAAACTCATGTAAATCTGTACCACAAATTCCGCACCAAGCCACCTGAATACCTACAGTGCCGGGTGTGACTTCTGGTTCAGGGATATCTTCAATGCGAATATCGCCTCTGTCATAAAAACGCGCTGCTTTCATTATTATCTCCCTCAAATCAGGATGTTGTTTTAGCGATAGACAATGCCGCCGTCCGTTAAAATGGATTGACCGGTAATATAGTCCGAATCTTCGCTCGCCAGAAAAGCAACTAAAGCGGCTACATCATCCGGTGTTTGGGCTCTACCTAAGGCAATACCTTCCACATATTTTTTATAAGTTTCACCTATAGCGGCACCGGTAATTTCAGCAAAACGCTTATCGATTTCAACCCACATGTCAGTTCCGACAATTCCGGGGCAATATCCATTTACCGTAATACCGTGACTGGCATATTCTTTAGCCGCGGCTTGGGTAAGTGCTCGTACTGCAAATTTGGTTGCCGAGTAAATACCGAGTAAAGCAAACCCATCATGCCCAGCAATTGAACAAGCATTAATGATTTTACCTTTATGTAGGCGTTGCTTAAATTTCGCAGCTGCAGCCTGTATGCCCCACAGTACTCCACCAATATTGATATCAACAATTTTTTGAAATTCATCAGGTGTGATATCTGCAATCGCTTGAACTTGTGCAATTCCAGCATTATTAATCATGACATCAAATCCACCAAGGGCCTGCTCAGCATGATTTATAGCAGCATACACTTGCTCGCGGTCACTGACATCAGCAATAAATGTGCTCGCATTTACACCTAAAGCCTGAATTTCCTGCTGCACATCATTCAATCGATCTTGTTTCATATCGACTAATGCAATATGTGCCCCTTCTTGCGCCAAGCGCAGGGCAATCCCACGGCCAATGCCTTGAGCTGCCCCTGTGACTAAAGCGACCTTATTTTTTAATCCCTTAACCATGTTCAACTCCTGTAAATGCAGAATTTCTACATATGAATCGCTCGTTGCATTGAAGCCAGAATGGACTCATGCATGGCTTCTGATAAGGTTGGATGCGGGAAAATCACTTGAGCTAAGCTTTCATCAGTTGCTTCTAGATATTTAGCAATTGCAAAGCCTTGAATGTGTTCAGTCACTTCATGGCCTACCATATGTGCACCAAGTAGTTCGCCCGTCTCTGCATGTATCACCGTTTTAACGAAACCTGACGCATCTCCAATTGCTAAAGCTTTACCATTTGCAGTTAAAGAAAACTTACCAATACGTATAGGTAGATTCTTAGCTTTTGCTGCGTTTTCTGTTAAACCAATACTCGCCACTTGTGGATGTGTAAAAATACAACCCGGGATCTGGCTACGATCGAGTGAATGTACGTTTTTCACACCAGCAATTTTCTCGACACATATCATGGCTTCATGGCTTGCTTTATGAGCGAGACACGGCGCTCCAGCAACATCACCAATGGCATAAAGCCCTGCTACGTTGGTTTTACAATAGTCATCAATTGCCACAAAACCTTGTGGATTGAGTTCTACACCTAAACGTTCTAGTCCTAGCCCCGTGGTATTCGGCTGTACACCAATTGCCGAAAGCACGCGGTCAAAAACAAGAGTTTGAACATCATTTGCCGTTTCAACCACACAGTGGACTTGCTCATTTTCAATCTGAATACTTTGAACGACAGCATCGGTTAAGACTTTCATTCCTTTTTGTTCAAATTGCTTTCTGACAAATTGAGCAACTTCTGCATCTTCGGTTGGTAAAATCTGCTTGGCTAAATCAATAAGTGTGACCTGACACCCCAAGTCTTGATAAAGACTAGCAAACTCACTACCAATTGCACCTGAGCCTACAACCAGTAAACTTTTTGGTAATTGCTCTGGAACAAGCGCTTCTTTATAGCTCCAGACATATGTTCCATCTACGGGAAGCTGAGGAACATGTCGAGCCTTGGCACCCGTTGCCAAAATAATATGTGGCGCACTCAAAGCCTGACTGTTACCTTGAGCATCGGTCACTTCAAGTTTTTCTTTCGCCGTAAGCTGAGCACGACCATTAAACACAGTCACCTGATTCTTTTTAAGCAAGTAATCAATGCCTTGTACTAACTGAGCTGATACTTGGCGGCTATGTTGCACAAGCTTTTGAATATCAAAATCGAGTTGGGATACCTGAAACCCAAACTGTCCGGCATGTTTAAACTGAGTTGCAAGCTCTGCCCCTGCAAGCAAAGCTTTAGTTGGAATACAGCCCCAGTTTAGGCAAATTCCGCCTAAATGTTGTTCTTCTACAATTGCGGTTTTTAACCCGAGCTGGGCTGCACGAATTGCAGCCACATACCCACCCGGTCCCGCGCCAATCACAATTAAATCAAATTGAGCTTCTGACATGCGGGTTCTCCTACACCAAAATTAAAGCAGGGTTTTCAACAAACTGCTTAAAGCTGGCCAAGAATTTCGCCCCAACTGCACCATCAATGACTCGGTGATCGCATGACAAAGTCGCTGTGACAATCTCACGAACCACTACATTGCCATTTTCAACAACAGCGCGAGATTCAGAAGCACCTAATGCCATAATTGCACCTTGCGGTGGGTTAATAATGGCATCGAACTGTTTAATGCCTAACATTCCTAAATTTGAAATGCTAAAACTGCCGCCTTGAAACTCATCAGGTTGTAACTTGCCAGTCTTGGCACGCGTTGCCAAATCACGCATGTCATCGGAAATCTGTGCCAACGATTTTTGATTCGCTGCTTTCACAATGGGTGTAATTAAACCGTTTGGAATTGCCACAGCTACCGAAATATCTGCTTGAGAGAACTGTAAAATTGATTGAGTCGCCTCATCAAATTGAACATTCACCTCAGGTACTTTAATGAGTGCTGCTGCAGCTGCCTTAATTAACATGTCATTAATAGAAAGCTTGACCTGTGGCACAGTTTCATTAATTTGCTTACGTAGTTTTTGCATAGCTTCTACGTTTAGATCGACTACTAGGCGGAAATGCGGTGCATTACGTTTAGCAGCCTGTAACCGTGAAGCAATCGCTTTACGCATACCATTCATCGCCACAGTTGTAACGGTCGACTGTGGCTGAGCAACAGCACATTGAGCAGATTGTTCATTTACCGACGTTGGGTTGTTACGATAATAAACTGCTTCAACATCTTCTTTACAAACCCGGCCACGAGTGCCTGAAACACGGCAGTCATTTAAATTAATGCCCCATTGTTTTGCTAAACGACGTGCTACAGGCGTCGCAGAAACTCGGCTATCGTCGGCAGTAGATTTAACTACTTTAGCTTGAGTTTGCTGTTTAATATCAGGCCACTGACCTCCAGCAGCCTGCACAGCTTTCTGGAGGTCTTGAACACTAATACGTCCTTCACGGCCAGAACCTGTGACTTTCGCTAAGTTCACATTATGCTTTTCAGCAAGTTTTAACGCATGCGGTGTTGTAAACAACTCATCAGATGTTTGATAACCTTGTAATGACTCGGGTACAGCGTAGTCACCTTTAGCAGCCTTTACTGGAACTGGAGCACTTGCAGCTACAGACTGTGGTTGTTCTGCTTTTTCAGCAACAGGTGCAGATGTTTCCGCTTTACTCTGTTCCGAAGATGCTTCAGGGTCTTTAGCTGCTGAACCACCTAGTGATGCAATAAACGTTTCAATTTCTGCATCAGAAACTTCACTATCAGCACATACGGCAATAAGACCACCAACAGGTAAAGTATCACCATCTTTCGCTAAAATTTTACGGAGCGTTCCAGCAAAAGGCGCTTCTAACACATTGACGATTTTTGTGGTTTCAATTTCACAAATTTCATCGCCCTTATTAAAGCTATCACCTTCTTTAATCAACCATTGGGCGATCGTGCCTTCTTCCATGGATAATCCCCATTTCGGGATCTCCAGCGTTTTAATTTCGCTCATCCTAAGCCTCCAATGTTTTTCGCACAGCTTGCTCAATACGCTCTACACTTGGAATCCATTCTTTTTCTAAAACTGGAGAGAATGGAACAGGCGTATGTGGTGGCGTTACGAGTTCAACAGGTGCTTTCAAATAGTGGAAACCTTTTTGGGCGATCAGTGCAGCAACATCATGACCAAAGCCACAGCGTGCCGCTGATTCATCCACAATAACCACACGTCCAGTCGATGCAATAGACTCTAAAATTCCTTCTTCATCCAGAGGTGAAATTGTTCGAGGGTCGACCACTTCAACCGAAATGCCATCTTTTGCCAGTTTGTCTGCTACTTCATTGGCACGGTGTACCATTAGGCCTAAAGCAATAATGGTCACATCTGTCCCTTCACGGGTGTAATTTGCTACACCAAAAGGAATAGTATAGGCATCATCTGGAACTTCGCCTTTAATGTCATAAAGCATTTTATGCTCACAGAACACTACAGGGTCATCATCACGAATAGCTTGAATTAACAGTCCTTTCACATCATATGGGCTAGATGGAACTACAACTTTTAAGCCCGGAACCGCAGCAAATACGTTATACGGTGACTGAGAATGCTGAGCTGCCGCAGAGAAACCTGCGCCAATCATGCCACGTACAACCATTGGTGCTTTTGCTTTTCCGCCAAACATATAACGGAATTTAGCGGCTTGGTTATAAAGCATGTCATGACACACACCATAGAAATCCATAAACATTAAGTCAGCAACAGGACGTAAACCTGTAGCCGCAGCACCAGCGGCCATACCAATAATCGCTGATTCGGTAATTGGGGTATCAATCACACGTTCTGAACCAAATTCCGTCCACAAACCTTTGGTTACACCAAGTACCCCACCGAAGCCTTCAAGCTCGTTCTCTTCGGTATTTTTGCCACCATGGCCGCCGCGCACATCTTCACCAACCACAAAAACAGTTGGGTCACGGCGCATTTCTGATTCAATGGCTTCTTTAATTGCATTGCGAAAACTTTTATTTGGCATCTTTACTATTCCTTTAGTAAGAGACATAGACGTCAGTAAGGAGTTGTTCTGGTTGTGGGTATGCCGCAGCACGAGCTTTAGCAACGGCATCATCAACATTTGCTTTAGATGCTGCATCAATCTCGTCTAGTTTGGCTTCATCAATTTTGCCTTTGACCTTTTCTCGGAAAATTTTCAAAGGATCTTTATTTTCTTTGATGAATTCGACTTCTTCTTTAGAGCGAATCAAGCCTGGGTCACCTTCAAAGTGGCCATAAAAGCGGTTCGTAATGGTTTCAATCACACTTGGACCTTCACCACGGCGTGCACGATCAATAGCAGTTTGAGCCGCTTCATAAACTGCGAAGAAATCGGTACCATCAACTTTAACTGCTGGTAAACCAAAACCAGCTGCACGACCAGCAATGTCTTTGCTTCCTACCGCGTAATCATGGCCTGTACCTTCACCAAAACCGTTATTTTCGAAAACAAAAATGACTGGAAGTTTAAGAACAACAGCCATATTCATTGCTTCAAAGGTCAAGCCTTGGTTTGAACCGCCATCACCTGTAAAAGACAGTCCCACGCCACCAGTTTTTAAGGTTTTTGCTGTCAACGCTGCACCAATTGCTAAAGGAGGTCCGCCGCCCACAATTCCGTTGGCACCGAGCATACCTTTATCCAAATCGGCAATGTGCATAGAACCGCCTTTTCCACGGCACAGTCCGTCATCTTTACCGAAAATTTCCAGCATCATGGCGTGAATGTCACAACCTTTTGCAATACAGTGCCCATGTCCACGATGGGTTGAAGTGATATAGTCTTTGTCGGTTAGGTTTTCACAAATACCAACCGCAACAGCCTCTTCTCCACTGTATAGGTGAATAAAACCTGGAATATCACCATTGGTATTTTCTTCGTGAAGTCGATCCTCAAATTCACGAATATCACGCATGCGTTTATATGCTGCGAGTAATTGCTCTTCCGTTAATTGCATATCCTTTTCCTTTATTATCTTGATTTTAAAAGTTCAACCAAGTTTCAAGCGAAAATCTAATTCGCTATAAATACTTAAATCTAAAATCAAGAATTAATCTATTAGACTAAAAAGTTTTTATTTAAAATAAACTTAATTAATTTTTTAATTTCAAAAACTTAACCCATAAAAATAATTTAAAAAATTTTTTATAATTTTCATTGAGTTAAAAAACAAACCTTTAACCAACCTTTCTTATTTTATAATACTCGCCACACCCTGTGTATTTAATTGATTGCGACTTATTAATATGATTTAAATAAGTTGTTAAATTAAAAAAACAGGAGTTTAAATAATTTTTAAACAAAATGGAATTATTAATATGGATTTTAAAAGACAAGCAAAAACTGGTATTAAATTAAGAGGAGCAGATAAAGTCGCTCGCATTCCTATTAAAATTTTACCTACAGAAGAGTTACCCACTAAACCGGATTGGATTAGAGCAAAAATAACCGATTTTGAAGAAATCAAACGGATAAAAAATTTGCTGCGCCAACAAAAGTTGCATAGCGTTTGCGAAGAAGCAGCCTGTCCAAACTTACCCGAATGTTTTGGTGGAGGTACAGCTACATTTATGATTATGGGAGACATCTGTACTAGACGCTGCCCTTTTTGTGATGTCGCTCATGGTCGCCCAAAAGCTTTAGACGAAGATGAACCTAAACACTTGGCAGAAACAGTCGCAAACCTAAACTTAAAATATGTCGTGATTACCTCTGTTGACCGCGACGATCTACATGACGGTGGAGCTGCACATTTTGTAAAATGTATTGAAGAGATCAGAAAGCGTTGTCCAGAGACATTAATTGAGATTTTAGTACCAGATTTTCGTGGACGTTTAGAAACAGCGCTTTCAACTTTGAGTTTATCTCCACCAGATGTGTTTAATCATAATATTGAGACAGTGCCTCGTTTATATAAAGCGATGCGCCCTGGGTCAGACTATCAACATTCACTAGAGCTGCTAAAACGCTTTAAAGCATATTGTCCCGATATCAAAACCAAATCTGGTCTAATGGTTGGGTTAGGAGAAATTGAGGCAGAAGTACTTGCTCTACTTAATGACTTAAAAGATTATCAAGTAGATCTTGTCACGATTGGTCAATATCTTCAGCCTTCAAAATCACATGCACCTATTCATCGGTTTGTAAATTTACAAGAATTTGAACGATATACTCGACATGGTAAACGATTAGGTTTTAAAAATATCTGGAGTGCACCGATGGTCCGTTCTAGCTATTTTGCTGATCGACAATATTTTGGAGAAGCAGCACCAAAACCTTTCAGCCGACAAAATGTCTTATCGTAAGGAATAGGCAATTAACAAAACTTATCCAATAGGCTAATGGTCAAGACCTATAAAATTATTTAATGTAAGGAGATAACTAGGAAATAGTCACAATAAAAAAGTTATAACAGTTGAGCGGCTACGGATACGCCATTTCAATGATAAAGGAATTTCGATATGGATATGTCAGAACAATTATCATCGCCTTTTATAGACACTACTCCGTCCTTATTTCGGCCGGGATCTTCATCCCATTCTCAAAAATTAGGAAAGAAACCATCTCTTGACCTTGATGCAGCCCCTATTTTTGATCTTAATGAAGAATGGGAACATTCATTATTTGGTCGTTCGATTCATGAGTGTCATCGCAATTTAATGCATATTGCCGAAGATGCCGATATGGCAATTGGTGTGACTGATCCTCATGGCACTCTACTTTGGACATGGAGTAGCCATCCAATGCGCTCATCGGCCGAGCAAGTACACTTTGTTGAAGGTGGTCAGTGGTCTACTCAGGCTGTAGGACAAAATGCAATAGGTTTAGCATTAAATACTCACTCACCGAACTGCGTTTACTCACATGAAAACCAGATGAATAGTGTCAGGGATTGGGTGTGTTATGCCGCACCGATTACCGATACACATACTGGTCAATTTTATGGGATTATGAATTTATCGACTAAATCTCATAAGCATAATTCTCTTGGTCTTTTAGCCGTTGAAAGATGTGCAGATATTGTGAAGCAAGCAATTCAGCTACATCAAAAAAATATTTTGTATATTAAGGCCTTTGGAACGCCCAAAGTTCAATATAACCAACACAGCCTTACATTGACTCAACGCCAGATTGAAATTCTATGCATTCTAACCCTCTGTCCCGAAGGGATTAATCTTGAAGAACTTCACTATGCGTTATACGGTGACCGGCCTGTAAGTACCACCACGTTAAAAGCAGAACTTTCTCAACTTAGAAATTTAATTCCAGGTGTCATTGAGTCACGGCCCTATCGACTTAACTGTGAAATTCAATGTGATTTTTTAATGGCAGAGCAAGCATTAAACCTTGGTTTCACATCGACCACCCTTACACTCTATAGAGGAAGTTTTTTATCTAAATCAGAAAGTCCATTTTTATGTGCATGGAGAGATTGCTTTGATGCTCGCTTGAGTCATGTGATTTATCAAATTGAAGATATTGACCAACTATTACGAGTAGTCAGCCGTGTTCCGGACCGTGTAGATGCTGTTGAACGTTTGCTTGAATTATTACCCGAAGAAACACCTTATCGAACTAAACTTTTAAAATTGCTTGAATAAAATAAAAGGGAGAATATCCATACGATATTCTCCCTTTTTTAAGTGAGATCAAGCAGAAGCCTGAAGCTGTACTTTATAGCAGTCGTCTAGGGCTAATTCATAATACCGTAGCCCTTCTTCGGCAGCATGAAATGCTTTTTGCTGCCAGTCAGGACGATCATTACATAAGCGCTTAATCAACTCCATAGCTTCATATGGATGAAGATCATCATAATGGGCATGAGCGCGCAGCCAAGCTAAAGAACGTTTATCAATCGTGACTTCAGGATGATTAGTATAGGTATGAATACCTTTATACACCTGAATTGACCAATCTCCAGTTGCCCATTCAATCGCCAAATTTGTTGCAGCAAGACATTCTGCCAAATTTCCACGATAACTCATATTCCATAGAAAATGGTTTACCGCATTCATTGCAGCCGGTGGGCGTACATGATCAAGCTCATCGACAGTTAAGCCAAAACCTCCAGCCCAATCGCGATACCATTTTAAGTGTCGCTCTTCTACCTTGATATTTTGGATTAACCAATCTCTTGCTTCTGTAACTCCAGGCTCAGAAAAACATGTTGCTTTGCCTAATGCTCCAGCCATATACGACGGGAAATGGGCGACTAATGGATAGAAATTAAGTAAAGCATAACGGAAACTATCTAGGCTCAATCCCCCATTGGCCATTTCCGTAAAAAACGGATGTTTACTCACCCGTTCTTTCGCTGGTAACAGGTCGTCCCAGAACCGTTGTGACCATTCATTATGCGGTGTAATTTCTAAATTCATTCCATATTGATTTAGAGCAGTCATTGCTAATTTTCCTATTTATATGACAGCAATCATCTGTATTTCACGCTATAAGTCTATCCGAAAATGATAAAGATACAATCGTTAATCGACCATTTGTAACTTTTTTCGATGGATTGTGGATCTTTAGATAATTGTTCCGCTAATCATTGAAATGTCGTGATTTTTATCACATTTAACATAGATAAAAATCATTACTTTTTTAAAAAAACTGTATTATTATTTTCTATAAACCACACATTATATAATCAATATTTTTAGATGGAACTTTACTTAAAATAAGTCTCATTTTATGACAACTTCCAATATAGAGAGCATTAATTATGAAGTTGCAGGGTTCCAATATATTGGGACAGGAACAAATAGATTTATTAACCACGCGAGGTTTAAATTTCGTATGGTTTCCAAAGCAGCTTGAAACGATTTATCGTTTTCAATACCAAAACGGTGCTGCCTATGAGTTCCGCTATAGAGCACCTATTATTTTAATATTATATATATTTTTAAGTTTTGGTATATATCAAGTATTGCCAACTGAGCAAGTTTTACCCTGGTTTAACTATTATTCTTGGGTCGGTGTAATTATTTTTATTGCTTGGATTTTATCATTTATTAAAAAATTAAATCAGTATTTTGATTATTATGTAGGAATTGGCTCAGCTTTAGCGGTAGCAATTACTTTTATTTTAATTAACGTTATAGAAAATGGACAAGAAAATGTTCTTTTTCATGCAGCGATGATGTATGCAATTGTCATTATTTATGGTGCTGTTGGTATGCGTTTCTATACCGCCATATTTGCTGGATGGATAGGAGGACTAGCTGGAATTTTAGTAAGTAACTACTTAAATGGTGTAATCGACTGGACTTTTCTGAACCGCACTTATACCTTTAGTAGTTTTCTAGGAATGACTCTCGCCTATGCAACTGACCGTCAGCACCGTGAAAACTATTTACAAAACTGCATGATCGAGCTAAACCGTATTGAGCTCATGCAACAAGCACAGCAACTTTCTTTACTTTCGCAGCAAGATGCACTTACAGGTTTAGCCAATCGCCGCTATTTAGATGAGACTCTTGATAATGAATGGCGACGCGCATTACGCCATGAAACTCCCCTTACCATCATGATGGTCGATATTGATTATTTTAAATCTTACAATGACACACTAGGACATATAAAAGGTGATGAATGTTTAAAAGAAATTGCAGTTGCAATTTCTTCTATTGCTGCTCGTAGTGGTGATTTAGTTGCTCGTTATGGTGGCGAAGAGTTCTTACTATTATTCCCAATGACAAATGCGCAGCAAGCTTTAATACAGGTCGAGCGTTTGATGAATGCAATTAGTAAGATTGCGATTAAGCATCCATGTAGTGATGTTTCACCCTATGTCACCATTAGCGTTGGAGTCGCAACCACAATTCCACGACTAAACGACTCAATTTCTGCTTTTGTTGCACGAGCTGACCATGCATTATATAAAGCAAAAACGAATGGACGTAATCAATATAAGATCGCTGTAAATGAAGAACAAATTGTAGATTTAACTTAAAGAGTCAAAATAATATTGAGAATATTTTTTGATTAATAAATATATAATTTACTGTTTTGCACTCCTTGATTCGATTCAAAATGATAAGTAATCAATATTAGCTTTTCCATCCGTGGCAAAAGCTAAAGATAATTTATAAAAAATTATCGAATTTAATTACTCTACTTTAGAAATACTTTAATTTATTAGAAATCCATTCTTCAACTTTCTCCAGATTTTATTAAAAAAGTAAAATAGAAGATTTTGTTGTATTCTTTGGGGTGTATTGGGAATAGTCTTATTTGAAAATGGTAATATTGAAACAATATTCTCATGTATTGTTTCATCGTTTGGATAGGCCTCTTTTCTAATAATTTCTATAATTTTTTGTATTTCATCTACAGATAAGTTCAAAAACTTCTTAATTTCTTGTGCTGTTTTTGATTCAATAGACAATAAAGCACAAACTCTAGTTACGTTAACAATCTGCTCCGCATGAATGTTTTTAAAGTTTGGATAACAAACAAGTTTATATAAAATTTTTGTTTCCTCAAATTCTTTAGAAGCTATATTTTTATTACTTGCTATACGCTCTTGATGAGTCTTTTGGAAATACTCGTTATTTTCCACTTCTTTCAATATATTCAAAAGTTCCTGATACCGTATTGGTCTCTTCAGCCCATATTGGTAACCTTTTAAAAGCTCAGGATTATTACTTAATACGATTTTAATTTTTTTAGGAATAAGGATATTGGTGTAGCCACTATCTAAATCAATAATATATATATCTGGGTTATCATCGCTATATATCCAGTTTTCACATAGCTGAGAAGATAAAGATAAGTCATGAATAACTTTTATCATTGCCTGTAAGTTTTTTGGCAATAGTTTATCCTTTGACATACAGCCAATTCTATATGTGCATTGATTCATTGATATTTCCCCAATTTCAATGATGACTTCAAAATAATTTGTTTAAAGTAATAAAATTTAAATATGTAATAAGTTTATATAGAAGCAGTTTAGTGAAATTAGCTTCTAGAAATAAATATAGATATTGAGTCCTCTCAGTAAATTAATGAAACTTTAATTCCCAATATTAAAAGATAAATATATTCAAAAATAAATCGCACGGCATTATATTTGTATAGGAATTATAAGACAAGAAATAATTTAAAATTTAACAAGTTCTAATCTAATAAAAATTAAAAGCCCCACATTTAGGTTAAATATAGGGCTTTATTTAATATAGTCAAAAATTATAACTATGGTTCAATTGGTGCAAATGGTGGAATTACATCTGCATTTTGGGCACGATGGCGCAAGAAATGGTCCATGAGGACAATAGCCAACATTGCTTCTGCAATTGGAGTCGCTCGTACACCTACGCATGGGTCGTGACGACCTTTAGTCAATACGTCAGTATCTTCACGATTTAAATTAATCGTTTTCCCTGGCGTTGTAATACTTGCAGTAGGCTTTAATGCAATAGCGACTCGAATGGTTTGACCACTTGAGATACCACCCAAAATACCGCCTGCATGGTTCGCCAAGAAGCCATTACTCGTCAACTCATCACGTGTTTCATGACCAAATTGCCCGGCAACTGCGAAACCGTCACCAATTTCTACCCCTTTAACCGCATTAATACTCATCATGGCATGAGCAATATCAGCATCAAGACGATCAAAAACAGGTTCACCCCAACCTACAGGAACTTTTTCAGCTAAAATTTCTAGCTTGGCACCACAGCTGGTACCTTGTTCACGCAAAGATGTCACTAGTGCTTCAAAACGGGGAACAGCATCGACATCACCACAGAAAAATGGATTATTCGGAACTTCATTCCAATCCAATTTTTCAGCAATTTCATTACCAATTTGGGTGACATGGCCGCGAATCGAAACGCCGAACTTTTCTGCTAAATATTTTTTAGCAATAGCACCCGCTGCAACACGCATAGCAGTTTCACGAGCACTAGAACGTCCACCACCGCGGTAATCACGGAAACCATACTTTTGTGTATAGGTGTAGTCCGCATGGCCCGGTCTAAAGGTTTGCGCGATATTGCCGTAATCTTTGGATTTCTGGTCAGTATTTCGAATGAGTAAACCGATTGGTGTACCCGTGGTTTTACCCTCAAACACACCAGAAATAATTTCAACTTGATCAGGCTCTTTGCGCTGAGTTGCAAATTTCGATGTACCTGGCTTACGGCGGTCTAGATCTTGTTGTAGATCTTCTTCGTTTAGCTCAAGACCAGGTGGCACGCCATCAACAATTGCCATGAGACCAACGCCATGAGACTCACCACATGTCGTTACACGAAAGAGTTGTCCAATACTGTTCCCTGCCATATGTACAACTCCTTATGCTTGTTGCTGTTCAAATAGTTTTCTATAACGACGACATTGTTCTGCGGTTAAAGCAAAAATGCCAGAACCACCTTTTTGGAAAGTAAGCCAGTTGAAATCAATAGTATTGAAGTTCTGACGCATAGCCCATTCAGAGTTACCAACTTCAATAACAATAAGACCATCTTCAGTTAAATAATCTGCTGCTTGAGCAAGCATTTTACGCACGAGGTCTAAACCATCTTGGCCTGCTGCCAAAGCAAGTTCAGGTTCATGTAAAAACTCTTCTGGTAAGTCAGCCATATCTTCGGCATCAACATACGGAGGATTACTTACAATCAAATCATACTGATTTTCAGCTGGAATCTTGGCAAATAAATCAGATTCAAGTAACGCAACTTGATATTGTTTATTGTGGTGTTCAACATTAATCGAAGCTACTTCTAAGGCTTCTTTAGAAATGTCTGTTGCATCCACTTCAGCATCTGGGTAAGCATAAGCTAAAGCTACAGCAATACAACCAGAGCCTGTACACATATCTAAAATACGTTGTGGTGTCTTAGGCTTTGCATTTTCTGGTAAGTTATTGAGAGCTTCGCGCATTTGACCATTTTCATCTAAGCAATAAGGTGCAAAACGTTGCTCAATTAACTCTGCAATTGGTGAACGTGGAATAAGTACACGCTCATCTACATAAAATGGCTTATTAAAGAAGTAAGCTAAATTTAATAAATAAGAAGTTGGAATACGATCATTAATACGACGTTCTAACAAACTTAAAAATTCTGCTTTTTCACTTGGTAATAACTTGGCATCTAGAATTTCTGCGTCTGCTGACCATTCAAGAGATAAGGTTTGTAAAACTAATGCAGAACTTTCTGCAAAATAATCTTCAGTACCTTGTCCTAAATGTGCATCATGTTGACGTAATGCTGATACCCCAAAACGAATAAAATCTCGAATTGTTGATAAATTTTCAGCAGCTTCCTGTAAATGTTCAGGGCTAATCGTCGGTCGCTCCACTTAGGCGTCTCCAAAGGCAAATTTTGCAAAGTGACTATTCTACTGAGTGATACCAAGCAACGCAACGCTTTGCCTTGTGAACCAGTGTTTTACACACCTATCTCTAACAATCACAGCTTAAAATTAGAATACTTTGTTTTAATTAAGAAATAATGAAGTTTTAAGTAGCCATAAATTTAATTTCTAAAATAAAAAAACGGTCTTTAAATATTGACCGCTTTTCGTCTTGAGTTGGCTTAAAGCTTAAGCTTCTCTGCTACATAATCAGAGTCTTTATCTCCACGTCCAGAGAGATTAACCACAATCATGGTTTCTTTCGACAGCTTTGGCGCTTCACGAATTGCCCAAGCGACTGCATGTGAACTTTCAAGTGCAGGAACAATGCCCTCAACACGAGATAAGGTCATAAAAGCATCCAAACATTCTTGGTCAGTTGCAGTGCTATATTCGACACGGCCTAAATCTTTTAAGAAACTATGTTGTGGCCCAACACCCGGATAGTCCAATCCTGAAGCAATAGAATGCACAGGTAACGGTTCACCAGCTTCATTTTCAAGCACGTAACACGCCATACCATGAATTTGGCTTGGCTTACCTAAAGTTAGCGTTGCTGAATGCATATTGGTCTCTAAACCATGTCCAGCTGGTTCAATCCCGACTAATTTCACATCCGAATCATTTAAAAATGCGGTAAAAGCGCCAATCGCATTTGAACCGCCCCCTACACATGCCACCACATAATCCGGATTTTTTCCAAAACGATGATGTGTCTGCTCTTTAATTTCATTACCAATAATCGATTGAAAATCTCGAACCATTTTTGGAAATGGATGTGGTCCAACTACAGAACCAATTGCATATATAAAGTTTTTAGGATCTTTTAAATATTCTTCAAATGCACTATCTACGGCATCTTTTAAAGTTGCTGTACCACGTGTAACTGCTACCAAACGAGCACCCAAAATTTTCATTTTGACCACATTAGGATGCTCTTTTTCAATATCGACTTGTCCCATGTGGATTTCACATGGAATACCCACTAAAGCACAAGCCGTTGCTAAAGCGACCCCATGCTGACCCGCACCTGTTTCAGCAATAACCTTCTTTTTGCCCATATATTTAGCAAGTAAGGCCTCACCCAAGCAGTGATTAATTTTGTGGGCACCTGTGTGATTTAAATCTTCACGCTTTAAATAAATTTGCGCACCGCCTAACTGTTCTGACAGACGCTTAGCATGAAATAAAGGACTTGGACGGCCTACATAATTTGAAAAAAGATCTGATAGTTCATTTTGAAATTCCGCTGTATGGCGGATTTCTTCATAAGCAACATTAATTTCATCCATTGCTTCTTTTAAATGTGGCGGAATGAATTGACCGCCATATTCACCAAAGAATCCCTGTTCATTCGGTAAAGCAATACCATTAATTTGATGTTGCATATCATCCTCTTTTTTAAATTATTAAAGTTATCAAGTTTATCGAGAAAGGTAGCGCGTTAAATCCTCAATGCCTTTTAGCGTCATTGGATACATATGATTTTCAAAAATCTCTTTAATCCAACCAATTGTTTGAGTGTAATGCCAATACCCTTCCGTTTCAGGGTTTAACCACGCTGTTTTATCAAAATGCTGACGTAGGCGACGTAACCAAACCTCACCTGTTTCATCATTCATATATTCAACCGAGCCACCCACCGATTTCAACTCATACGGTGCCATACTGGCATCACCTACGACAATTACACGATAGTCACGTCCATAGGTATGAAACAAATCCCACGTATTCATGCGGGTCGCAGTTCTTCGGTAATTATCTTTCCAGACATAGTCATAAAGACAGTTGTGGAAATAAAAGTATTCGAGTGTCTTAAACTCACTTTTAGCAGCACTAAAGAGTTTTTCACATTGAGCAATATGAGCATCCATTGAACCGCCCACATCAAACAACATGAGTACTTTGATTCGATTACGACGCTCTGGCACCATCTGAACATCCAAAATACCTTGTTTGGCTGTTTCTCGAATAGTTCCGTCAACATCTAACTCTTCAGCTGCGCCTTGGCGAGCAAATTTGCGTAAACGTCGTAAAGCAATTTGCATCTGACGAGTTCCAAGAACTTGGTCGTCATCTAGATTTTGGTATTTCCGCTGTTCCCAGACTTTAACCGCAGAACGTTTACGGCCTGGTCCACCAATGCGTACGCCTTCAGGATGGTCACCAAAGGCTCCAAAAGGTGAAGTTCCACCTGTGCCAACCATACGGTTGCCACCTTGGTGTTTCTTATGCTGTTCGCGTAACCGCTCTTCCAGCATTTTCATCAGTTCTTCTAAGGAACCTGCTTTTTCGAGTTCAGCTCTTTGCTCTGGTGTTAAATGCTTTTCGAGAAGTTCTAAATCGAACCAGTCTTTTGGTAATTTATGAACTTGCTTGAGTAACTCATCCAGATCAAAAGTTTCAATGCCATCAAAGTAATCTTTCATGGCACGATCAAACTTATCAAAAAAGCGCTCATCTTTAACTAAAATAGTTTTAGCAAGCTGATAAAACTCTTCTTGATCGGCAAAAACTAAGCCTTCACTCACTGCACGGTTTAAATCAATGAGTTCACGAGTCGTAACTGGAACACCATATTTACGTAAGGTGTAAAATAACCGCACAAACATGGGTTACTCCCTCCCTTAACGTCGAGACATGAAAGCCAAGCGTTCGAGAAGTTGCACATCCTGCTCGTTTTTGATGAGAGCACCATATAAAGGTGGAATCGCTTTAGATGTATCTCGATTGCGTAATACATCTTCTGGCATATCATCTGCCATGAGTAAACTTAACCAATCAATTAACTCAGAAGTCGATGGCGGTTTCTTCAAATTAGGAATTTCACGGAGTTTAAAGAATACCTGTAAAGCTTCGTTCACCAATGTTGCAGAGATATTGGGGAAATGAACCGCAATGATTTCTCGCATGGTCGCTTCATCTGGAAACTCAATGTAGTGGAAGAAACAACGACGCAAGAAAGCATCGGGTAATTCTTTTTCATTATTCGAAGTAATAATTACAATTGGGCGCTGTGTTGCGGTAATTGTTTCATTGGTTTCATAAACATAAAAAGACATTTTATCGAGTTCATGCAGCAAGTCATTTGGAAACTCGATATCAGCTTTATCAATTTCATCAATTAACAAAACACAACGCTCTTCACTCGTGAAAGCTTCCCACAATTTACCGGGTTTAATATAGTTCTTAATATCGTAAACTCGATCATCACCTAACTGGCTGTCTCTTAAACGAGAAACCGCATCATATTCATACAACCCTTGCTGCGCTTTGGTTGTTGATTTGATATGCCAAGTAATCAATTTTAATCCCAAGCTTTCTGCTACTTGTTCAGCAAGTAAAGTTTTCCCCGTGCCCGGTTCACCCTTAACCAGTAAAGGTTTTTGCAAAGCACGAGCTGCTTTTACAGCGAGCTTAAGACTATCAGTCGCGATATATTGATCTGTACCAGTAAAATGTTGGGTATCAGCAGACATGTAAAGACCTTATTTTTCTATTTCAATGGTTAGATGGAACGCATGTTTTTGTTTGTTGAATATTTTGACCAACAATATCCAATCACCAAACCTAGACCAACGACAAACAGAATTAAAGATAAATTCGACCAAATTAACGGACTATCTTTAGTTAAAACACCAAAAAGAAGTCCAAAAATAGCAGGTGCCACAGATGCATTCGGCCCTTCAGACACGGTTGGTGTGACTAAAATAGCAAAAACGACAAGCCAGCTAATTGCACCAAGAGTTGTAGGAAGACGGCGCATTAATCGCCACCAACACCACAAAGCAATAATAGCGCCTATTCCATAAGCTGTTAAAGCAATAACACCTTCAGGAATAACATCCAAAAAAGAAAATAATTGATTCATTATTCCAGTTTGATCTTCACGCACCACGTAAGCCCTCTGGTTCAACTGCATTCGGGTTAATTAACCCTTCTGGCGGCATCTGAATAAAGAAACCTTTTGTTTGTAATGAGTCTAAAACATGTAAAACATTAACACGCGCCAATTTACGTGTTGGAGCCAACTCTAAATGCATGACAAACGTTGCACGACCAAACGCTTGTAAAACAGCTTCAGGAACATTTTCAAACGGATCAGCTTGCTCCGCATCGTCAGGATAGTTTGGACGAGCAATATACATGTACATTTCATCTTTTTTGCTCGATCTATAAATATCACAGTGCATTTCAAATCAACTCTTGAACTAAGGACAGCATACATGAAAAAAAACGACACACACACGCAGGTTTGTTTACGCATCAGTCGTTTTTTTAATTCTTGAGAAATATTAACCTACAACATTGATTAAGGTCGATAATAACTTTGTTCTAAACAGGGATTAGATTTTACAAAAACAATTTAACCTATTGATTTTAAATATTAAAATATAAAATCTATTTTACTAAAATAAAACCAGTTTTAGGACTTATAAAAAGTATTCATTATCAAATACTTCTTTATTGGTAAATTTTTAAATTACTATTTAGATGTTTGAAAAATATATTATTAAATTTATTCGCCCCTTATAGAGACACATACATTTAATTAAAACTTTTAACCACTTCACTACACATCACCAGACGTTACTTAACTTAGTTATTATCTGAATATGTTTCAATAATAAGTATCTTGTTCATAGATATGGAGGACAAAATTATGCCTCGTGGTGATAAAAGTGCTTATACAGCAAAACAAAAACGTCAGGCCAAACATATTGTTGAAAGTGAAGTAGATAGAGGTCATTCTCAAGAAGAAGCCGAACGAATTGCATGGTCTACCGTCAATAAACAAGATGGTGGCGGTAAGAAAAAGTCTCACTAAAACAAACATTAAATACTTCTTTAGCTTTGGCTAAAGAAGTATTTTCATCAAAAATAAATCAATAATGTTTAGAAAACTCGAGAGCTTTTTATATAGTCATTGCTTACCAGATTTAAAGCATTCAAAATAGCGCTATCATCTTGGCTCAATAAAGCTTGGTTAAGGCTTTCCATATAGGCAATAAGCTTAGTTTTAGAGGTATGAGCAAATTCGGTTGTTACAGCTTCATCTTCATATAATATTACGTAACTACGTGCGAAACCGTAGATTAGGTAAACTGCTGCTTTTTCTTTTGTATCTTTAGATTCTTTAAGAGACTGCTCACAAGCATTTTTTAAATCCTTAAATGCATCTGTACCAGTAGATTGATTTTTGAAAGATAAAAGTATTGTTTGGAAGTTCATATCCATATTCCACTCAAAAAGTAAAGCTACAGAAGAAGATAGAACCTGTCAAATAATATCTTGATTAATATAATTTTAATTGTAAATAAATTTATATTTAACTTCTTTTAGCTCACGATAAATCATGTAATAAAAAAACCACTCTTTTTTAAGGGTGGTTTAGTTAAAACAATCAATAATTAGAAGCTTATTTCAATTGTGATGGTGGTACCTGAATGTTCAATATCAGTTGAGACATTAAACCCTCTACTTTTAAGCTCCTCTTCCACCAATGTAAGATGATCAGGACTTATAGCATCAACAGGAAACCAGAAAGTTGTTTTTCGCTTCCCCTCCTTAGATTCAGACTCAGTACCAGTTAAAATTTTTTCCAATATGACGTCTTGATTTATTTTAAAGTTTTTAGCGTTTTGACGAGCTTGTTCAGCATTAAAGTTATTAAGCATATTTATCTCTCTAATTATTAATTTATCTAATTTTATAACATAAAAAGGCTATATAAGTTTTAGTGTTGTGTAGTTAAAACCAATCAAAGATATAAGTTTATTGATTGAATAAATGTTCTACCCAATCGATAAATTTTCTAGCATTTCTATTTTTAAAATCTTCCCTATTTGGAATGTAGTAACACAGCTCTGATTGAATGGGTTTAGTTTCGAATTCCTGCAAAAGATTGGCTTTAACAAACCTATGGGTCAGTATAGCAGAACAAAATACTAACCCATTGGCAGATAAAGCCTCGTGTATCCCAAAAATCTCCTGATCAAACTTCTTAATAGTTACCCTCTTTTGGTCCCATCCATTCACCTCAAGCCAGCTCTCTAATGGTGGACTTGGTAATCCTTTATTTTTCCATTCTGTGGTGAATAAAGTTATTGGCTCACTCGTATCTTTGGACAGAGCGAGTTTAGATACGCCAAATACATTAAAAGACTCATATTTAAGGACATCTTTAGAAGGTACTGAAGATACATCACCATATCGAATAGGTAATGTATATAAGTGATTGTCTAAAGTTTCACCCGTAGAAAATTCCACTGAGATATCGGGATGCAATTGATAAAATTCATTTATTGAAGGAATTAATACCATTGCAGCGAGTGAGGACGTACTCGCCACTCTCACTACGTTTCCATTTACCGTTATTTCATCTAAGGCATCTTCAATTTTACGAAATCCTTCGGAAATTGCACCAGCCAGTCTTTCTCCTGTTGTTGTAAGCGTTATTTTTCTTACTTGTCGGTGAAATAAATCAACATTTAATCTGCTTTCTAGATTTGTAACATGATGCGAAATTGCAGTTGGTGTGAGCGAAAGTTCTTCAGCGGCTAACTTAAAACTACCCAATCGAGCTGCTGATTCAAATGCTTTAAGGGCCTGCAAAGAAACTTGCATACTTTCTCCCAATAATACTTATAGGTGAACCAAACTCATCTATAAATGTAATTTTCTCGTTTGTCTACTTATCTTTTAAAACTCAAAATAAATTAAATCTTAATCTTTTATGGAACTAACGATGAGTAAAATATTACATATAGATGCTAGTGTAAGAGCTGCGATTAACCCTAATCCTAATCATAATTCGATTTCTAAAAATATTGCTACTCGATTGATCAATTCATGGAAAAAACAGCTGCCTATAGATGAATATATCTATCGTGATGTGGGAATGAATCCTCCACCATTTATTACTCAAGAATGGATCGCTGCCGTATTCACCCCTGAAGCTAACAGAACACAAGCTCAACACGATGTTTTATCTATATCAGATCAATTAATAGCAGAAGTTTCAAATTCAGACATCCTTGTAATTTCTTCACCTATGTACAATTACGGTATGCCTGCTCAGCTTAAAGCATGGTTTGATCAAATTATTCGGATTAATAAAACTTTTGATTTTGACCTTGCTCGAGGAGACTTTCCTTTACAACCTCTTTTGTCTGGTAAAACATTAATTATTATCACTTCGAGCGGAGAGTTTGGTTTTGAGGAGGATGGTATCAGAAACAACATGAGTCATCTTTTACCTCATATTCGTACACTCAGTAAATATTTAGGTGTAGAGAAAATCTATGAAATTACCTCTGAATATCAAGAGTTTGGTGATCATCGGTATATATCGTCACTAGAAAATGCTTATCACAAAGCTGAAAAAGTTGTGTCCGAAATTGCTCATTCATTTACGTAGAATTTAGAGAATATTAATACTTAAATTTTAAAATTAAGTTAGATTAATATTAGACCAATAAAAATAAATAAGCCTACCCTATTGGGTAGGCTTTTTATTTCTGCACCGAAACAAACTTATAGTTATATATTATATATGTTGAAATTGTTTTTCTTAAAACTAAGAA
Organism: Acinetobacter pittii; assembly: GCF_034067285.1. Lineage (NCBI taxonomy): Bacteria > Pseudomonadati > Pseudomonadota > Gammaproteobacteria > Moraxellales > Moraxellaceae > Acinetobacter > Acinetobacter pittii. The sequence goes on from NZ_CP139286.1 coordinate 1,869,022, forward strand.
TATACAGACCTGTATGTTTAAGCAATTGAATTTTTCTCACTGTATAAGTTAATTTATTTCATTATTGGAATTTTAAATTGTTTTCCCTTTATTATATTGTTTTATGAATTTTATAAGGTAAAATAATTATTTAGATAATCTACAGAAAACTCATTTTTATAATTTTAATATTTAATTAAGTTATTTTTAAATAAGATCTCATTAATTAAAATCTTAATGTATTGGCCATTTATTGAATAAAAAGGCCCATCACATGATGAGCCTTTTAAATTTAAATAGAGTTGGATATTAAATCGATAGACTTTGTTTTTCTTCTTGAAACAATTGGATTAATGGTTGGGTTAACAACTCATAACGCCAACCTAATAAATAATCAGGTAAATCTTGTTCATCACCTTGCGAAAGAACATGTTGATGAATAGCATTTAACCATTTTTTTCTCAGCAATACTTCTTTGGGAATAGAAGTTTCATTTATTGCATGAGCAAGCACCATATCCATTTTATGTAAAGTCTCTTTAGACGTTACTTTAAAAGGTTTTGCAATTTTCGTTGGCCACTGACTTTCGATAGGTAGATCTTTAAGTAATTCTAAAATAGTTTTGCCATATTCACGAACCACATTTGGACGAATATCCTTCACTTGCGAAAGTTGAAAGCTATTACGCGGGTTCTTTTCAACCATATCAATCATAGTTGAGTTTCTAAGAATAAAACTACGTGGCTGGTTTGTTGCTTTTACAATATATTCGCGCCACTCACTTAAATTTTGTAACTGCATTAGCTGACGACGTGAGTGACGATAATTGCCGACATCGGTATAGAGTAATTCTGTCGGAGTTTCACTAATAATTTCTTTAGTTAAGCTACTACAATCCTCAAGAACATAGTCATAAAGCCCTTTTTGCTTGAGCTGTTCTTGAATATGATGAGCTAACTTCATTAGATATAAAACATCATTAGCTGCATAACAAAGTTGCTGAGGCGATAGAGGTCGAGCTAACCAATCAGATCTTGTTTGATCTTTTTCAATGTCAATATCAAGGCAAAGTTTTAAAGCACCTTGGTAACTCACTTGCAAGCCATGGCCTAAGAAAGAAAGCCCTACCTGAGTGTCAAACACTTTAAGCAAATCTTCTTGATCTGCATAATGGTAAATTAAGTCGATGTCCTCTCCACATGCATGAAAAATATTTTGCTGTGCGAGAAAGATCTTTTTCCAAAACTGACTTAGATCTAATGAAACACCATCCAACAGATAGACATTGCCATTTACATTGACTTGGCATACTCCAAGTTTCGGCCAGAGTGTGTCAACCTTAATAAATTCTGTATCAAGTCCATATATTGAACATTGATCCATTTTTTGAAGAACATCAACCAATTCGGTTTGCTGTTGGATAAACTGAAACATGCTTTCTCAAGTAAATGCAAAGAGTGCTTTAAACTCTGGTATATATAACATAGAAGCAGAAAAATGCCACTTAAACCTTTATGAATACTCTATTTTTGAACAATTTTTCGAAAATAGATAATTTTTTGAGCTTTTATTTATATTTTTAAATTTATCTCCAAATACCCCTTCTATAAAATTTATAAGATCTTTTTCATGCTTATATTCATATTCTATTTAAACTTTCTACTATTATAAAAACAAAATAATATTTATGTTTAATAGTTGAATTCAATTCAGAAGTTTTTCAATTAAATTGATATTGTATTAATGAAATAAGCATCGCAATGCTTATTTCATTCTCATGCGGTTATGCACTGCCTGACTTAAGGTATGGCTATCGACATACTCGAGTTCACCACCCTGAGGTACACCCTGAGCAATACGTGTCATTTGTATTGGTAAGTGCTTAGTCGCCTCTACCAAATAATGAGCCGTTGCCTGTCCTTCTACAGTTGCATTCGTTGCCAAAATCACTTCTTCAATCGTACCTTGGCTTAAACGCTGAATCAGATAAGGAATACCAATTTCTTCAGGTCCAATACCATCTAATGGAGAAAGATGTCCACCTAAAACATGGTATTTGCCACGAAAGCTGCCGCTTTGCTCAATCGCCATCACATCTGCTGGTGATTCAACTACACACAATAATTGATCATCTCTGTCTGTTGAGGCACAAATATCACAAATTTCATGTTCAGTCAGAGAATGACAAACACTACATTCATGTATATAACTTGAAGCTTCATGTAGAGCATGAGCTAATGCAAATGCACCTTCTCGATTTTTCATCAAAAGATGTAAAGCCATACGTTGAGCCGATTTCGGACCAACGCTAGGCAATATACGTAAAGCTTGAACGAGTTGTTCAAATCTATCACTAAACACTGAATTTCCTTAGAACATGCCCGCTAAGCCAGGTGGCAAGCCCATACCAGAATTTGCTTTTTGCATTTTTTCTTCAGAAATCACTTCTGCTTGACGTACAGCATCATTAACCGCAGCAGCGATTAAGTCTTCAATCATGTCTGGCTCATCTTGAAGTAATTCTGGATTAATTTCGATACGTTTTACGATATAACGGCCAGTCATTGTTACTTTAACCAAACCACCGCCAGCTTCTGCTTGAACTTCAGTTTGAGCAAGCTCTTCTTTAGCCTTTTTTATATTTGTTTCCATATCTTTTTGCATGCGCTGCGCTTGCTGCATGAGCATATTGATATTCATAACCTTACTCCGTATCTCTATCAAATCTTTAAAGTATTATTCATTTCTGCCAATACTTTATAAAAACTTAATCTCGTTGAGCTAGCCTTATTGATCAAAATCTATATAGGCTAGTACATTGAACTCAAATTAATCCGTAATTCTGACACAATAAAGTAATGTTTTCTATCGGTATCTCTAGCTCTGTTGGACGCAGCCATATACATGACAAAAGCAAAATTAGCTGCCATTTCTTTAGGATTTAAGTGCTTTAGAGGATTATTGAGACGCCTGCAAACCATCTTTGATTGTTTGATATTCGCTTAAAGGAACTTTTTTGAAAGAGTTATTCGCTTTTTCAATAGACTCGTCTGCTTCTTGTACTGATTTCTCAGCATTGCTGATTAACAATGTCGTTTCATTTGATGCGGGGCTTTGCGTAGGTTTAGTTAATAATTTGTATCCAATGACACCAACTACCCCCACCACAACAACAATAGCAATAGGCTTAAGCATTTTAAAACTCACATTTATTTTAGTTTGATTTAAAGTCTTTATAACCTTTGCTCGGCATTACGATTTAAATAAAATGTAGTTTTTTTATTGCAATTGTAAAAATTAAGTAACTTTAGAGAAAAACCACCTCAACTCATGAGATGGCTTTTAAGCAACTAAAATAGTTTCGATAAAAATTTTAAAATAATTAAATGAGATCTAACCCACGTGAAATATCACCAATGATGTCATTAATATCTTCTAGACCTACAGATACGCGAATTAAACCTTCTTGAATACCTGCAGCTTCTTTTGCTTCAACAGAAAGTTTGCCATGTGTCGTAGTTGCCGGATGTGTAATTGTTGACTTCACATCACCTAAGTTACCGGTAATCGAAATAAACTTAGTATTATCAATAACCTTCCAAGCACCTTCACGCTCGCCTTTAACAACGAAGGATACAATCCCACCGAAACCCTTTTGCTGTTGTGCAGCAAGTTCATGACCGGCATGATTTGGTAGACCAGCATAGTAAACCTTCTCTACTTTTTCATGGTTAGATAACCATTCTGCAAGAATTTGAGCACTTTCACAGTGTGCTTTCATACGCAAGCGTAAAGTTTCCAAACCTTTTAAGAAAACCCATGCATTAAATGGACTCATTGATGGTCCAAGCGTACGAACAACACCAAAAACTTCTTCTAATAACTGATGATTACCCACAACAGCACCACCTAAAGCGCGCCCTTGCCCATCTAAATATTTGGTTGCCGAGTAAATTACAAGGTCTGCCCCGAACTTTAATGGTTGCTGCAAAACAGGTGTACAGAAACTGTTATCAACTGCAAGTAAGGCACCATTTGCATGGGCAATATCTGCAAGCGCCTGAATATCTGCGATCTCTGCTAGAGGGTTAGACGGCGACTCAACAAAAAAAAGTTTAGTTTCGGGACGTACAGCATTTTTCCATGCGTTCAAATCACATAAATCAACAAATGTAATATCTACACCAAACTTAGCAATATATTTTTCAAATAAGGCAACAACTGATCCAAAAACTGCTCTTGAGCAAATAACATGATCACCAGCTTTTAAATATGCCATAGCAACTGACAAAATCGCGCCCATTCCCGAGCTTGTTGCAACAGCTCGCTCAGCACCGTCTAAAGCTGCTAAGCGTTTTTCGAACATCGATACAGTCGGATTAGTAAAACGAGAATAGATATTTCCTTGAACCTGACCAGAAAATTTTGCTGCAGCTTCAGCTGCGTTTTCATATACAAATGATGAAGTCAAAAAAATCGGTTCGCCATGCTCACCCTCAAAACTACGAGTATGTCCGGTACGAATGGCTAAAGTATCAAGTTGGTATTCTAAATCATCAGACTGGTTCATTAAATGTGCGCCTTTACTGGTCATGTACTAAAAAACTATCATCATTTTGAGTGTCTAAGGTATTTAAGGTCAAGGTAAACCTTAAAATTATCGCTTAGACTTTATTCAACTTTAGTAAATAGTTGGTAAAGCAAGATGAAACGCTTAAAGTCCCTTGTTTCTGAACAAAGTCAAATCAAGCACCTTTCTACCCGACTATTTCATCCAAAATCATTGGTACTATCACAAAGCACTCCCTTTGAAGTGATTGGGGAGTTCAATCAAACCCGGATTCGCTATTACGCTGCGGCAAATAAACAATTTAAAGAGCCTTTAGTATTTGTGGCTCCTTTAGCCATCAATATGGCAATTTATGATTTATACCCTTATCGTTCTCTTATCAAATACTTCCAAAATGCAGGTTTTGATGTCTATTTAGTTGATTGGGGGCGTTTAAAGTTTAAAGATAGACACCTTAACTTTTTATCATTTATTAAAGATTTTATTCCTAAAGCAATAGAACTTGTTCGAGCACATTCAGGAAGTGAACAAATCTCGCTACATGGATGGAGTATGGCTGGTATATTCGTTACTTTATACACCGCCCTCAATCAACCTAAGCATGTTAAAAATCTTATTGTACTTGGTAGTCCAATAGACAGTTATGCCTCTGGTTATATTGGGAAGCTCTATCGAACCATGAATCATTTTATTGGTCGCAATAAAAAAATTCAGGACCGTGTTTATGCTGGATTACCAAAACGTTTGATTCATAGCCCAGGAATTTTAAATTCATTAGGTTTCAAAATTCTTGATCCTAAAGGTTGGTTTGATGGCCATGTTCAACTATTAAAAAATCTTGACGACCTGCAATTTGTACAAGAGCATGCTACCCTCAGTAACTTTTTAAATAATATGATTGATTATCCGGGTGGAATTAATCAGGACATGTTATTCAATGTGTGGTTACAAAATCCATTGAAACACGGCTTTATTCAGCTAAAAGATCAGAAAATTGAATTAAAAAATATAGATTGCTCTCTCTTGGTTGGTGCTGGCCGTAGTGATCAGTTGGTAACTGCTGACGCTGCATCTCCATTAAGTGAGTTGACAAGTAGCCAAGATGTTACGTTTACGCTTATCCCTGGCGGTCATTTAGGCTTAATGTCGAGTCAGGCAAGTGCTCTTGAGTTCTGGCCACAACTAGCGAAATGGCTGACCGAACGCTCAACAAAAATTTAAGGATAAGATCAGGATTCAATCTATGGAATTTATTAGTAGATCTATTTAAGTATTCTTTTTGCTCATCAATAACGATTATAAGACGTTCAACAACCATTAGATTATGGAAAAACATATAATTTTTTAGTTAAGTTTATGTTTTTATTTAATATTTTCAAGTTATTGATATCTAATAATTTTATTTATTATTTGAACAAATTATAAACCAAAATGACACTTGAGTAATTAATAGTCATTGAAATCTTGGCAATAAACCTTATATTGAGTACAGGTTCATACCTTTAACTGAGGAAAAGCTCATGAATAAATTTATGGTTGCAGTCTTTACTGGCATGGTGAGCATTGCTAGTTTAGGCGTACAAGCTGCAACACCTGAGCAAGAATGTCAAAAATTGCAAGACGATTACAATTTGATTTATGCATCAAAAGGCTTTTGTTTTAAAGATCCTGATGCAAAAGAGAAATATGGTAATGAAAACTGTCATACGACAAAACCAAAGTTTTCTGACAAAGAGCAGCAACGTCTTGACGCTATTAAAGAACGTCAGAAAGAATTGAAATGTAAATAATTTTAAAGGAATAATACATGGCATATGATGATCAAAATATCTTCGCAAAAATTTTACGCGGAGAACTTCCTGCGATAAAAGTCTATGAAGATGATCAAGTTCTAGCTTTTATGGATATTATGCCTCAAGCCGATGGTCATACATTAGTTATTCCAAAAACACCAGCCGTAACACTCTTAGATTTACCTCCTGAAGCAGCGGCATATACCATACAAATTGTCCAGAAGATTGCTAAGGCAATGGAAAAAGCACTCAATTTAGAAGGTATTGTCTTAATGCAACTTTCTGGAGCAGCGGCGGGACAAACTGTCCCCCATGTTCATTTTCACGTTATTCCAACAAATGTGCATCAACTTGGACGCCATGCTGTAGAGTTAGGTGATCAAGAAAAAATTAAAGAATTAGCGGAAAAAATTAAAGCAGCTCTTTGATTTTTCAATTATTAAAGCGGAGTTTAGACTCCGCTTTTTTTCGTTTTAAGAATTATAAAAAAAGAAAAAACTAATTTATTTCTAAATTTTAAGCGTCATAAAACTGTCATTTATTCTTCACTTCCCTGTCACAAAATTTGCCGATACTGCTTAGCAAGTTGGTGAGCTTTTGTAACTTTTTGTACACAAGTCAACTACAAAATAAATAGTTAGGCTAGGCATACGCCCTTTTTAAATACCTTTTGGAGAAATCTCAATGAAGAAATTGCTACTCGCTGCCGCAGTTGCAACTTTGAGCATAAACGCGGTGCAAGCAGCGCCAACTTTGTATGGCAAACTAAATGTTTCTATTAACCAAGTTGATAATAAAAATTTCGATGGAAAAAGTGACGTTACCGAAATTAACTCAAACTCTTCTCGTATTGGGGTTAAAGGCGAAGAGAAATTAACTGACAAATTATCTGCTGTTTATTTAGCCGAGTGGGCAATTTCTACTGATGGTTCGGGTTCTGATACTGACCTTAGCGCACGTAACCGTTTTATTGGTTTAAAAACTGAAGGTGTTGGTACATTAAAAGTTGGTAAGTATGACTCTTACTTCAAAACTGCTGCTGGCGGTAACCAAGACATCTTTAATGACGATACACGTTTAGATATTACTAATATCATGTACGGTGAAAACCGTTTAGACAATGTGATCGGTTTTGAATTAGACCCTAAATTATTAGCTGGTTTAACATTCAACATCATGGCTCAAACTGGTGAAAGCACTTCTGATAGCAAATCAGGTGAAACTGGTAAAGATAGCAAAAATGATAGTTTCGACTCTGTATCAACTGCGCTTGGCTATGAAAACAAAGATCTTGGTTTAGCAATTGCTGCCGCGGGTGACTTCGGTATTAAAGGTAAATATGCTGCTTATGGCCTAAAAGATGTCTATACAGATGCTTACCGTGTAACTGGTTCTTATGACATCGCAAAATCTGGTTTTGTGGTAGGTGCTTTATGGCAACATGCTGAACCTACTGATGACTTAACTGCATACGGTCAATCATATAAATCAGATGGTTCAATCGATAAAGCTGGTAAAGCTTACCGTGGTTTAGAGGAAGAAGCATATGCAGTAACAGCTGCTTATAAAATTCCTAACACTAAACTTAAAGTGAAAGCAGAATATGCTTCAGCTGAAACACAAGTAAGTGGTCAAGCGGATCGTAAAATCGACTTGTACGGTTTAGGTCTTGATTACCAAATCAATAAACAAGCTCGCTTCTACGGCATTGTTGCTCAACAAAAACGCGACTGGCTGAATGATGACGACAAGCAAACTGTTGTAGGTACTGGTATCGAATATAACTTCTAATCAGTTATGTTTGATTCATATCTAAAATAAAAGGGCTCATGCCCTTTTATTTTATGGTACTAAATATAAAAAAGCCGATATAAAAGTTATCGGCTTTTTTGAAGTTTATACCTTATTTTAAGAAACCACTTACAAGGTTCATAACGTTTTGGATATCTTGATTTGCTTCTTGATGATCTGTACTGTCACCCTGAGGTGTTAATGAATCAATAACCTGAGGTAAGACTGAAGCAATTGCTCCGTAAACTTGCTCTTTTGGTGCTTGGGCTTGCTCGGCAACTTGTTCAATATCGGCTGGATTAAATAAACTCTGTAATTGCTGAGTCGGAACTTCGCTATTACTTTGATTTGGATCAACCCAGCTTTGAACCTGACTTCCTAAACCCGCACCTTTCAACTTTTCTAATGCAGCCTGTAAACCACCTTGTTGCTGCACCCAACCCAAGATTAAAGGCACAACTGCAATTAATAAACTTTGTACACCGCCACCTGCTTGAGGTGTGTTGTTATTGCCAGTGACTTGTCCTAATACAGAACCTAGTACGCCTCCCAAGCCACCTTGAGTACCAGATGAATTATTACCGCCCATTTGTCCGAGTACTGAACCTAAAATTCCACCTAAACCACCTTGACCTGCTGCTTGCTGATTCCCACCTAAAGCTTGCTTAGCCAAAACTTCTACAATGTTGCTTAAATTTGTCATGTGTAACTCTTATGTATGGTTTATACATGAGCATACGCGGATTCTTGTTAAGACAGCAAAAGCCAAATTGTTAAATTTTGAAAGAGATTTAATGCTCTTTTACCAACGGAATTTATTCCAGTTTTCTGGATTTGCCCAAAATTTTGAATTAAACCAATCTGGCACATGTTTATAGGTCAAGATGTTAAATTGCCATAAAGCTAAATCACTATCATGTGAAGTTTTATCAATGAGTTGCGTAAAACCTAAAGAACGTAATAACTGTTCATCACTGCGCTTGCTCACGACAACAATGCGTTTTGCTAATAAATCTCTTAGCTTCACTAATAATTGTGATTTTTGCATATCGCTGATGTTCTGCATTTCCTCAGTATCGAACAATACAAAACCCAAATCATAACGCTGAGTAAAAGGCAGACTTAAAAGCTCAGTTACGGTAAAATAGTGCCATTGAATTGCGTTATTCTGGTCAATTTTCTGGCCAATACAAAGTGCAGTATGAATGGGCTGTTCGTTTGATAAATCGTCTAGCATAGAAGTGATGACATTTTGTTCAGCCATAACTGCAACCCTTAATTGAAAGATGTGAGTTTAAACTTTATGGAACTACAAGGCATTTGCCATAAAATGCATGCAGGCCTAAAAGATGCTAGTGTAACTGATCAACAGACAACCAAGGCAAATGTTGAATACAAATTTGTATTAGACCGTTCAGAAATTGATCTTCCTTTTAAGTTAGGACAAGAACTAGAAATCGAATGGACAGGTAATATTTATTGCACTTCATGTGGCACTAAAACACCGAAATCTTATTCTCAAGGTCACTGCTTTAAATGTTTTAAAACCAAAGCGGAATGTGACCTATGTATTATGAAACCTGAAACATGTCACTATCATTTAGGCACATGTCGTGAAGATGGTTTTGCCCATAATGTTTGTTTCCAGCCTCATATTGTATATTTGGCAAACTCTAGTGCTTTAAAAGTGGGAATTACCCGCGTTAGCCATATGCCAGGTCGTTGGTTAGATCAAGGCGCAACTCAAGCCTTACCTATTTTAAAAGTTGGATCACGCCGTTTATCTGGTCAACTTGAAACCATGTTTGGCTCTTTAATTGCTGATAAGACAGATTGGCGTAAACTTCTTAAAGGTGAAGCTGAGCCTTTAAATATGATTGAACAGCGTGATCAATTAATTGAAGAGTTTGCACCTAAAATTCAATCTATTCGTGAGGAATTCAGTCAAAACCTTGAATTTAACGAAACTGTTGAATTATTAGAAAATGAATTACCACGTGAGTTTGTTTACCCAGTTGAGCAATATCCTGAAAAAATTAAGTCTCTAAATCTGGATAAAACACCAAAAATTCGCGGTGTATTACAAGGTATTAAAGGCCAATATTTAATTTTTGACATTGGTGTTATCAACATTCGTAAATATACGGGTTACGAGCTCATCGTACGTGCATAAATAGAAAAGGCATTCATAAGAATGCCTTTTTTTATTTTTCGAGCACATTTAAGATGACTTGAACCGGATCTTCCGTATTTCCAGAAATAAGCTGTTTATGCATAGTTAAATGCTGCATCACTTGAATTTGAGCAGTTTCCACATTCATCAGTTTTTCTATTTCAGCTGCTAAATTTTCTGGTGTTGCATCGGCTTGAATAAGTTCTTCAATTACTTTTTTACCCGCAATAATATTAGGTAAAGAATAATAAGGAATTTTCACTAAAAACTTGGCAATTAAGTAAGTTAACCAATGCAATTTATAGAAAGTGACCATCGGTCGGTGCATTAACATTGCTTCTAATGTCGCCGTTCCAGATGCTAAAGCGATAATGTCACTCGCATTCATGACCATACGGCCAATTTTAGATTCACTATCCGTATTTTCTAAAATATGAATTTTTGCTTTTAACTGAGGTGCTAATTGTTCGACACCCTGTGCAATCTGTTGTTTACGAGCATCATTAATAGCGGGAATCAAAAATTGAATGTCTGGATGTCTCGTATTCAAAATATTAGCAGCACCCAGCAGCATAGGAAGAAGTCGTTCCACTTCTCCTTTTCGGCTACCTGGTAACAAAGCAATATGTTTCTGATTTTCATCAATACCTAATTGTTGTTTGGCAATTTGAATCGGATTCTCAACCGGTAATTGTTTAGCTAATGGATGTCCTACGAATGCTGCTGGAACTTCATATCGATCATAGAAGACTTTTTCAAAAGGAAATAAGCACAGTACTAAATCGATACTCTGTTTGATGCCGTGAACACGTCCTTGACGCCATGCCCAAACCGAAGGGCTCACATATTGAACAGTTTTTATTGGAAGATTCTTTTCCTTAATACTTTTTGAAAGTCTGAGGTTAAAGTCAGGTGCATCAATTCCAATAAAAATATCAACTGGGTTTTGAGTCCATTGACTGATTAGACCATCCCTCACGGCGAATAGCTTTTTTAAGTCTTTTAAGACCTCAACAATCCCCATCACAGACAGAGTTTCCATTGGGTAATAACTGTTAAAACCTTCAGCAATCATTTGAGGACCACCGATTCCCTCAAATTCGGCATCGATTCCTTGTTCTCGAAAACTACGCATAAGCTTAACGCCAAGCGTATCTCCAGAAACTTCCCCAACTACAATGCCTATTTTAAGTTTTCGATTTGCCAAGGCGAATTACCCAAGAATTTGAAATAACGCATTCTAGCATATAGGTTTCCCAATCTTGAACTCGAAAGAAATCTCGGTATTAAAAGTAATACATGGATTATTACTATCTAAAATTACATTCATCACCTACTTTTTAATCTAAATTAACAATGTTATTTGAATTGTAGCTTACATTCACAAACAATAAAATAAATGAGAATTATTTACATTATCTTTAATCCTATGAATATCCCACCTCGACCATTTAAGCTTACCGTAATCGCCTGCGCGATTTGTTATGCGAACCTCTCTTATGCTCAAGACTCAGAGGTACAAGCTTTACAGACAATTCAAATTAAAGCATCAGATGCTGAGCAGTCTTCGGAACAAACTAAAGCATATAATGTTAAAAACTCGAGTAGCGCAACCAAGCTTAATATTGAGGCTAAAGAAACTCCACAAACTATTAATGTCGTTACTCGTCAGCAAATTGAAGATTTCGGGCTTAGCAGTACCCGAGATGTTTTAAGGAACACGCCTGGGGTAACCGTATCTAATCAAGAGACCGAGCGGACTACTTATATGGCTCGTGGTTTTGAAATTTCAAATATATTAACTGACGGCGTAGGCTTTCCCCTCTCAGGTTATAACTATAGCAATACAAATCCTGATACTTATTTTTATGATCGTGTAGAAGTAGTTAAAGGAGCTGACTCTTTAACTAACGCATTTGGTGATCCAAGCGCAACAATTAACAATATTAGAAAACGCCCGACTCAAGAATTCCAAGCAAGTGGTGGTGTAAGTTATGGTTCTTGGGATACGCAGCGCTATGAAGCTGATGTTTCTGGCGCAATTATACCGAGTGGAAAAGTACGTGGCCGTATTATGGGCTATGAGCAAACTGGTGATTCTTACCTTGACCGTTATTCTTCTGAGAAAAATGGTTTCGCAGGTATTATTGAAGCTGATTTAACAGATAGCACTTTACTTACCGCAGGTTATAGCCAAGAACAAAATAAACCTAATGCAAATAATTGGGGTTCTCTGCCTTTATTAGATGCCAATGGTAAACAAATTTCATATGTTCGCTCATATAATCCAAACCCTGACTGGGCGCACTGGGATAATGAAACGCAAAATGCTTTTGTTGAATTAAAACAAAAAATTAATGACCTATGGACGGCTAAGCTAACTTACAACTATCTTGATACGAAGCATAATAGCCGTCTTCTTTATTATTATGGTTATCCAAAAGCTGACGGTTCAGGTGTTTCTCTAACTCCTTGGGGTGGTCAAGAACATCAAGAAAAACATGCCGTAGATTTTAATCTCGAAGGCAGCTACAGACTATTTAACCGAGAACATGAGGCAACTCTAGGCTATAGCTATGTACGTAATCATCAGCAAGACAAACAATCTACAGGAACAATTAACGATAATAATGTTATAAAAGCAACCACTACGGATTGGGCAAGCTGGACACCACAATCTATAACATGGTCAGATTTTACGGAAGCCGCGAACTATAAGCAGAATATTAACTCAATCTATGCGGCGACACGTTTACATCTCAATGAAGATTTAAAACTTTTACTTGGCGCAAACTATGTTCAAGCTGAAAGTAAAGGCGAAAGTTATAGCTCTCCAATGTCATATCGTGAAAGTAAAGTCTCGCCATATGTTGGACTAACCTATAACTTTACACCTGAATATACGGGTTATATGAGTTACACCTCAATTTTCCGTCCTCAAACTGGTATTGATAAAGATACCAATCAAGCTTTAAAACCTATTGAGGGTAAAAGCTATGAAATGGGTGTAAAAAGCTCATGGCTAGATGACCGCTTAACAGGAACACTTTCAGTATTTAAAACTGAACAAAATAATTACCCTCTACGTAGCTCTGATGGAAATCCACTTAATCGAAAAGTACCAACGAGTGATTTAGAATCACAAGGGGTAGAAGTCGGCTTATCAGGTCAAATCACAAATAATGTGAATCTTTCTTTCGGCTATGCTCAATTTAGTATTAAAGATATTAAGAATGGTGGCGAGGCAAGAACTTATAATCCAAACCAGACACTTAACGTGCTAACCACCTACACGCCACCAGTTTTACCAAAGCTAAAAGTTGGTGCAGGCTTACAGTGGCAAGATGGGATAAAGTTATATGATTCAAATGTTAACAGTACGATTAAACAAGATGCATATGCTTTAGTCAATCTAATGGCGAGCTATGAAGTCAACGATCATATTACGCTTCAGGCAAATGGTAATAATATTTTTGACAAAAAATATTTAAATAGTTTTCCAGATGGCCAAGCTTTTTATGGTCCTTCTGCTAACTATACAGTTGCTGTAAAGTTTAAATATTAATATCGTAGCCAATCCCAATTTAGGGATTGGCTTTACTTATTATTCTTTGTGTATGTGTCAGTCAAGATGTCCAAAACTGTAAATCTCCCAGTGTCATATCGTATAAAAGTTTTCTATCGATTCTTGCTAGTTTTCGGTATGGGCTTTGCGTGTATGGCCTATTTAAGTCTTGGACTCACTGGAATTTTCCTTTTGTCCCTCGACAAAGCTGAAGCTATATATCTCGCGGCATTTATAGCGATTTTATTTTACGTCGTCTTTGTAATTGCTGGTTTCTGCATTCAATCACTTTTGAAACTCACTGGGCTGTCGATCATTTTGTGCGCCCTTTTCTTTTCTGTGACACGTATGGTGGGTTATGCATAAGGGTATACGTCAATCTATGGCATGGCTACACTCATGGACTGGCTTAATTTTTGGATGGCTGGTGTTTGCCATTTTCTTAATGGGTAGCTTATCTTATTACCGCCACGAAATTAATTTATGGATGCAGCCTGCACTAGCGCAATATGAAGTAAAGCAAGATATTGCTATTAAAACAGCATATCAATATTTACAAGAAAACGCTCCAGACGCCAAATCTTGGTATTTAACTGTTGCAACACCAGAAAGTCCCGTCAACACTATGTATTGGGAAAAAGCTGACGGCGGTTATGGTAATGCCACACTTGATGCTAATACAGGTAAAGAACTACAACTTTCGGCGACCTTAGGCGGCGATTTTTTTTACCGTTTCCATTACCAACTTTTTGGTATTCCAATCATCGTTGGACGATTAGTGGTGTGTCTTGCCGCATTTATTATGCTGATCGCTTTGATTTCAGGCATTATTACCCACAAAAAAATATTCACCGACTTTTTTACTTTACGTACATTTAAGTCTCAGCGTTCATGGTTAGACTTTCATAATATTTCTTCAGTCGTTGCACTACCCTTCTTTTTAACCATTACGTTTACAGGCTTAGCTATTTTCTTTTATTTATATCTGCCTTGGGGAATGCAAAAGATTTACCCCCAAAACCCTTATCAGTATTTTACTGAGATTCGTACAAAGACTGTACTTGAGAATCAATCGATTCAGCCTGCTCAAAACTTAGCTATCGATAAGCTACTAAACCAAGTTCAACAAAGTTGGGGGAATCAACCTTTATCAACGATTAGTGTAAAAAACCCGAATACTAATCAAGCTCAAATTACTTTTCTTCAAAAAGAAGATCACTCCATCACCCGTAATCAGGCTCAAATTACATTAAATGCTTCAACTGGCAAAGTCTTGGCAGATACACGTAATAATAGTCCTATTGCAACGCTAAATGCGGGTGTTTATGGCTTACACATGGCGACATTTGCTCAACCTTTACTTCGCTTAGGATTCTTTTTCTCGGGCATTTTAGGCTGTGTAATGATTGCCTCTGGTTTGTTACTTTGGAGTCTTAAACGCCAAATTCAAAATAAAAATAGTAAGTTTCATTTCGGACATTATTTAGTTGACCGTTTAAATGTTGCGGCATTTGTTGGATTGCCTTGTGCAACTGTCGCCTATTTAAGCGCTAATCGGTTATTTACAGTCACTTCAACCACGATCAATTATGAAGTTTATAGCTTTTTCTTGGTTTGGTTAATCAGCTTAATCACTGCACTAATCACTAAAAAGCAGCATTTATGGCGAACTCAGCTTTGCTTTTTTATTATGCTCAGTATTGCACTTCCAATCTTAAATCTAAGTTATTTGGTCAAACATGATTATGTACAAAATTTCAGTGATTATTTGACCTTTGCACGTGTAGATGTGTTTTTGTGGATATTTGCAGCATTAGCCATTTTTATATTCTGCAAAATTCAACCTATTCAGCATAAGGCTGTAGGAAAAATTCAAAAAAAGCTAAATAAATTAAATACTGAGGTGAGCTCATGATTGTTATAGCTTTCATCTTAATTTTATTAGGAATGTATTTGCTATTTATGGCGAGCGAGAAATATAGATCGCCAAAATCAACAGGACATTTCAAATCGTTGGCTCAAAAGTATTACCGACACTTTAAAGTCGCTGCATTCATATTATTTGGTTTATGTGCATTTATTCTTATTCACCAATATAAATTTTCAATTGGTTTTGTGAGTTGGTGGATCTTCGCAACGCCATTAACTTTTATTTTTATACTTTTAGTTAATCCACTAAAGTCATCAAAATAATCATTTTCTTTAAAAATGATGAAAAATAGTACAAGCTGAGCAAAATTTTCATTGCTTAGCTTTTTTTTGCATAAGTAAATCATTATTCATGACAACTGTTTATCTCTAAAAGGAATAAGATATCTGCGTTTCGTGATAAGTGGCGATAAAGATGTCTGGTGCTTTTGAATTTATCTTAGCGGGTATGTTAGTTGGTTTCTGTGTAGGGATTACAGGAGTTGGTGGTGGATCATTAATGACGCCAATTTTAATTAGTCTTTTTAGAATTGAACCACATATCGCAATTGGTACCGATTTACTTTATGCCGCAATTTCAAAATTTTGCGGATCAATGGTTCACGCTAGAAAGCTCAATATTGTCTGGCCAATTGTTTTATGGTTAGCAGTAGGTAGTATTCCTGCATCTTTCGGTACTGCGTGGGTACTTGAACACTATTTAAGTCAGTCTACACACTATAAGTCTGTGTTAACCATGGTATTAGGCTTTATGCTGACTTTAACAGGTGTGTCTATTATTTTCCGTTCTCGTATTGAGAAGTTCTTTAATAAATTCCGTAATAAAGAAACTATCCAAACTGAAAATGAGCAGTTAGCAATCCATAAAAAACGTAGCTTTATCGTGATTATGGGCATCATTTTAGGCGTATTCGTAACTCTTTCCTCGGTTGGTGCCGGTGCATTTGGGATCATGGCACTCGTGATCATGTTCCCGAACTTACCAATGATTCGCATTATCGGATCAGATGTTGTACATGCTGTATTGCTCACCTTAGTCGCTGGCCTAGGACACATGAGTGCGGGTAACGTCGACTTTAACCTTCTAATGTGGTTATTAGTGGGTTCAATTCCGGCAATTATCATTGGCACATTAATTAGCTCTCGTATGCCGGAACGTTTAATCCGAAAAATTTTAGGGATTACTCTATTTGCCCTCGGTGTTAACTTTATGGTTCACCCAGTCAAAGCAAAACCGAAAGCACCTGTGGTACAACAAGCCGTGGTTGCCGAAAAAACAAGCAACTCGACTGAAAGATAGTAAAATCAATAGGATTTTTCCAAACTGAAATACCATGCGATGTAGTATTTTCATAATTATTTCATGGTATATTCAGTACACAAAACAACCTTTAGTATGATCGAACCAGTGACAGCAATGACTACACATTTAAATTCCGTTTCAAAGCCAGATATCGACGACGTTAATATTAAAAGCATTCAAACTCTTGTAACACCAAATGAGCTTAAGTCAGAACTTCCTTTATCTGATGTTGCTTCACAAACTGTTCTAAAAGGCCGCGAAACTATTCGTAATATTTTAGATGGTTCAGATAAGCGTCTGTTTGTCGTTATTGGTCCTTGCTCTATTCATGATCCCAAAGCTGCTCACGAATATGCTGATCGCTTAAAAGCGCTAAGCGAAAAGGTTAAAGATACTCTATATCTAGTTATGCGTGTTTATTTTGAAAAACCACGTACAACAATTGGTTGGAAAGGTCTAATCAATGACCCAGATATGAATGACTCATTTAACATCGAAAAAGGTTTACGTATTGGTCGTAAGCTGTTGCTTGAATTAAATGAAAAAGGTTTACCATGTGCAACTGAAGCACTTGACCCTAACTCACCACAGTATTACCAAGACTTAATTTCATGGTCTGCGATTGGTGCACGTACAACCGAAAGTCAAACTCACCGTGAAATGTCTTCTGGTCTATCTTCACCAGTAGGTTTTAAAAATGGTACAGATGGTGGTTTAACTGTTGCAACCAATGCGATGCAATCTGTTAAATATGGCCATAGTTTCTTAGGCTTGAACGAAGATGGTCAAGTTTCAATTATTAATACCAGTGGTAACCCTTATGCACACGTTGTATTACGTGGTGGTAATGGCAAACCAAACTATGACGCAGGCTCGGTTGCAGAAGCAGAAAATGCTTTAGCAAAAGCTAAAGTTAGCAATAAAATCATGATCGATGCGAGTCACGCCAACTCAAATAAAGACCCGTACTTACAACCGCTTGTGCTTAAAAATATTACTGAACAAATTTTAGATGGTAATAAGTCAATCGTCGGTATTATGGTTGAAAGTCACTTAAAAGGTGGTCGCCAAGATATTCCTGAAAATCTTTGTGATCTTGAATATGGTAAATCAGTAACTGATGGCTGTATTGACTGGGAAACTACTGAAAAAACATTACTTGAAATGCATGAAGCTTTAAAAGACGTTTTACCAAATCGTTAATTCATCTTTTTAAGTAGATCAATTAAGCCCTCATTTTTGAGGGCTTTTTTTTATTTTTCTTTGTCGGAATTCAACATCAAACTAAATAAAAATAACTCACCACAAAAGCAAAAAGTAGCACGGTTTCGCTAAGCTCAATTGCTGCCCCTACTGTATCACCTGTAATACCGCCAATTCTTTTAATAAACAGATGTCTTAAGTAAACCAGGCTGATCAAAAAGCCAATAATGGCGATGAGCCCTTGCCATTCCCAATATAAAGCCAATAGTAGAACCAACCCAGCTATTATCCAAGAAGTCGTTTTAGGTAAATGGTCTGTCAAAGAACGGCCTAAACCTTTTTCACGAACATATGACGTAGTTAAAAACAAAATAGATGGCACTACGCGTCCAAGGATGGGAACAAAGACTAAAAATAACGTTTGATGCTGTTCAATCAACACATAAATCAGTGCAAATTTGAGTAAACAAATAATGACTAAACTGAGTACTCCAATTGGGCCACAACTTGGATCCTTCATGATTTGTAAAGTACGCAGCTTGTCACCAAAACCACCTACCCACGCATCTGCAGTATCCGCTAGCCCATCTAAATGCAATCCACCTGTCAGCCAAATCCATAAAGTGAGTACGATTGCCGTAAGTAAAAGAATGGGTAATTTGGCAAAAAGACAGGCCGTAATAAAAAGTATGCCACCAATAATCAGCCCAACCAGCGGATAGAATAAAATAGCCCGACCATTTTGTTGCACCGTCGGTATTGTCTTTAGCTCAATAGGCAGAACAGTTAAAAATTGCAATGCAATCCAAAAAGGTGTCATATCCAAGTCTCTAACTGATCTATATTTAAAAACAAATAGAATTATGAAGAAATAAAAATGGGAATAGCAATCCCTATTCCCATTAAAGACTTCAAAAATTGAAAATCTATTGCATTTGATAGCACTGTTTCAATTTGATGTAGTCGTAGTAAAAACTGGTGGGTGTGTAACGTGCATAGTTACAAGCAGATTTAAATAAAGTCTCTTTTTCGTTATAAAGCATTTTGACCAAAGTATTACCTTGGCTATTTTGATAAATATCCCACTGTACATTTGCCGCCATAGGTGAAACCACTTCACCACGCCATGTGCTTGTTGAATAATTATAAGTCTGGCGAATTGGCAAAGGTTGCATCATATTATGCAAATCTAAGCTAGTCGCCAAAGGAATAATAATTTCAGCATGGGCAAAACGTAAAACGGCTTTATAAGGCTGGGCCTTATTCACCACGGCATCAACTTGTTGGAATAAATCTTGTTTTAAACCTTGGGCGATTTCACTGGTGACTTGATTTGATTCTGTAAAGCTTGGGCCTTTTTCATAAAAATCATTGGCATCATTAAATTCAGTATAAAACTTTGCGGCTTCTAACGGCATATATTTATCAAAATCGACACCTTTTAACTCTTCTTTCATACCGCCAGAAATTGAATAGAGGTCATAAATATAAGCTGCTGCATCAACTGCACTAGCAATTGTATTTTTACCCTTACCTTTTTCTGTAATTTGCTCACCTTTTGGGGAAGTTACCGTGATGGCCCCGGTATTACTAAAGCTATAACCTGTTGTACCGAGTTTTTTAATAAATTCTGCTTTAAAAATCGGGTTCAGTACTGTTTGAGCAATTTTTTCAGCTTGAGTATTCTTTGATAACTCATCCAACTTTTGGGCTAAATCTTTATTATTTTCTTCAAAATCTTGATAGGCCTGACTAGCATCATAAATTTTCTGCTGGCTAGCACTCAGTGGTTGGTTTAAATCCTCATCTGCATTCAAACTATGAAAGTAAAGTTTAAAACGATCAACGCCACCATCTTCAACGCTTGGTACACTTTCACTCGATAAACTAGTATAAGTCGCTGGAACAATTTTATCTTTAAGCTGAGGCTGTTGTTTGATGAGTTCAGCAGTAAAAAATTTAGCACTATCAACCGCACGATCTACCCCAGAACTCTGTACCAATATAGAGGCTTGGGAATTTAAAAGAGTTGGTAAGCGCTGTAATAATCGGTCTGCAATGCCACGGTGTTCTAAGATACCCGTCATGGTTTCGTTTCCATAACCATACTGGCGGATTCCTTCCACCCCATAGCCTAATAAGATATTGGCTTTCATCATTGCTTCTAAATCAACACCTAATTGTTCACCTAACGGTGTTAAGGCATTTTCTGCTTTTGCCTGTTTCCATAAATTATAAAGTGCTAAATCATATTTCAGACTTGAGAGTCCTCTCGAACCATGGCGTGCTACTAATTCTGTAAAAACAGGCTGGAATCCATTTGGCACTTGTTCGTAGCTTTTTAAGTCTTGTTGCGGTTGATAAGGTGTTTTTGTTTGATAATATTTTGATGGGTTTGTATTCGGTGGGTTTTGAACACCTTGATCATTATTATCGTTACAAGCCGCAAGTAATAATGAGGCTGAAAGAATCGTTGTTTTAAATAAAATATTCATAAGTCAGATAGTTTATTAATTAGAAATGTTCGTATCTTAGATTTTAATAATGACAGTTCTATTACTTTAAAGTAAATATCTGTATAAAAATAATAACTTACAAGTGTATAGAAATATAAAAAGGCTATATCAATATAAAGTTTAATTGATCATCTTTTTCATAAAATTCGAGTGAATATAATTTTCCAAGCTCTGCAGGCATTTTGAGTAAATCATCTAAAGATTGTTGTCTAGCCAAACAAGCCAATAGCTTAATCACACCGCCATGTGTAACAACCAATGCATGCTGTAAGTTTTGTTGTTGCATATGTGCAAGTAAATCCTGAAAACCTTTAAGAACCCTTGTTTGAAACTCCATTAATGTTTCTGCGCGAGGTGGACAATATTGACTTGGCTTTTGCCAAAAATTTGCCAGTAATTCTGGTGAGGTGTCATAAATTTGCTGAGTTGAGACGCCTTCCCAATCTCCAAAATACATTTCTTTTAAGTCATGATTTAAAAATAAAGGAAGTCCAGTTGTCTTCGCAAGTTGCTCAGCAAAACAAGCGCAGCGCTTTAATGAGGAACTTACAATAATATCCCATGGCTGATTTGCAACTTGCTCAATAGTTGACTGCATTTGCTGCCAACCTTTTGCTGTTAACTCATCATCTAAATGGCCACGTAAAGTATGGCTATATTGACTTTCACCATGTCTAAGCAAATCAATTTTAAATTTGCTCAATTTTATCCCCGCTTACAGCAGCTTGGGCAAAGGTAGCCATTTGGTTGTGTAATACGCATGCCATTTTGACTAATGCCAAAGCAGCACCTGCACCACTCCCTTCACCTAAACGTAAATTCATCTTTAAAATTGGGTCAGCATTGAGTTCTTGTAAAATACGCTGATGGCCATATTCTGCCGATTGATGACCAAATAACATCCAGTCACGTACTTTAGGATTCATTCGTACTGCACATAAAGCTGCTACAGAACTAATAAAACCATCGACAATGATAGGCAACCCCACTTGCGCACAGCGAATGTAAGCACCGACGATTGCTGCAATTTCTAAACCACCAACTGCGCACAATGTTTTGAAAACATCACCAATAACATGTTTATGATGAAGCTCGATTGCTTGTTCAATTACTTCAATTTTATGTCTTAACTGATCGGCGCCAATTCCTGTACCAACTCCAGTCAATTGCTCGGCAGTATCATTTAATAAAAGGCATGCTAAAGCAGAGGCAGAACAGGTATTTCCAATTCCCATTTCACCCGCAATATAAATATCTGCGCCGTTGGCCTTAGCCATATCTACGCTTTTTTTACCTAACTCTAAAGCAGTACGACATTCGTCAGCATTCATCGCAGCTTGTTTGGCAAAATTTGCAGTACCAGCACGAATACAATGACATTCAACGCCTGCATATTCATATGCCTCACCGACTGTACCGCAATCAATGACCTGCAAATGAGCTTGATGATATTTGGCAATGACACTAATTGCTGCGCCACCAGTCGTGAAGTTTTGCAGCATTTGACGAGTTACTGCTTGAGGATATGCAGATATATTCTCTTCAACCACTCCATGATCGCCTGCAAAAATTGTAATCCATGGGTGGCTAACTTCTGGATGTGCATTTGATTGTAAACTGGCAAGTTTAACTGCTATCAGTTCTAAATCACCTAACGCACCACTAGGTTTAGTAAGTTGGAGTTGGTGGTGCTCAGCTTGTTGTTTTGCATCTAAATTAGGTTGCTCTATAGATTCTAACCACCAGTTCATTTTATTTCTCACCTTTTAAAATCATTGGAAAACCAGCTACACAAAACACAACTTTATCTGCAATTTGTCCTAATGCTTGATGTAGCCTTCCTGCTTCATCTACAAAACGGCGACTAATCTCACCAAGTGGTACCACCCCCAGCCCAGTTTCATTACTTACTAAAATGATTTCTGACTGAAGTGTGGGTAAAACTTTTAACAACTTCTCACACTCAAATTGTTGAACACTCTGATCTTCTAACATTAGTAAATTGGTTAGCCAAAGCGTTAAACAATCCACCAAAATAATTTGGTTAGGCCGATCAATTCGTTGCAGAGCATTTGCTAAAAATAATGGTTCTTCAATCAAAGACCAGTGAGCAGGACGCTGATTTTGATGATGCACAATTCGGTTTTGCATTTCTGGATCAAGCGCTTGTGCCGTCGCCACATAAGTGACAGCTAATTGCATAGATATTGCCGTTTGTTCAGCCAGTCGGCTTTTACCAGAACGGGCACCACCTAAAATCAATTGCAACATGAATCACCTAAAAACAAATGCTGATATGGATATAATTTACCTTGTAAAGATTGAGCCTGATAATAACCAAACGTTAAATGCTCAACTTTAAGGTCAAATTCAGCTCTTTTGTATTGTACAGGTAATTGAAAAATTTTTTGCAAAATCAAACCACTACTATAATCTTTTTTATATAGCCCTAATGTGATGTGCGGATAATAATCTAAAGCCGCAATTTCATTAGAAACTAGGCCAAGCTTTTGGCATATATGAGATAAGATATTTTCAGTGTCTTGGATTTCTACAAATAAAGCACTAGTAAAACTATCAACTGAACCAATTTTTAATCGAAATGGTGCAATATTTTCTTTTTTTAAAATTTCGCTTTGCTGCTCAAATTCACTGAAACTAAAGTCATCACTATAAGTTTTAGTCTCGTTAGTTAAAAATCCACATATAAACAATGTGACATGAAATTGACGAAGATTGGGTTCTAATAACAACTCTGAAAAGTGCGCACGTAAAGTATTTAGATAGTTAACTAATTTTTGATCATTAATTTCTAAATACCATAAAGCATAATTTTGACGCCCAAGGTGCCATTCAGGATAATCCCGTATAGATGTTGGCACCATGAAAGTCGAAGGTTTTAGCAGCACAGCTTTAATTCAAAATCATTTATGTTTCGTATTAAAGCATGTTTGCCTTTTAGTTGTGGGATTAATTACTTAAAAGAACTTAAGCATATTGAGTGTGTGTATTTTTGGAGTTGGTCATATTCATTTCCAAAGGTTGTTTGCCTTGTTCAGAAAATAAATATTGGACTAATTCCGTTAACTCAGCTTCAAGTTGGCTTTTTTGAATCGTACCCATATCCAATTTTTGAATTTGCTGGTGTAAATGTTTAATTGCATCAGTCTCTTCAATTTCTAAAAATTGAATCGCATAGGCATAACCTAAAGCAGCTCCTTTTAATAAATTTTTATAAGGCAAATCATGGCTAATATTTACCTCAATTGATGCAATTACTCTTTCATTATGAGTTAATTTTCGTAGTGGATCTCTCGCTACTCGTTGACAAGGGTCTTTAAATGCATATTCGCATGAGTCTAAAAAGCTTTGTGCTATTCGATCTAGATCTTTTGCATAATTAGGTAAGACTATGGCAAGGCCCTGTTTTACTTCTCTAATTAAGTTCTCTGCAAATGCTTTAACCGAATGATCTCCCATTGCAACACCAATAGATTCATACCCCATTAATGAGGCATACCAGGCAAGCATGGCATGTACGCCATTCCAGAGACGATTTTTGATTAATTGGATGTCCGTAATCTGACTAACCAAGACAACTTGACGTAGCTTTTCGAGTAAAGGACTGCCTTTCTCTACATAAATTGGCATATCCGTTTCGCTATGAAACAGAACTAAGTCCATACTTTGTAAAATATGCCCTGGCTGGAAATTACGGCGCATGTTATCAATGTATACGGAAGCCTGATTTTGCTGATCTTGGGTCAGCTTATTGCACTCTTCAATTTCGACCTGTTCTTCATGCTCCACATCAGATAAATGCTGTTCAAGAAAATGGTGCTTAATACGAAGTTGGCGATATAAATTCTGATTAGATAGCTTTGAAACCATGCGGTTTACAACGGTATCGCAAAAGTAATGCTCTTTTAAAATATGCTCAGTAACATCTTCATCGTTGGTTAACTCTAGTAGAGCTTCTCTAAGATGCTTCATAACCAAATATTTCGCACTGACTTTATTTAAAATAATTAGAAAAGTGAGCGGTTCAATACATGTTTTAAGTGGCGAGTTAAAACGTGCATACAGCCCTTTTGCAATTATTTTTGATTCAGCTTCAATAGCTTGCTCAGGTAAACAAAGTGCAATCAAACTGGAATGAGTATACATCTCTAACATTTGTTGTTCATTTTCAGAATCAACAATGGTCATATTCTCAATACGTTCATCATAAGAAAATTGCCCATAACGAATACTATAGTTCCCAAATGCATTTACAGCTTCGCGAAAAAGACTATTTCGTGTAGAAGCAATAATTCTCTTTGGTTTTGTGTATCCATCCCAATGTGACAAGATCTGTGCTATGTAACCACCACCAATAGCACCGAAACCATGTATCCCAACTGTCAATTGATTCAAACTTTGAGGAAAAGGTTCCTGTATTTCAGGCATATCCATAACAGGAATAAACTGGTCGAGATCTGTTAAGAAGTCATACATCTGATCATAATAAAAATGCGCTTTTTCCAGCATTTCATCATTAGGCTCTTTAATATCTTTTAATAAAATCGTTAGACCTTTTGAAGTGTGAGCTGAGGTTAAACCATTCTCAGAATCTTCAAACATAAGACACTGATTAGCGTCTAAGTGAAGTTGGCTAGCAGCTTTCAAAAAGATTTCTGGATGTGGCTTTCCTTGTTCTACTTCATCACCACAGGTAATTACATCAAAAAATTTATATACATTGGCATTAATTAAATATTCTTCGGCAATTGCTCTACGGCTTGATGTGGCAACAGCCATTCTTAACCCAGATTTTCGTAAACGTTCTAGAACCTGAACTAAACCCTTTTTGATAGGCACGCCGTGTTTTCGAATATGTTCGAGTTCCATCTCATCAGCTTTTTTTCGAATTTCTTTATAGGGAACATTTACACCATATAACCGTTGAGCTAATTGCTCAGCAGTAGTTGCACTTAAACCCAAACATTGCATTAAATATTCGTGAGAAAACTCCTGTCCAATGAGTTCTTGAGATGCCTGTTGCAATGTTTGAAACCGTAATCGCTCAGTGTCAAACATTGTCCCATCCATATCGAAGATAGCTCCATGAACAGGTTTTCCATGAAAAATAAGCACGTTTTTACCTCTTTTTTTGATCATGTTTTATTCAGGGTATACAAAAAAATGCCTAAAAAGGTAGGATGTTAATAAATGAAACATTAGTGGTTATTTTTTAATCAAAAATATAATCCATCTGTTACTCAGTAGAGTTAAAAGTCTAAAACAGTTGAAATATATGAATAACTATGAAATTAACCTTAAATACAAAAGCAGCAGGCCTTCCTCGCCTGCTGCTTTTGTTTAGTTCTTTTTGTTGCGCTGATAATGTTTATTTTTATTAGTTCCATTTACCGCTAGTTGAACCTGCCTGTTGTTATAATATCTTGCAGGTGCTCACATACCAGAAATCAACTCATCTTTCAGCGTTATTGTTATTGGAGTCGCTGGTATAACTTTAAATCGACTAAAAACTTAACGTTAGAGTGGTACGCACTATAATTAATTTTTAGAACCCTCCTTAACTCTCAATAAGGATAATGATAATCATTTTCATTTGATGATGCAAGTTTATTTTGCTATTTTTTTATATTTATTAAGGAATACCTATAATTTATAGATATTCCCTATATTGCTTCACATTAATAATTAAATGTATAACTAAGACCGTAAGTACGTCCTTCAGCTGGAATACTTTCTACAAGCCCATATACTTTTTCTGCTTGTTGACTATAGACAGTTCGATAGTCTCTATTCCAAACATTATATACACCAAAATCTATACGTCCTTTCCATGCGGGAAAATGTGCCAACACATCCATCGTGCTATAGCCTTTAATCTTTACAGCTGAAAGTGAGCCATCTTT
Organism: Acinetobacter pittii; assembly: GCF_034067285.1. Taxonomy (NCBI): domain Bacteria; kingdom Pseudomonadati; phylum Pseudomonadota; class Gammaproteobacteria; order Moraxellales; family Moraxellaceae; genus Acinetobacter; species Acinetobacter pittii. The sequence continues at coordinate 1,895,768 of NZ_CP139286.1, forward strand.
TACGGCTTCATTTGTACCTTTTATAGCAAGCATTTGCACACGAGTGCCATATCCCTCATCACTGTTCCATTCAGCAAAAACAGTACCTTTTATTGGTGAAACCTGAAAAGCATTTAACTCTTTCCATTTACCATCCGTATCTTTATATTGACCTCGCGTATAACCAAGCGTCCCCCCAACTTTAAACTCTTCCATAAATGGGTAAGTCGCCGTTAGTTCAGCACCATATACACGCTGGTCTTTGTCCATAACTTCAGCAACAGTTTCTTTATTACTGTTCTTGTAGAATTGAACCACTTTGTCTGAGGTATTATAGAAACCTGTTATACCTAGATTTAGGCTCTGCTCCCCTTGTAAACGCCAGCCTAGTTCATAGCTGTTTACACTAATAGGTTGGATATTAGCTGTTGAAATATTAAATGCATCACGCATCATCCGTTGTACATCTGGAAAACTAAAGCCTTGAGAGAAATTAGCAAATATTTGCTGCTCATCTGTTAATTTATATATCGCTCCCAAATTGAATAAAACAGCATCGTCATTTACAGATCCGCTTGGCTGTATTCCATTTTTAGTCGAATACTGTTCGGTTTCAGCTTTAATATATTGATAACGAGTACCAGCTTGTACGTTCATGCGCTCTGTTAAAGCGTAATCACCTTGTAGAAAAACGCCAGCACTTTGAATTGTTGTATTTGGGCCAGCATCGGAAGTTTTACCTGTAGGTTGATATATCAAACCTGTATTAAATGCTGTGAAGTGCTCATAATGTTGATGATCTTTTTCATGTTCATAATCTAAACCATAAGTTAAATTAAGATCACGATTCATAATATTCAGATCAGTTTGTAACGTTGAGCGCAGACCAGTAACTTCGATTTCAGATTGAGACTGTTTTGCTTCTGTGCCTTCTCCTCCTAAAAAGACTGGAAAGAAACGAGCACTTTCTTTACGGTAATATCCTTCGAGATTTAGGATCTGACCTAAAATATCTTTATTTTGATATTGAGTATTAAATGCATAGCGCTCTGTAAAAGGTTGATTAGTTATTTCTAATCCCTTTTTTCCAATATAGGAATTAGGTGCTCCTCCATAAATATAATTTTTTCCATAATCTGGACCATAATTCGTATCCTGTTCATCTTTATAGTACTGTGCACCCAAACTTAGTGATTGGTTATCAGTTAAATCTATATTTATACGACTATTAATATCAATTGTATCAGTATCAGGACGGCTACCTTGCATAGGTGCTATAGCAATACGATCACCATGGCTATCGAACTGAGATCCGCGACTAGTGAAATTAGCCCCTAAGAAACCATTTATATTATCTTTATTAAATGAAATAGATTGGCCAATTTCATAAGCTAGACTATCTCCACGAAATGTATCAGAAGATGTAATACCAAGTTTGGTTTCAAAACTTACTGGTTTAGTCGAATCAGCATGTTTCGTAATAATATTAATAATCCCACCGGTAGAACCTGATCCATAAATACTCGTAGCTCCACCCAGGACTTCAATACGTTCAATCATGCCTGGACTAATACTATTTAGCTGCCGAGCAACATCGCGTGATCCATTTTGCGATACTCCGTCAATCATGATCATGACATCGCGACCGCGCATTGTTTGCCCATAGTTAGTAGTTGTTCCACTACTCACGCCTAGTGATGGAACTAACTGAGCTAGAATATCAGCAATTTTTCGTCCAGCTGTAGCCTGTTGTTCAATTTGCTGCTTTTCAATCGTTTGAACTGTACCTGCAATTTCAGCAATATTTTTGGGTGTTCTTGTCGCCGTCACTATAATTTTTTGCAATTGGGCTACATGCTTTTGTGTCGTTTGATTATTAATAGATTCTTCTTGAATATTTGTATTCGCATAAACCTGTTGTGTAAATATTGCTGTTAGAGCAAGGCAGCAAGGTTTTAATTTAAAATATTGTGATTCAGCACGCATTAGATGATTTGAGTTTGTCCCAACCTTTTTATATGGATGCATTTTTCCCTTTCTCCTAGCCCAAAAGTTATTAGTTAAGTTTTATAAAGCTCGGAATAATACTAAATATAAATAATAATGAGAATTGTTTTTATTAAATAAATCTTACTTATATTATCGGGGAATTAATTAGATGAGATAAGAAAGAGATTGATTTTACTCATCAATTACATCAACAAACTGAGCGTTTAAGAGTTGTGCTAAATCTTTAGGGTTTAAGCCAATATCTAATCCCCGTTTCCCGCCACTTACATAAATTTTGCTGAACTCTTGTGCAGATGCATCAATAACAGTTTTTAAACGTTTCTTTTGACCTAAAGGACTGATTCCTCCGACTAAATACCCTGTTAGACGTTCAGCATCTTTAGGGTTCGCCATCTGCAATTTTTTACAGCCAAACGCCGTAGCTACTTTTTTCAAATTTAATTGATGATTAACTGGCAATACAGCAACAAAATAATTCTTATCGTCGCTCACCATTAAGGTTTTGAATACTTCCCTTACGTCTAAATTTAGTTTTTCTGCGGCTTCTAGTCCAAAACTTTTAGCATTTGAATCATGTTCATATTCATGGATTGAAAATTCAATTTTATTACTTTTTAACAGTCTACATGCAGGAGTCATAATAAGTAGTGTTAGAGATGAAATTGTTTCGATTATAGTTTTTTTTAAAAAATTTTTAAATTTGCTTAGGCTATTTACAAGAATTACATAAAAAATCAAAGAGCAACTGAATAAAAAATAATCTCAACTTGATATTCAGGACTCGACTCCATATATTTTATTTAGAGTTGAAGTCTGAGCTGACAATTTTATGAGTTATAAACACAACAATCTGATGGCTATGCGTCACCGTTTTTGGGATGAATCTTCAGATTATGTATTAAATGAAAAGCAGTTTTTGCAGCAGACGTTAGTTGAACAAGGTGTTTTTAATAACGCCACACTCGACGATGTTAAGTATTTTTTCTATACCTTGCCTAGCATTATTATTGTAAAAGCTCATGCACTTGGTTTTATGCATGATTCCGTCAAACAAATGTTGTTACAGCATATTCAGACTAATCGACTTCACTTGATGCAAAAATCTGAATTTAAGATTCAATTTAAAATGTAATCTAAGTGGTTATAAAAGATCCATTTACCCTATTTTTACTCATCTGAACGCTGTAAGTTTCTTCAATTTTAAAATTGCTTAGGCTATTTTAAAATTATTGAAATAAAGATAGCTATTTCGACTGATCATTCAGTCTGAGAGAACTATTTTAATACGCTCAAAACATGTAATATTCGTTACAATTTTAGATCACCAGCGTTTGGCTGCATGATGCGCATAGGATTCTATTTTCATGTCAAATCAGAAAGATAAGCTTAAGAGTTTAAAAACTTCTTCCATGGATCGACGCTTATCAATCGCGAAAGCTTCTTTACTTGCAGGAACACGTTGGGCAACTGCAAGTGCCTCTTCTATATTTTCTAATGAGGAAGAAAAAGAAAAGAAACGTAAAAAAGCGATGAGCGAACAAGCTAATTATCTGGTTTCTGAAATAGGTAAACTTAAGGGTTCTATTGTTAAAATTGGCCAAATGATGGCCCTTTATGGTGAACATTTTTTACCTGAAGAAATTACACAAGCGTTAAATACCTTAAATAACCAGACAGTTGCATTAGATTGGCCTGCAATTAAGCCACATCTTCAAGAGCAATTAGGCGCTAAATTAAATGATTTAACTATTGATCATGAGCCAATCGGTACTGCCTCTCTCGCGCAAGTACACCGTGCAACGCGCAAATCAGATGGCTTAGAATTAGTTTTAAAGATTCAATATCCTGGCGTTGCAAATGCAATTGACTCCGATATGAGCTTGTTTAAAAACATGCTTAAACTAACGCGTATGGTGCCACAAACCCGTGAATTTGATCAGTGGTTTGATGAAGTACGTGAAATGATGCATCGTGAAGTTGACTATGGTGTTGAAGCCGCCACTACTCGTCGCTTTGGTGAACGTTTAAAAGATGATGAGCGCTATATTGTTCCAACAATTGTAGATGAATATTGTACCAATCAAGTACTCTGCATGACTTTTGAACGTGGCGTGCCAATTAACAGCCCGGTTATGCTGTCATTACCTCAAGAACGTCGCAATCAACTTGGTGAAGCTTCGCTAGAAATTGCGGTTCGTGAAATTTTTGAATGGGGTGAAATGCAAACTGATCCTAACTTTGGTAATTACCTAGTACGTTTAGGTAATGGACAAGATGTTCAGGACAAAATTGTATTATTAGATTTTGGTGCTATTCGTCAGTTTGATGAACACTTGCTAACAGTTGCACGTCAACTCATTCAAGCAGGTTATCAGCATAATAAAGATGCAATGGTGAAAGCCATGACTGGTTACGAGTTTTTTGATGCAATGCCTGAAAGTATTAAACCGGGTATGGCTGATGTATTCTTACTCGCGACAGAGGCATTTAGTACTCCTGCAAATAATCCAGATATGCCTGCCGGCCTTATGGATGAACACGAACGTTATGACTGGAAGAAAAGTCAGCTCCACAGCCGTGTTATGCAGCAAGCGAGTAAATCAATGGCATCTCGTTATTTTTCGGTTCCTCCAAAAGAATTTATGTTTATTAGCCGTAAATTTATCGGAGCCTATACGTTTATGACGGTGATTGATGCAAAAACCAATGTACGACGTATGATTCGTAACTTTGCTTGATTTAGTGAAAGACTAGAATGATTCTATGTCATTCTAGTCAATTCCACTTAACTTACCCAATATTAAAATAAATTTAAATAAATAAAATCAGTACCCTACAACTTAATTATTTTTTATTTACCTTTTATCTACTCATTTTTCGAATGTCAGTAACGACATAGTTTTTTACTATGAGGCGTGTCAGCATAAAACAATAACAATGTGTTAGGACACCATAATCATGACAAGTATGATCAATAAAGCTCAGGGTTTGGGTTTATCGCTGATCACTAGATTGGCTGGAAGCGATGTACTTGATCAACTCAAGTTGCGTAAATTTGTTGAAAAATCTCTTTATCAAGGTTCAAAAGCTGGTTTTAGAGCATTAACACAGACTCAAAAAGCATTTAAACCCAAACAAATTTCTCAACAACGTTTGCCTAGTCAACAAAAAAATCTATTTGATTTAAGCCTAACTGAAGAACAACAAATGACTTCTGAGGCAATGTCTCAATTTGCTCAAGAAGTCTTATGGGGGTTGGCTCATGATGCTGATCAGGCCGCTCAATTTCCTGAAAGTCTTTGGCAATATGTTGAAGATTTAGGACTCAATTACTATGCACTTCCAGAAGCATTAGGTGGTGTAGCGACCGAACAAAATATTGTTAGTAACTTATTAATTGCTGAAAAATTAGCTGAAGGTGATTTTAGCCTTACAGCAGGATTACTCAGTACCTTTAGCGTTATTAATGCAATCACACGTTGGGGTTCTGTTGAAGTTCAATCAATGTATTTGCCATGTTTTGCAGAAGACGCAGATATTACCGCAACCTTTGCAGTACAAGAAGCTACCCCAGCATTTAATCCTTATACTTTAAAAACAAAAGCTTCTCTTGAAAATGATCAATATTTTATAGAGGGTGAAAAAACCTTAGTCATTTTAGGTGATTTGGCTGATGTGTTTTTGGTAAGTGCAGACTTTAACGGTAAACCCGATATGTTTGTCGTACAGAGTAACGAAACTATTTCTATTAAAAACACTCCGGCCATGGGCCTTAAAGCGACGGAAACAGCAACTCTTCGCTTTAATCACACTCCTGCTCTACGATTAGGGGCAACAGATTTTGATTACACCGTCTTTTTAGATTTAGGCAACTTAATGTGGTGTGCAATGGCTGTCGGTACATGTGAAGCTGTAAAAGCCTATTGTATTAAATATGCCAATGAACGAACTGCATTCGGTGAACCTATTTCTCATCGTCAAAGTGTCGCTTTCATGATTGCTGATATGGCTATTGAAATTGATGCAATGCGTATGTTGATTCTAAATGCTGCAAGCCTTGCAGAGTCCGGCAAACCATTTCACCGCGAAGCTTACTTAGCTCATCTACTTTGTGCTGAAAAATCCATGAAAATCGGTACAGATGGTGTGCAAATTCTTGGTGGACATGGTTTTACAAAAGAACATCCAGTTGAACGTTGGTACCGCGATTTACGGGCTACTGCAATTTTACAATCTGGCTTACATGCTTAAGCGATCAATCAGAGGATACTTTAATGAATTTACAAAATCCTAAAAAATTCAAAATGATGATTGATCAAGCACGTGATGTTGCGATCAATGTTTTACGCCCTATTTCTCGTAAATATGACAAAGCTGAGCATGCATATCCAAAAGAACTTGATATGCTCGCTTCTCTCATTGATGGTATGAATGAAGGCGGCGAAGGGATTAATGCTGGAGCTGCGGGTGCTGGAAAGCGTGGTGATACAGACAATGAAGGTATTCGTAATGGAACCAACATGTCAACCGCTCTTGGCATTATTGAGATGTGTTATGGCGATACGGGTTTATTACTGAGTATGCCTCGTCAGGGTCTTGGAAACTCAGCAATTGCCGCTGTCGCAAATGATGAGCAATTAGAACGGTTCAAAGGAACATGGGCAGCAATGGCCATTACCGAACCTGGTTGCGGGTCTGACTCTGCAGCTATCCGTACCACAGCAACTAAAGATGGCGATGACTACATTCTAAATGGTGAAAAGATTTTTGTAACTTCAGGCGAACGTGCAGATTCTGTCGTTGTTTGGGCTACGCTCGATCGTAAACTTGGACGTGCAGCAATTAAATCATTTGTCGTACCTAAAGGTACGCCCGGAATGAAGGTTGAACGCCTCGAACATAAATTGGGAATTAAAGCTTCAGATACAGCCGTGATTAGTTTTATTGACTGCCGCGTACCAGCCGAGAATCTTTTAGGTAATGCCGAAGTCGATGTTGCGAAAGGCTTTGCTGGAGTAATGGAAACTTTTGACAATACTCGTCCCTTAGTTGCAGCAATGGCAATTGGATGCGCAAAAGCTTCTTTAGAGCGTATTAAAGAGATTTTTAAAGATCAGCTAGATCCTGACTATTCCACCCCTTACCTGCATGCTTCTAACCTGACAGCACAGATCTACCGTATGGAAGCTGAATGGGAAGCTGCTCGCCTACTCATGTTAAAAGCCACATGGATGGCAGATAATAAAAAGCCAAACTCTAAAGAGGCTTCTATTGCAAAAGCAAAAGCAGGTCGTGTTGGGAATGAAATCACTTTAAAATGTGTAGAATTAGCAGCAAGTGTTGGCTATAACGAAGATGAGTTGCTTGAGAAATGGGCGCGTGATTCAAAAATTCTTGATATTTTTGAAGGTACACAGCAAATACAACAATTAATTATTGCACGTCGTGAACTTGGTAAATCATCGAGTGAACTAAAATAATAGAGTAAAGGGAATTTCAGTATTCCCTTACCCATTTCCAAATTTTAGAAGCTAAAAACCCTCTCATTAAGAATAATAAGAGGGTTTTCATATTTCAGGACTTAAGTTTTTATTTATTTAACAGTTGTTGGTTCTAATGATTGGTCTACTACTCCAAATTTTTTGAAGATTTTTGCACGACGTTTTGAAGAAATATTTGCTTTGTTTAAATCACCTTTATAGTGATCAAAAACTCGCTTATCCATTATTTTAAACCACAATGAAGGGATCAATGCTGGTAATAACATACTTGCATAACCACTTGGTAATTCTGGAGCTTCATCAAAATGACGTAGCGCTTGGAATGGACGAGTTGGATAAGCATGGTGATCTGAATGACGCTGCAACTGATACAAGAATAAGTTTGTTACGACGTTATTATTGTTCCAGCTATGCTCGGGCATTGTACGCTCATATTGACCATTTTCTTTTTTCTGGCGCAGCAAGCCATAATGTTCAATATAGTTAATAATTTCAAAAAGACTAATGCCATAAAATGCTTGTGTCGCTAAATATGGAATTGTGCTTTTACCAAAAATTCCTACCATAGAAGCATGGAAGGCCGCACTCATTCCCCAACCCTGTAATAATTCATTATCACCTGACCAGAATTCTTTACCTTTACGTTTTAAGCGATTTTTCTCGATTTCAATCGCAGATTTAAAAGAACCTACAACCGTACGTGGCCAGAATTCATAAAATGTTTCGCCCATACGTGAAGAAGCAGGATCTTCAGGCGTTGCTGCACGTTTATGATGGCCATATGGATGCTCAATACGGAAATGGTTATAACCTGTAGGCACTAAAGCAAGATGAGATAAAATATGGTCTATACGATCATGTTTATGACTTAACTCATGTGCGGTATTAATGGCAATACCATTAATCGCACCCATCGAAACACCGAGTAAAATCTTATCAATAAATGACGTGGTTTTACGGCTTGTTAAATAACATGCATAAGCGTTTGCGGCATACTGTAAAGGAATAAAACTTTTTACAAGGCGTGAATAATATGGATCTTTTTCTAAAAGCTTAATTTCTTCATCAGTCGGATTACGTGCATCTTTCCCAATAACAGTATCAACTGCGGGAATCACAACATGTAATAAAAGTGGGCCACCTAAAGCGAAAACTTTTTTTAATGGGCGTGGACCAAAATGGTAACCAGCTAAAATACCTAAACCAATTACAGGTAAAGCGGGACTAATCATCCATAAAAAGCGTTTACGATCTATCTCACGCATAGACGTAGGCACTGGCATAAGTTCTTGCTGAACATTCACTGGTGCATTCATAGTCATATTTCCTTTTTCTATATATCTATATAGTTAAAGAAATAGTGTTTACTTAACAGTAGTAACCGTCCAAAAAACCTATGTTAAAGTCTTTGGCATTTTCTTCCACTTTTTTGTCCTAAAAACACATGTTGATCTATTCTTATAGCTCACTATAATTTTATTAAAATAATGATTGATCATTTAAAGATGGATGCACTAAGTAAGTTTTTTGATGATATTCACCTTAATAAGTCTGAATACATCTATTTAAAAGCACAAGGAGAATGGGCTTTTAAAACACAAGATCAATCTGCTTTACTTGCCTATATTGTTTTAACTGGTTCAGTATATATTCAACTTAATGCATCAGAAAAAATAATTGCGACAGCTGGTGATATTATTTTAATTCCTTCAGGAAAAGCACATAGTGCCACTGATTCAAAATCAACAGCCAGCAAATTAGTAGATTCTCTAGATATCACTTCACTTTTTAACGGACATAGACAAGACGCGATCGAGTTTGGCACTTCTTCTCCGGATAAAACATTATTGCTATGTTTACGCTGTCAGATTGATACTCATATGGCAGGTCCTTTGATTAATGCATTGCCATGTATTATGCATATTCAACATGAAAATCAAACCAACCCACCTGAATGGCTACAAATTGGACTTTATTTTTTAGCGATTGAAACTCAAAAAATTAGGCCAGGTCATGACAAAATTATTGATCATTTAGTCAGTATTCTTCTTATTGAATGTATACGTGATCACGTTCAACAAATGACTGATCAACAAAACTGGCTAAGTGCCTTAACTCACCCTGAATTGAGTAATGCCCTATCTGCTATTCATAGCCAACCAGAAATGGCTTGGACCGTTGAATCTTTAGCAGAACAATGCTGTATGTCACGTTCCAAATTCGCAAATCTATTTAGCAGTATTATTGGTGAACCGCCTCTAACTTATTTGCAACATTATCGCTTTCGTTTAGCTAGCCAATATTTACGTACAAGTAACTTATCAATTCAGCAAATATCAAACAAAGTTGGCTACTCATCTGAAACTGCTTTTAGTCAAGCATTTAAACGAAGTTTTGATTTATCACCTAAACAATATCGACAGCAATATATCGAATAACCTCTCGATTAATAGAAAATAAAAAAAGCGCCGAAGCGCTTTTTTTATTTGATTAAATTATTATTTAATCTTTGCACGTGATTTTAGATATTGGCTGTAATCTTCCAATATTTGTTGGCCACGTGATTGGCGATAAAGTTGTTTTAACTGTTGTAACTGATCAGCAGGAATAGCATTTACAGCTGATGAATTTACATTTGAAACTGCAACGACTACAAGCTCATTTGGTAAGTTTGCTGTTGTAACAGACCACATACCTGGTTTAGGGGTAGCTAAGCTAAATGCAGCACGTTCAATTTCTCGTTTTAAACCTTGTGATCGTGTAAATACACCAGCTGACTCAAATGCGACTTTATTTTTAGCAACCACTTGGTCTGCAAGTTGAGTTTTAAACTCAGTCAACATAGTAGCAATTTTTGCTTGAGCAGCCTTACGCGCCTTTTCATCGATAACTTTTGCTTTCGCTTCATTCATCGCTTGCGCTAATGGTTTTACACCAGCTGCGTGGTAATCACGTACTTTAACCCATACCGTATCACCATTCGCTAACTGAATATTAGAGGAAGTATTACGGTCACCATTCTTCACATCATCATTAAATAATTTAATTTTGACGCTTGGATCGCTTAAATATGGATTTTGAGTAGCTAAAGTTACACCATTTAATGATTCAACTTTTGTACCTTTTACTTCTTGTACAACCGCTTCTAAAGAATCATTGCCAACAATCGTTTCATTCAAACTATTTACGGTATCTGAATAAACAGTCGCAACTTTATTCTTTTCAACCTCAGCAGTTAAACGTGCCTTCTCAGCTTCAAATGAAGGGATTTGGTTCGCTTGCGTTTCTGCTTCAATAATATGGTAACCATATTGTGTTTTTACTGGCTGTGAAACTTGCCCATTTTTCAAACTTAAGACAGTTTTATCAAATGCATCTGAGAAAACACCTGGTGCATATGCTTCTACTAAACCACCTTTTGCCTTAGAACTAGGATCTTCAGAAAACTGAGATGCAGCCTGAGCAAATGAAAGTCCGCCCTGAATTTTTGCGTACACTTCTTTTGCAAGCTTTTGAGCTGCTGCATCATCGCGAGCATCAGTAGTAATTAAAATATGCTTCACAGTTCGCTTAGCATCTTTTTTCTGAGTTTCAACAAACTTTGCATAAGCCTGCTGAAGTTCAGCTTCAGTTGCAGGAGTTGGTTTAGCTACCATTGAAGGAGATAACACAACATAATCCACATCAACCGAAGCTTGTTGCTTAAATTCATTTTGATGCTTGTTGTAATAATCTGTAGCTTCTTGATTAGAGGCAGTTAAACCTGTTTTGTAACTATCTAATTTAATACTAGCTAAATGCAAAGTACGTTGTTCAGTTTGCAAATTCGCAATTTGCATAAGATCAACTTTACTTACTAGAGAGTAATCAGCAAATGTAGAAGTTAACATTTTTAAAGCATGATCTTGACGTAGGCTTGAAATTAAACCTTGGCTTGTCATGCCGATCGAACGTAAATAATTTTCATAGAGTTTTTGTGAGAATTGACCATTCTCTTGCAAACTAGGCTGTTGAGCTAACATTTGCTCAATTTGAGTATCACTCAAAGAAATACCTAATTTTTCCGCTTGCTGAATCAATAAATTACGCGACACTAAAATATCGAGTGCCTTAGCCTGAATAACAGGCAAATTAAGTAAACTCTCATCACCTTTAACAGCAGCTAAATATTGTTGTTTGTAAGACTGAGTTAAAGTTTCAAGGTCTTTTTTAGATATTTCTTGGCCGTTTACTGTCTTTGCAACATCAGCCTTGTTTCCCCTATTAAAATATCCTTCAATACCTACAAGTGCTAAAGGGGTCAAAAACAAAATTAGAAGGACTTTGCCGAGCCAACCCTTAATGACTGTACGAAACGATTCCATAAGTATTCCAATATTTTATTTCGAGGAGAATTTTAACTGAAAAACCACAATCAATGAATGAGCAATATTGATCAATTCAGATTTTTAATAAAAAACGCGCCTATATTGGCGCGTTTATTCATCTTAAAAGATTAAGCTACTGAATCTTTAAGACCTTTACCAGCTTTGAAGCTTGGTACTTTTGTTGCTTTAATTTGAAGCTCTTCACCAGTTTTAGGGTTACGACCAGTACGTGCAGCACGTTCTTTAACACTGAAAGTACCAAAACCAACTAAAGTTACTGTGTCACCTTTTTTAAGTGCTTCAGTAATTGACGCAATTGTCGCATCGAGTGCCTTGCCTGCATCAGTCTTAGATACTCCCCCTTTTTCAGCAATTGCATCGATTAATTCTGATTTATTCATGAATAAAACATCCTCTTAATATCGTTTGTTTAAGGTCCAAGGCTATAGTTTAAAAGGCCATGACGCCTTTATAGCAATGCTTTAGGGGAAAACGCAATACTAGAGCAGGGCTTTTAGCAAAAATAAATGCTAAAAAACTGTTATATATTTGCTAAATCCCAACATTTTTTTACTTTTTATTCAATTTTGCTTTCAACTGCTGGTTTTCTTCTATTAAAGCATCCACCTTAATATGCAGTTGTACAAGCAGCTGTTCAATGTGTTGTAAATCCTTCGGAGTGACTAGTCCTATTCGGTTTAAAGAATGATTAACACTCGTATCAAGAATCTTCTCTACCTTATCTTTTGTTTCAGATACAGATTCTTTAGCTTTTTCTGTAACTTTACCTACAGTATTATCGGCCAAGTCCCCAGTTTTTGACTCTAACTCTTCACCAACTTTGACCAAGGAATCAAAGAGTTTGTTGCCCTCTTCTTCCGCACGTGAAAATGCCCCTAGTCCCGCCAACCAAATTTGCTTAGTATACTTTCTAAAATCCAATGCCGATTTTCTTGAACCTCTTGATTTTAATTTATTTTTTTCTCCTGAATCTTCTGTATGGTTATCTATATTTGCATTATCCATTAATCTAAACTCCTAATCAGATGAGAGAAATGATGACTGATTTGACCACAAAATATTTCTATAATATCAAAGTAAAGACTTGATCCATTTACAAAACTGTTCTACAAAGCAATTAAGTCATGTAAATATATTTAACACGACATTGTGTTAAGTTTGGGATAGGATGTCCCATTCTTCAATTAATTGCTATTTGTAAGGATAAACTTTTATGAGTGAAACGCAACAAAGACAAAAACATCCGCGTCTGTTGCTGAATATTGTTCTAATTATTTTAGAAACTTTCTTTTCATTTATTCTCACCCACGATGGTGCTCTTCGCTTGCAAGCGAAAAAGTTTATCTTAAACAAAACAACAATTCGTATTAACAGCTATCTGCCTTTTTTTGACTTTTATGTTCAATTTACAGAGAAAGGCTTGTTATTCGATATCCACTCTTTTGACAGACGTATTGATCTTGAAATCAATAGTACTCTGGTTGACCTCATTAAAATTTTCGGTTTTTCAAATCAGCGCAGTCTTAACAATATGCGTATTGATGGAGATGAAGAAACTAAAAAGGAACTTCTAGATTTAATTTCTCACTTAACACTACCTAAGTTACTTGCAGACTGGAAACAATGGTTCAATGCAGTTGATGATGAAGCTGAAACACTTGCTTCGCATAAAAAGATTGCACCTTTACTTGAAAAAATTGATCAACAACGATCAGAAATTAATTCACTTCATGTAGAAATTAAACAATATCAAAATCGAATTACCCGTTTACAGCGACGCCAACGAAACATTAACCTCTCCTTTGGTATAATTAGCCTAATATTTATTGCTTATTTCATATATAATTTGTTGGTTGTTTAATTTATTTTTCCATTTTGTTCCTATACTTGAATTAAAAATAAAAAAACTTGACTATTTTAGTCGGGATTCATAAAATCCTATTATCTAGTCTTAACATGTGTATCGAATCATGCGCCTTACAACTCGCGGTCGCTACGCAGTGACTGCTCTACTTGATTTAGCTTTGCAGCCAACTGAACAAACGATCACGCTCGCCGAAATTGCCGCACGCCAATCCATTTCAGTTGCTTATTTAGAACAGTTATTCGCAAAACTTAAGCGTCATGGGTTAGTTTCTAGTGTTCGTGGTGCAAATGGTGGTTATCATTTGGCTCGAAATGCTGATGAAATTACTGTGTTAGAAATTATTGAAGCCGTAAATGAAACCGTTGATGCAACACGTTGTGACCACAAAGGTAACTGCCAGAATGGTGCAATGTGTCTCACTCACGATTTATGGCAAGAACTCTCTCATCATATTGCCGACTATTTAGCAAAAATCTCTCTTGCCGATCTCATTAGCCGAGACAACGTTCAAACTGTTGCATTACGCCAAAATGTGACTGGCACAGATTCAGCTCTTTTATCGGGTACAGGTATTTGATATGAAACGTCCAATTTATCTTGATTACGCAGCAACCACTCCAGTAGATCCGCAAGTTGCAGAACGTATGATGGAGTGTTTAACTTTCGACGGTACCTTTGGTAATGCTGCGTCTCGTTCCCACGCTTATGGCTGGCAGGCAGAAGAAAAAGTTGAATATGCACGTGAGCAAGTAGCAAATTTAATTAAAGCTGATCCACGTGAAATCGTTTGGACTTCTGGTGCAACTGAGTCAGACAACCTTGCCCTTAAAGGTGTAGCTCAGTTCTATGCATCTAAAGGCAAACATATCATTACAAGTAAAATTGAACATAAAGCTGTTCTAGATCCTTGTCGTGAATTAGAAGAACAAGGTTTTGAAATTACTTATTTAGAGCCAGAGCCACAAACAGGTTTAATTACTCCTGAAATGGTTAAGGCTGCCCTTCGCCCAGATACTATTCTTGTTTCACTGATGATGGTGAACAATGAAATTGGTACAGTTACAGATGTAGCAGCGATTGGTGAATTAACACGTGCCAATAAAACATTCTTCCATGTAGATGCAGCACAAGCGGCTGGTAAAGTCGAAATTGATTTATCTACTATGAAAATTGATCTTATGAGTTTCTCTGCTCATAAAATTTATGGTCCAAAAGGTATCGGTGCATTATATGTACGTCGTAGTCCACGTGTGCGCTTAAAAGCACAAATTCATGGCGGTGGTCATGAGCGTGGTATGCGTTCTGGTACTTTAGCGACACACCAAATTGTAGGTATGGGTGAAGCTTTTGAAATTGCTGGCAAAACAATGCAAGCAGAACAAGAGCGTATCCGTAAGCTTCGCGACAAGCTTTGGAATGGTTTACAAGATCTTGAACAAGTTTTCTTGAATGGCCACCCAACTCAAAACGTTGCTAACTATTTAAATGTCAGCTTTAACTTTGTTGAAGGTGAATCTTTAATGATGTCTCTTAAAGATGCTGCAGTATCAAGTGGTTCTGCTTGTACTTCTGCAACCTTAGAGCCTTCATATGTTCTTCGCGCATTAGGTTTATCTGATGAGCTAGCACACAGTTCAATCCGCTTTAGTTTTGGTAAATACACAACTGAAGAAGATATTGATCACGTGCTTACAATTACCAAAGCCGCTGTTGAGAAATTACGTGAACTTTCTCCGCTTTGGGATATGTATAAAGAAGGTATCGATCTTTCTACAGTTGAATGGGCTGAACACTAATTCATTGAAATTAGTGTTTTTACCCTCATATTAATTTTAGGCTGACCCCGAGGTTTGGAGAAGCGAAATGGCTTATAGCGAAAAGGTAATTGATCATTACGAAAACCCTCGTAATGTTGGTGTTTTAGACAAAAACTCTGAAAATGTAGGTACAGGCATGGTGGGTGCACCTGCATGTGGCGACGTAATGCGTTTACAAATTCAAGTAAACGATAGCGGCGTGATTGAAGAAGCACGTTTTAAAACTTATGGCTGTGGTTCTGCAATTGCATCAAGTTCCCTTGTAACTGAGTGGTTAAAAGGTAAAACTCTTGATGAAGCTCAGGCAATCAAAAATATTGATATCGCAACTGAGCTTGCACTTCCACCAGTAAAAGTTCACTGCTCTGTACTAGCTGAAGATGCAATTAAAGCTGCGATTGATGATTACCGCAGTAAAAAATCTAAAGCTTAATTTGTTACCATTGTAAACGTTGGAGTTTTCATGATTCATTTAACTGAAAATGCTGCGACTCATATTAGCAATTACCTTAAAAACCGAGGTAAGGGTGAAGGCATTCGCGTGGGTGTGAAAACTTCTGGTTGTTCTGGGTTGGCTTATGTTCTCGAATTTGTTGATTCTATCGATGAGCATGACCAAGTTTTCGAACAATTTGGCGTTAAGGTTGTTGTAGATCCAAAAAGCTTAGTCTATTTAGAAGGCTTAGAAATGGACTACGTTAAGAACGGCCTTAATGAAGGGTTCGAATTTAACAATCCTAATAAGAAAGGTGAATGTGGTTGCGGTGAGTCTTTCACTGTATAAACCACTTCTCCTTCCATCCATCCTTTTCATTAAAACAGTGTCTTTTTATAGCACTGTTTTAATGTATTTAATTAACGTGGACCTCCTTTCTAATGAATCATTTTGAGTTGTTCAATTTACCCGTAGAACTCGATATCGATTTGGCGAGCTTAAAATCTAGCTTCTTAAGCTTGCAGCAGCAATATCATCCAGATAAAGCAGAAGATAAAGATCAGGCGTTGATCAAATCAAGTGAAATCAATCAAGCTTTTAAAGTTCTATCGCAAGTAGATAGCCGCGCTGCTTATCTTCTAGCATTAAAAAAGCAAGACCATCACCTAGATCAATCTATTAGTGATTTTGAGTTTCTGCAATCAGCTCTAGAACTCCGTGAACAACTTGATGAAGCAACTTCACAAGAGCATTTAAGCACTCTTAAACAAGAAGTGTTTCAGTGGATTGAGGGTTTAGTTCGCGAGTTTAAAATTGATTACTCAGATGAAGACTGGGGTGAAGCTCGAGATACTGTACGTAAATTACGTTTCTTTCAGCGCGTTCTTAACGATATTGAAAAAGCAGAAGATCAATTGTTGGATGATGAAGACAACTTTGATTTAGATGACGATTTTTAATTTGCTTTTTTCAATTTATATTCAAAGGATTTAACTCATGGCACTTTTGCAAATTGCTGAACCGGGTCAATCCAGTGCCCCACATCAACACCGCATTGCGATTGGTATCGACCTAGGAACAACACATTCTCTAGTTGCGACAGTGTTATCAGGCAAACCAAAAGTCCTCAACGACGAAAAAGAAAGAAGACTTCTACCCTCTATTGTGCACTATGGAAGTGATATCACTCACTATGGTGAAGAAGCAAAGCCTTTCATTATTGCTGATCCAAAAAATACAATCGTTTCTGTAAAACGTTTTATGGGACGCTCAAAAGCAGATATCAAATTTCAACACCCTTATGAGTTAGTGGGTTCTGAAAATGAGATGCCAGCTTTCGAGACACGTTCTGGTCGCAAAACGCCTGTTGAAATTTCAGCTGAAATTTTAAAACAACTAAAAGAACGCGCTGAATCTAGCTTACAAAACCCAGTAAATGGTGCTGTAATTACTGTTCCAGCTTACTTTGATGAAGCTCAGCGCCAAGCGACACGTGATGCTGCACAGCTCGCTGGTTTAAATGTATTACGCCTTCTAAATGAACCAACAGCTGCTGCTGTGGCTTATGGTTTAGATCAGGAAACGAATTTAGCCACAGATCACAATTATGTGATTTATGACTTAGGGGGTGGTACTTTCGACGTATCAATCCTACGTTTCTCACAAGGTGTCTTTGAAGTATTAGCTACTGGTGGCCATACTGCTTTAGGTGGTGATGACTTAGACCGTCTTATTGTTAAATGGGCTAAAAAACAGCTAAACATTGATACGCTAAGCGATGAAAACTATGCCGTATTTATTGTGGCTGCTCGTCAAGCAAAAGAACAATTATCTACACAAGAATCGGTTCAGTTAAAACTACTTGAAAACGAACTAACACTTGATCGTTCAACCTTTGAAAGCATCATTCAAGTTGCTTTAGATAAAACAATCAGTGTTTGCAAACGTGTTTTACGTGATGCAAAACTTGAATTATCAGATATTCAAAACGTTGTTTTAGTAGGTGGCTCTACCCGTTCTTATGCTGTTCAACAAGCAGTTCGTAATGTGTTTAAACAAGAACCACTTTGTACAATTAACCCTGATGAAGTAGTTGCAATTGGCGCTTCCATTACAGCTAATCAGTTAATTGGAAACAGCCAAGACGGCTCACTACTTTTGGATGTCACTCCTCTTTCTCTTGGTTTAGAAACCATGGGTGGATTAGTGGAGCGTCTTATTTCACGTAATACAGCTATTCCAGTTGCTCGTCGCCAGGAATTTACTACTTATCAAGATGGCCAAACAGCCATGCTTATACATGTAGTTCAAGGTGAGCGAGATTTAGTCGAGCATTGTCGATCATTAGGAAGATTTGTTCTTCATGGCATTCCTCCAATGACTGCTGGTCAAGCCCGTATTGAAGTTACCTTTCAAGTAGATGCCGATGGCTTACTCACGGTTTCAGCTCGTGAAACAACTTCAGGTGTTCAAGCTCAAATTGATATTAAACCATCTTATGGTTTATCAGAGTCTGACACTGAACGCTTGTTAATTGAAGGTTTCCAGCACGCGGAAGAAGATAAAAATCTGCGTCATTTAAAAGAAACCAAAGTTGAAGCCCAACGGGAGCTTGAAGCATTAGAACAAGCTTTGAAAGTGGATGCTGATTTACTCAATAATGAGCAACTCGAAGCACTTAAAGCCGCTGAAAATTCGCTTAAAGTACAACTTGAAGGCAATGATATCCAAGCAATTGAAAAAGCTGTAGAACAACTTAAAGTACATAGTGATGCTTTTGCTGCACTACGTATGAATCGACATATTGACCACGCCTTAAAAGGTACAAAACTTGAAGATTGGTCAAATTCAAACTAAAGGTATAGGTGATCAATATGCCCCGTATTAAAGTACTTCCTCACGCTCAATTTTGTCCCGAAGGCGCAGAATTTGAAGTTGAACAAAATGCAAATCTTTGCCAAAGTTTGCTTGATCGAGGAATTAAAATCGAACACGCATGTGACATGTCATGTGCTTGCACTACCTGTCACGTAGTAGTTCGTAAAGGTTTTGATAGCCTAGAAGAAATGGATGATGTTGAAGCAGATCTTTTAGATCGCGCTTGGGGTCTTGAACCAGATTCTCGCCTCTCATGCCAAGTAAAAATTGTTGATGAAGATTTAGAAATTGAGATCCCTAAATATACAATCAACCACGCTTCAGAAAATCATTAATCGAGTCATTAAAAAAGCTGCTTTTAAAGCAGCTTTTTTATGTTTTATAAACTCTAAACTTGGTCTTGCGGATCTATTTCTAAAGGTTTAACTTCGTCTTCAAGTCTCAACTGTGCAATACCTTGAGTATTTACTAGAGTTTGTTGAACTTTAATTCGTTGAATCATCTTCTCAAGTACTTCTACCAACTCAGGATATTCATAGTTTTGTACTTCTTCTAAATTAAGTACCAAATGGAAACCTTTATACTCATAGTCAAACCATTGCTGATGATCCGACTTATTCCCTGTATATTTCTCCATTACTTGCCATGTTTTTACCGCACCTTGAATACCTTTTAGGTAAATCGGTGTTTTAGGAGCACAGAGGAAATCACTCTTAATTAATTGATAAGTATCATCTGAAATTAAAATCTCATCTATTTCAGCAGCATATTGCAAACGAGCCGCTAAATTCACATCACGACCAACGATCGTATAAGCCATGCGATGTGTTGCCCCATAATTCCCTACGTGACAATAACCAGTACTAATCCCCATTCGGATATGTAAGGCTGAGTAACCCATTTTTTTCCAGCGCTCACGTAGCAATTTCATTTGCTGACGCATAGCGATTGCCATTTCTACACAAGCTTTAGCATCTTGTTCTACACCTTGTGAATTTGGATCACCAAAAAATATGAGGATAGCATCCCCCATAAATTTATCGACAGTAGCCTCATACTGTTTAGCAATTTCAGTCATATGACTTAAATAATCATTAAGCAAGAATGCTAAATCATCTGGAATTAAAGTTTCTGATAACTCTGTAAAACCCTGAATATCAGAAAAAAACACCGTCATTTTTTTACGCTTATATTCAATCTTTGCTTCAGCCTCGCCGCGCATAATAGACTGCCACAA
The DNA here is from genome assembly GCF_034067285.1 of Acinetobacter pittii. NCBI lineage: Bacteria > Pseudomonadati > Pseudomonadota > Gammaproteobacteria > Moraxellales > Moraxellaceae > Acinetobacter > Acinetobacter pittii. Next base: position 1,915,880 of record NZ_CP139286.1, read on the forward strand.
CTGTAGTGGCGCATAACGGCTTAGCTGATTAGCAAAAGCAATATAACGGGTCATTTGGTCATAGTAATGTTGACGCTGCTGACTGATTTTTTTAACCCAGCGATGCTGGTAATAATTTCCAATGGTAATAAACATAACCAAACCAAGGAGTGTTATTACTGTCAACTCTTGGCTAGTAGGCTCAAAATATGTATAAAAACCAAATAGGAAAAAAGTACTTAAATAAAAAATAATCGCGCCTAACAAACTCGTTAAACAAATGACTGCGAAAGAAATACGACTATTAATTGCTGAATAAAACAATGCAAAAAGTGCAATGAATGTAGGCACTAAATTAAGATGCAGTCCTGCCAAAGTAACTGCTACAACAATTGCATCGATTGCAAAGAAAACACTTTTTTGAGTTTTTTTATCGAATTGGTACTGAAGCCAGTGTTCTAACTTCGAGCTAATAAAAAGCAGAAATAGAAAAAGAGGTGGAATATAGATCTGATAATTTGTATTTGGTGAGGTAAAAGCGTAGATCACTAAAATTAATGACAGAATTGAATATCCCATCAAACGATGAAAATATGCAAACTGCTTAGGCTCTCTATCGATAAACCTCTCTAATTGCACCCTATCCTCCACACCTCAATGTAGCCACATTCATATAAATGTGGCATTGCATTGATTTAGTCCATGCGCCAATCAAAAGGCATGTCGCCTTGACCACGTAGCGCAAGCATAAGGGTTTGACGCATATGAGCCAGCACATCATTTGTATATGGAACAGCTGGTGTACCCCAAACTGGTTTAGGCCATGCAACATCATTCTGATAACGTACAACATGATGGAAATGCAATTGAGGCACCATATTCCCTAAGGCTGCAACATTCATTTTATCAGCACGGAATACACGAGATAGCTGGCTAGATAACCAACTTGATTCGCGCAAAAACTGTTCTTGGTCGGCTTGGCTCAACTCATATAATTCTGTGATTCCCGGCACACGAGGGATTAAAATCAGCCAAGGGAATTGCATATCATTCATTAAACGACATGTTGAAAGCGGAAAATCGCCTACAAAAAAAGTATCTTGAGCAAGTTGTGGATGCAAACTAAACATATCTTTTATAAATGACAATAAACAATAATGGCTAATACTATCACATCAGTTTTAATGTGAGTATTGCTAGTGTCTGGTTTGATTACAAATAACAATGATTTTATGCACTTATTCCCCGAATAGACCAAGAAAACGTGCATAAAATTCTGTTATTAACATACAAAAGATTCTTGTTGAGTTGAAATCACTTTAAAACAAGTTTTAAGCATGTAATTCATTCAATAATTTCGCTAACAAATCATTAATAAATTGAATTCGTTTTTCCTGTTCTTCAAGCTGAACCATCACTTTTAAGCGCTGACCACCTTCCATACGATAATAGGTTGGATGCTTTTGCATGAGTTGAATAATACTAATGGCCTGAACAGGTGTATCAGGCGAGAATTCAATATTGCCACCTTGGGTATTAATATCGATTTTAGTAATACCTAGCTGTTCAGCTTTCAGTCGAATTTGGTGAACACTAAATAAGTGTTTAACTGATTGCGGTGGAACTCCAAAACGGTCAATCAGTTCCATACGGATATTGTCGAGTTTTTCTTGGGTATCTGTATTACTAATACGCTTATAGAATAATAAACGCTGATGCACATCACCTAAATAATCATCTGGAATCAGTGCAGGAATGTGTAAATTAATTTCTGCTGTTAATGATAAAGGTGCATCAAAATTCGGCGTTTTCCCTTGTTGAATCGCCTTAGTAGCTTTTTCAAGCATTTCCATATACAAGCTATAACCAATTGCCTGCATTGAACCACTTTGCTGCTCGCCTAAAAGCTCGCCTGCGCCGCGAATTTCTAAATCTTCTGTAGCCAACATGAAACCAGCACCAAGAGTTGAAGCACGTTGGATTGCATCAAGACGTTTTTCAGCATCACCTTTTAGATGCTTTATCGAAGGAACTAATAAATAAGCATAAGCTTGGTGATGTGACCGCCCCACACGGCCACGCAGTTGATGTAATTGAGCTAGACCAAGTTTGTCAGCCCTTTCGATCAAAATAGTGTTGGCATTTGGAACATCAATACCGGTTTCAATAATGGTTGAACATACCAATACATTGTATTCTTTGTGATAGAACTGTTGCATGACTTGCTCAAGTTCTCTTTCCCTCATTTGTCCGTGAGCCACTGCCACACGAGCTTCGGGCACAAGCACACGAATATTTTCAGCAGCTCTTTCAATCGTATCAACTTCATTGTGCAAGAAATATACTTGGCCCCCACGTAGTAATTCACGCAAAATCGCTTCTTTAATAGATGCTTCGGTATGTTCTTGTACAAAGGTTTTAACAGCTAAACGACGGGCTGGCGGTGTAGCAATGATAGATAAATCACGCATTCCCGAAAAAGCCATATTTAAAGTTCGTGGGATTGGTGTAGCTGTAAGCGTCAACATATCTACATCTGCGCGTAATGCTTTAATACGCTCTTTATCACGCACTCCAAAACGGTGTTCTTCGTCAACCACCATTAAGCCTAGATCTTTAAACTGTACATTTTCTTGTAAAAGTTTATGGGTGCCTACCACAATATCGACTTTGCCCTCAGCAAGGTCTTCAATATTTTTCGTATGCGTTTTATTTGAACCAAAGCGTGAGAGCACTTCAATACGAACAGGCCAGTCAGCAAAACGATCTTTAAAAGACTCATAATGCTGTTGAGCAAGCAATGTCGTCGGTACTAAAACAGCAACCTGTTTACCATTTTGCACGGCAACAAATGCTGCACGCATCGCAACTTCAGTTTTACCAAAACCAACATCCCCACAAACAAGTCGGTCCATCGGTTTAGCTTGTTGCATATCATAAAGCGTCGCTTCAATAGCATTGGCCTGATCAAGGGTTTCTTCATACGCAAATCCGCTCGCAAATTGCATATAAAGCGACTGATCTATTTCAAAGCCAAAACCAGGTTTTGACTGCCGACGTGCTTGTATATGTAACAACTCTGCTGCAACATCATGAATTTGTTCTAAAGCTTTACGTTTTGCTTTACTCCACGCATCAGTTCCAATTTTATGTAATGGTGCTAAGTCCGGATCTCCACCACTGTAACGGCTAATAAGATGCAAGTTAGTCACAGGCACATAAACTTTTGCCTCTTCAGCATAGTCTAATTGCAAGAATTCATAATCTTGCCCTTCAATTGCTAAAGTAATTAACCCAGCATAACGCCCTACACCATGGTCAATATGAACAACAGGAGCGCCAATACTTAATTCGGTCAAACTACGAATTAAGAACTCTTCTGAAACTTCTTGCTGACGTTTACGACGACGTTGGACTACCCGGTGCTCATATAACTGATTTTCAGAAATAACAGACAATTGATCGGTTAAAAGCAAACCACGGTCTAATGGCGCATTAGTAATCGCAATCGCAAACTGACTTTTCTGGAACTGTTCAAAACTATCTACGCTAGGAATATCTCCCAGACTGGCACGTAAACCATCTCTTAAACTTTCACGACGACCAGCACTTTCTGCAACCAATAAAACTGGATGGTTCGCTTCATCAATATATTTTTTAACTACCGCAAATGGTTTTTCTTTTTTCGGATCTACTGCCAGCTTAGGAGGTTGTTCAACTTTGAGATTTAAAGCTCCAGCTTTTTCTTCAACTGGCTCAGCACTCACAAGCATACGTGGGAACTGATTTAAAGCACTAAGCAAGTGGTTTGGCGCAATAAATAATTCATCAGGAGGTAGAATTGGCTGATCAGCGTTATGACGTCTATCTTCATATCTACGGAAAACTTCTTTCCAAAAACTGGTTAAATCAGTGTCCACATCACTAGTTGTAATTACAATGCAATTCTTTGGTAAATACGTTGTCAGTGTACTTTGAGCTTGCATTTGAGCTTTATCAAAAAATAATGGTAAATAAAACTCAATTCCCGGAGATGCAATTCCATCAAGAACATCTTGATAAATGGGGTTTTTCTTAGGATTTGCAGTCGGAAAAAGTTCAGAGTAACGGTCTCTGAAAATCGAACGAGCTTCTTTTAAAGGGAACTCTTTCGCTGGAAGAACTGTAAAACTTTTTAAAGTTGTGGTGGTTCTTTGCGTTTCTGGATCAAAGAATTTTAATGTATCAATTTCATCATCAAACAGGTCAATACGGATAGGCGCATCCTGACCAGATGCAAAAATATCCATAATGCTGCCACGTACAGCAAACTCACCGTGATCATAAACCGTGTCTACTAAATGATAGCCTGCTTGTACTAACCGTAACTTCTGTTGTTCTAAATCAAATTTTTGCCCCACATGAATATCAAAATGCTCACCTAAAACCCAAGAATATGGTGCAACTCTCTGAGCTAAAGTACTCGCTGAAATGAGCAAGACACCCTTTTGCGGCATATTAGATAAAATTGCGAGACGTTCCGAAACAATATCTTGATGAGGTGACAAACGGTCATACGGCAAAATTTCCCAATCAGGGAAAATTGTCGGTTTTATGCCATAAAATTCAAGTTCACTTTCTAACTGAGCAACATGTTGGTTATTTCGAGCCACCACCACGAGTAAAGATGAATGCTGAATAGCAATTTCTTTGAATAATAATGCAGCAGATGAACCTAATAACGACCCTACCCAACGCTTTTCACCGGCTTTGAGCTGTTGTAAATTCAATTGAGAGATTTCTTGTTGAAACATGTATATGGCTTTTATCAGCTAAGAAGATATGAGCTCAATAGTAGCATGATGTTTTTAGTGAAATGAGTTATTTTTTTGAAAATCAAACTACTACTTCGCTCTAATTTTTATATTTTTTAATCAATCAACTATGATTATTTATCACGCAAAAACAAAACGTAATATTGATTTAATATTTGTATAACCACTTTAAGCTCAAGTAACTTTTGTTCTGTATTTCCTAACCTTTCTACATAGCGTTGCGTTGCAATCTCTAAATCAATTTTTTCATTAATTTGTGGCGTAATTTGAAATAGTTTAGGTAGATTATCAAAATTCTGTAGTTTACGATTTGAAAAATACTCAAGATGCTCTGACCACTTTTCATTAATCACGACATTTTTAATCATCGGGCCATGTTCGGAATCAAACCTGAGTTGATTCTCTTGTAAATAAATTTGCTCAGGTGTCTCTTTCGAGCCTTGGAAGAGTTGTGTTAACTTTTTAAACATTTCATCACATCATATTAATTTCAATGTACATAGTGGAGGTAATCTATTGACCTCCACCATTTAAGCTTATTTTTAATGATTACTCATCACCTAAATCATCCAGAAAATCCACAGTTGGTACGAAAAATAGAGTTCCCGTTTGGGCAGTACTAAAATCAAGTAATCGGTCAAGATTACCTTGCTCATTTCCTAAGAACATATTTTCAAGCATTTGTCGGGTGGTACTAAATTTACGCGAGTAGCCAATAAAGAACGTGCCATATTCATTTCTAGAAGGATTCGAAAAAGGCATATTAGCTCGCATAATTTTAAGTTCATTGCCTTCTGCATCGTGAGCTTTACTTACAACATTATGAGCAGTTAAAGGTTTTTCATCATCGCTGAGCTCAACATCATTGAACTTTTTACGGCCAATCACTTTTTCTTGCTCTTCATCGGTTAATGAACGCCATTTATCCATATCATGCATATATTTTTGGATAAAAGCATAACTTCCGCCCATAAAATCAGGATCTTCATCACCGACCAATGCCCACTGCGCTGCAATAACGGGTTCAGGGTTCTCAGTCCCATCCACAAAGCCAATAATTGCCCGTCCGTCAAAATAACGGAAGCCATGAACTTCATCAATTGGATACGTTACTTTACCAAGCTGTTGATTAATTATATTACCCAGCTCATAACATAAAGTCTGGCGATCAGCACGAATATGAAAAAATAAATCCCCTGGAGTTGAAACAGCCGTATATTTCGGACCTCTAATTTCTTGAAATGGTTGTAACTCTTGGGGCTTTGTTTGCTCTGGAAATAAAATATCCCATGCATTTGAGCTAAAACCTAAAGTAGCATTAAATTTACTATCCGGATAACGATTAAAGAGACTTCGAGTTAATGCTGAAAAATTAGCAGCAAAATCTTTTACTTTTTCTATTACAGAATCACCTTGAGCCAGCCCCAACACAATAAATAATGCATTTTCACCGGGAGCACTCGTTACAGGTTGAATTCTCATACATTCCATAAAATATGCCTTTTTAGGTATTTAACCTCGTTAATTTAGCATATTCACTTTCTTTTCATACATACCTTCATAAAATCTAATATTCATAAGAGTTTAAGTAAAATGCCTTAAACTCTTGCTCACATTAACCTTAATTAATGTCCGTACTGCTTTTTTAAATATTTTACGATTTGAGCAGATTCAAACATCTTCACTCCCGTATTTGGATCTACCAAATATGGCACTTGCATTTTACCTTGCATAATAGGCAATAGCTTTTCCCTTTTCCCATCTTTTAAAGGTATATATTTCCCTGGTTTTAAGCGAAAAATAGCAGGTCCCATATCTTGCCATCTCTCTTTTGCCACATTATGCAAAATATATGGAAGCTCAAGTTCAGAGAGTAGACTTCTTACAATTCGTGAATACGGACTCGCCTCAAAGCTCCACAACTCAAGTTTTTGCTCAGGCGCAGCTCTATCAACAATTTTTTTATTTATCCAAACTCCACGAGCACCATTTAAGATAGTCCCTGCAACTGCAACATAAGGCATGTTTGGGTAACTCGAAAATTTCTGAGGTGTTTTTCCTGTCTTACCATAGTGTTTAAATAAATGATGAATAATATCTTGTGATTCATATAGCTGATCACCAGTATTTTCATCAATTAAAAAAGGAAATTGTAATTTGCCGCCTTTTTCTTTTACAACTGATCGATACTTTTTTCCTCCCTTAGGGCATGGATAAATTTCCACATCCAAATTCAAAAGTGTAATCACTTCACGAACGCGACGGCAAAATGGTGAACCTTCAAATTCATATAGCTTTAAAGCTTTTACAGGTTGCTGTGGAAATGCTGTTCCTGTAACACCTCTACCACCTTCGGCAATTGCAGATATAACTGCTTGAAGTACTTTAATTTGATGAATCACCATCATGCGTTCCTTTGTATGAGAGAATTAGACTAATTTTTCTTTTGCAATCACAATTCCATTATTATCCGCATAGATAAAATCACCAGATTGAATTGTGACTCCACCAAAATACAAAGGAATATCTACTTCACCAATGCCTTTACGATTACTTTTTTGGGGAATTGCAGCCAATGCATGTACGCCTAAATCCAAAGTTGCAAGTGCATCAACATCACGTACACAACCGTAAATCACCACACCATTCCAATTATTTTTAACCGCTGATTCAGCAATCATGTCACCCATAAGCGCACAACGCATAGAGGCGCCACCATCTACCACTAATACTTTATCTGTACCATCTGTTGCTAATAACTCTTTTACTCGTGAGTTATCTTCAAAGCACTTTACGGTTACAACCTGCCCTCCAAATGTTTTACGCGCCCCATAACTTTGAAAGAACTTTCCATCCATCGATGGAATTACGACCTGCAAGTTTTTTTCAGGGTTATCATCTAATAAATCACAAGTTACAAATGGTATTGTCGACACTTAAATACTCCATTATCACGTTTGTTGTATGTTCAGATTATCATATCGTTTAAAAGCTTCAATTTGCGTTAGCGCCGCTATGACCATCGTATGGGCCAATTGCTCTGCAGTTACAGGCTTATATTTGAATGGTTTTTGTAATTTATTCTCAATAAACTTAAAAAGACTTTGCCCTATGTCTTCAATAAACCGGACATCACTACGTTTACCAATCAGTAAAGACGGTCTAAAAATAGATAATTTTTCGATTTCTAAACTTTCAATATAATCTTCTAACTGTCCTTTCACTTTATTATAGAAAATTAGAGAATTTGCATTTGCGCCAAGAGCACTCACAAGCAGTAAATGAATGTGCTTGTCTTGCACTAGGTCTGCTAAATGAGCATTGATTTCATAATCCACAGCGTAAAAGGCCTGTTTTGAACCAGCGACTTTTAATGTTGTTCCTAAACAGCTAAATGCATGAGTATGTCCACTCACATCTTCGTCATTGAGCAATAAAAAATCTTCTATAACGAGTTGAGTAACTTTTTTATATGTATTAAGTAGTTGTGATTCTTTTCTCACGACTACTGTAATCTCTTCAAATTCGGGTGTTTGCTCAAGCTGTTCAACAAGAGCTAAACCCACAAGTCCAGTAGCACCTATCACAATTGCTTTTTTAGCACTTATAGTCATTTTTTATCCAACCCTCTTTAAGTTTGTATCAAATTTAACCTTTTCTTACCGTTTTAGCAGCCCCTAAAACCGCTTAAAATGCTCGCAAGGCTTGACTTCACGGTGTTGATTCATCACAATATGGCACTTGTTTACGGGCTGGTGATGGTTACATCAGTTTACTGAATTGACCACAGCCCGCCCAGACCAACTTATTTTCAAGGAGTGCAAGAGTGGCAAACTCTGCTCAAGCTAAAAAACGTGCGCGCCAAAACGTTACAGCGCGTAAACACAACGCAAGCTTGCGTTCTATGGTTCGTACCTACATCAAACGTACTTTAAGTGCAATCGCTGGTGGTGATTATGCTGTTGCTACAGAAGCTTACAAAAAAGCTGTACCTGTAATCGACCGCATGGCTGATAAAGGCATCATCCACAAAAATAAAGCTGCTCGTCATAAGAGCCGTTTAAATGCTCAAGTTAAAGCGTTAGCTAACTAATTTGAACATGTAAAAAAAGCCCAATAGGGCTTTTTTTATTATCTATCGTTTTTGAGCTTATAGTACTTTATGAAATTTAGCCACATTCAGTTCGTAGGCCTTTCCTCTCCAAATCCACTTTAATTTACAATTTGGAAACTCTTCACCTTCAAACCATACAAATAACCCTTCCATCATTTCAGGCCAGTCTTCTTTCTTAATTTTATTCTCACCTGAAATTACAGCAACAATTGCAGCAATAATCGTGTCATGACTGACGGCTAAACTAAGGCCACCTTGGGTTTTAGGATGAGTTCGGTAAATAAGCTCTAGTACATCTAAAACCCCAGTAATCGGATGTTTCATGCCAGGCAATGCATTATTTACAAAACTATTAATAAAACCTAACGCACCTTGCTTTTTGAAATAAGGAGCTGCTTGTTTTATATCCAAAACAAAACTACCTGGTTCAACAAGTAGACCTTGCTCAATAATTTCAATCGTATGTGTATTAGATTGAGGGTTTACATCGTCAGCCCCTTCAATCATGAGCGCAGCCGTATCGACACAGCGTTGTATTGGACTTGAAATACAATGCTGAATAACACGATCTGTATTTTTAATTAAATAATTACCCCATGCCTGTGCAAGCTCACGCCCCTGAGGAGTAAGTTGGAGATCATATCCAGCCAAGCCCTGCCCATCTACAAGTTCTCTTAAAGAATGGCGCGTAAATAAGGTTACAGGAGTTGAAGCATCGGGCAATAAATCAATTGCTTCAAACATACTTTTAGGCAATAAATCGAGTGCCATTTTTATCTTGTCATCTTTTTTCAATACTTTGCCACTATAACATGTCTGGCATAACTCTCAATCTATAACACCTGATTGGGCTAAAGCTTCAAATGCTATTTTTTTACTTTCCTCATCACGAAAAGCGATAAAGCCCTTATTTAAAACCGTGTTTCTTTGGTTATATTCAAAAGGCTTACCATCCAGAGTAAGTAAGCCGCCACCTATACTTTCTAATAGTCCTTGACCTGAACTTGTGTCCCATTCAGAAGTGGGATGGAAGCGTGGATAAATATCTATTTCACCTTCTAGCATCATACAAAATTTGTAGGCACTCCCAGCTTCTCGTCGAATAATGCGATGTTCTTTTTCAATAGGTTGAATAAATTTTTGGTATTTTGGATTTTTACTACCGTGACTAAGTCCTATTTGTATAGGTGTATCTAACGAAGTTGAATTGACCTGATATTGATACCATTGTTTTTGGCTAAAATTATATTTAAAAGGTAAATCTTGCAGATATCCTAAGTACACCACTTGTTCGCATGGCACAGCAATAACCGAAAAAACGGTTTCTTTACCCTTAATCAGGCTTAAATTAATCGTAAACTCATCACGTTCATGTATAAATTCTTTGGTTCCATCGAGTGGGTCTAACATCCAACAAGTAGACCATTCATGTCGAGCACTATAATCACTTTCTTCAGACAATACAGGCAACTCTGGAGTAATCTCTGCAAGATGTTTTAGTAAAAATCTATTTACCTTTAGATCTGCTTGGGTTACAGGTGAATCATCTTGTTTTTCATGAATAGTAAACTCATAACCCGCAGAATAGTTTTGATATTCTTCTAATAAAATTTGGCTCGCCTGTTCCAAAATAGGCAGAAGTTGATTAATTAAGTTATCTTGTGGGCGTGTAGTTGTTATAAACATAAATATGCTCGATATAGTTTCAATTCTATTATAGGTGAATTATGAACAATTCAATATTCGCCAACAGTTTGATTTACTAAAATAGTAATCTATCTTAATCATTAGGCGAGCACTGCTTTGAGCGTACGCTATATAGTTAATATGAATAATTATAATGTTTATAAAAGCTTTTATTCCGTACAAAAAACAATCTATAAGTTATGAAAAATAAACAACTTAAACCAGATTTATCCATTTCCTTTTCATATATTTCTTGGTATGTTCAAAGACACAATAACAAGATGGAAGAAAGTGCACATGATGCTATATGGATATCATTTCTCTACAATAGAACATAACTGGGAAGACCTTAAGCCCTTAACTGAGTTTCTACAAACCTTTGCAGATGATGATGGTGACGTCTCTCAACGAGATAAAGAATCACTTAAAGAAATCATAGCGAAATCTGATACAGCCTTGGCTTTAGCTAGAGAAATGGGTTGGGATGGGAGTTATACAGGTTGTCCTTATCTATTCTGGTTACCAAGTAAAAATAGCCAATCTTTTGAATATGGCTTCGTATTTAAACAGACCTCAGATAATACGACTTTTGTGATTTCGCCTATTGAATTGACCTATTTGGCTGAAGATTCTGAAGTACAAACATTAAGTAAAAATATTGAATAAAACATAGAGGTTATTGATTCAAATTGAGATCAATAACCTCCTCTTAGTTTTAAGTAAGTTAGTCAAACATACTTAACTGTGGTGTAGGTTTTATAATTTTTTCTTTTGGTACATGAGAGCATTCAAATTCTTCGACGGGAAAGCCCTCAATAAAACTTGAAATGTCAGGCGATTCTAAACTTAACCACTCTTCCAAACGATCATGTGGAATTACAATCACTGATCGTTTAACGTCACCTGGTTCGTGAAAGTCTTTCATCATTGGATGGTCTATAGCGTCCATGGTCAACATGCTTGCAGAACGAATAATCGTTTCATTTATTTTGCAAATTTCATAAATTGCTGCAATAAAAAAAGCTTGCCCATCTTTACGGCGCACACCCCACCGCTCTGGCTTATCATTTATATATTTACTTTCATAAAACTCGGTCACTGGAATCACACCGAACTTACATTTAAGCGCAGCTTCTTGAAAACTCGGTTTTTGGAAGATTGTTTCATGACGAGCGTTATAAGTATGTTTTGCTATATTGGTAGCTTCAGCCCATTTTGGAACCAATCCAAACATCACTTCACGCCATTCAAGGCCTTGCGATGATTTAAATAATAATGGCATTGTTCCAGCAGGATAAACCTCTTCGGCATAGCTAAAGCCAACTTCAGGTAACTGAAGTTGCTGCAATTGAGCAAGCGTTAAAGGTTTAAAGTTAGCGCACATAGCAAGAATAAAATACTCTATATTTACTTTTTATATTTTATAAGCATTTGCCCTATAAACCAAATAAAAAGGCACTAGAAAGTGCCTTTAACGACATAACTTTACGCTTATGAGATGTGCTGAATTCCTTGAGGAATGGCCTGCAATAATCGTTTAGTATAGTCATGTTGAGGATGTGCATAGAGCTCATCTGAGTTAGCGATTTCAACAACCTCACCATGATTCATAACCATCACCTGATCAGAGATGTATTTCACAACCGATAAGTCATGTGAAATAAAGATATAACTAAGCCCAAACTCATCTTGTAAGTCTTGTAATAAGTTTAGTACTTGTGCTTGAACTGAAACATCCAAGGCCGAAACCGATTCATCACAAATCAAAATTTCAGGCTTTAGCGTTAAACACCGTGCAATGGCAATACGTTGGCGTTGCCCACCCGAGAACTCATGCGGGTAACGATAATAAGCTTGCTCAGGTAAATTGACTCGCTCAAGCAGTCCAAGGGCAATCTGTTTACGTTCCGCATCATCTTTACCAATACCATGAATTTGCATAGGCTCTAATAATATCTGCCCAATGGTAAAACGTGGATTAAGAGAGGCATATGGGTTTTGAAAAATGATCTGAATCTTTCGTTGATATTTAGCAAACTCTTTTTCAGTTAATGAAAGAATATCTTTACCTTCGATGAAAGCTTGCCCTCCAGAGGCTTGATGTAAGCGCATGAGTAACAACCCAACGGTCGTTTTACCTGAACCTGACTCACCGACTAAACCTAAAGTTTTTCCTTTAGCAAGTTTAAAAGAAACTCCTTTAACAGCCTGAAACTCTTCTTTGCCAAATAGACCTTTACGACTATAAAAGCTTTTTTTCAGATCTTTTACTTCTAAGATGATTTGCTCATCGCCATTTAAACCCCGTTTACGCTGGGGAATTCCTGAAACGTCAAAACTTTGTTCGACCAATATATTGTCTTCTTGACGCATAAAATCGCTGGTAACAGGCAAACGATAAGGCCGTTGTGACATTTGCGGACGACAATAAAGTAATGCTCGAGTATATACATCTTTAGGCTGTTCTAAAACCTGTTCAGCCACGCCTTGCTCTCTAATCTCGCCATGACGCATCACAATAACTTTATCTGCAATTTCACCGACCAATGCCAAATCGTGAGTAATAAAAAGCATCGACATTTGACGGCGCTTACGCAATGACTCGAGTAAATCAATAATCTGTTTTTGGATCGTGACATCAAGTGCTGTAGTCGGTTCATCCGCAATCAGCAGTTTAGGCTCACACGCAATCGCCATAGCAATCATGACACGTTGCTGCTGACCACCCGAAAGTTGATTTGGATAGGCATCAATTTTAGTTTCAGGTGAAGGAATACCTACTTCTTTAAGTAATTCTAAAACGCGTTGTCGGGCCTGTTTACGGCTCAACCCCATATGCAAACACAACACTTCTGCAATTTGATTGCCAACCGTAAAAACAGGATTTAATGATGACATCGGCTCCTGAAAAATCATGGCAATATCTTTGCCACAAATTTTACGCATCTCTGTACGAGATAAGCTGAGCAAATCTTTGCCTTCAAATATAATTTTACTTTGCTCATCAATTTTACTCTGACCTACAGGCAGTAAGCCCATAGTTGCCAAAGAAGTAACTGATTTGCCGCTACCCGACTCACCTACTAAAGCAACCGTGGTGTTTGCAGGAATATCAAAGCTAATTCCCTTCACGGTTTCAATATATTGTTTATCTTCACCTTTAAAACTCACTCGTAAATTTTTAACATGCAGCAACGGCGCATTCTGATTTTCTTGTTCTGACATTAGGATTTCCTCTTATTTTAGTTTTGGATCTAATGCATCACGAAGTGCATCAGTAAACATTGAAAATGCCGTTACCAAAACAGCCATCGCAACAGAAGCTGCGACAAGCTGCCACCACTTACCTAAAAGAAGTTCACTTTGTGCTTCATTTAACATGCTCCCCCAAGACACTACACCTACTGGCACACCAAAACCTAAGAAACTCAAGATGACCTCAGATTTAATGAAAGACACCACCAGAATTGACATTTGGACCAAAGCGATATGGCTGACATTAGGAAAAATATGAATGAACATACGGCGGAAGTGTCCAACGCCAATTGCCTTAGCAGCAAGAACGTACTCACGTGCAGTATGTTTCATATATTCGGCACGTATTAAACGATAAACACCCGTCCAGCCCGTTAAACCTAAAATCAGAACAATAGATAAAATGCCTTTTTGTTGAAGTACAGCAGCAATAGCGAGAACTAATAATAAATATGGAATTGAGGTAAAAATGTTATAAAACCAGTTGAGAATATCATCCACCCAACCACCGAAATATCCAGAAATTGCGCCTAAAAGTGTACCGATGCCTACCGCAAGTAAAGCGGATATCACCCCAACAATGATTGATGTTTCAGCACCTTTAATAGTCTTTTTAAGGACGTCTTGTCCCCATTTGTCAGCTCCAAATATAAGTGTGCTTTTAAGTTCACTTTGCTGATCAAGTAAATGTCCACCAAGTTGCTGATCAATGGCCTTCATATCATCAGCTAATGGATCTACAACACCATAATAATTAATCGCGCTGTCGGAGCTCTTCTCTTGTTTAATTTCAGCCTTAAGTTGATGAATTACATCTTTTAAGGGATCGACAGGATTTTCTGGTAATTCCTCATCAACCACCGCAGCATTTTGCCCTGCACCTGTTGTCTTGTCTGCGCCTATAAATGTAGGTGGTGCATAACTTACTGCAACCTCTTTATTCCAGTCAGATGCAATCACACCTGTCATTGATAGAACCAGAATAATAAAATAAAACAATACAATCACTAGCGATGACATTGCGATCTTGTCGGCCCGAAGACGTCGCATGGCAAGTTTCCACAGGCCAGATGAATGAGCTTCCGCTTTTGTTTGTTGTTTTCTTTTTGATAAAACGCTCAGCATAGCCCACCTACTTCAACTGTACACGTGGATCAACCACTTTGTAGACCAAATCGGCAATCAAGTTAAAAATCATGGTTGCAGCTGCGATGTAAACTGTAATTGCTTTAATAACAGGAAAATCACTCCGCTCAACTGCAATAATCACCTCTCGACCAATCCCAGGAATACCAAAAAAGCGTTCAATTAAAAATGCGCCTATGAGTAATGCAGGTAAAGTTGACATCACGTCGGTAATAATGGGAATTGAAGCGTTCCGCAGCACATGTACGCCTAAAATTCGGCTTTCACCTACACCTTTAGCACGTGCTGTTCGAACATAATCCTGATTAACTTCATCAAGCACAAAGCTACGATATAAACGCAAAGTCGGTGCAATACTCACCACCAGCATGATGAGAATCGGTAGTAAGGCAAACTTAAATAAATTATCAGTAAAGCTATCGCTCCAGCCTTGTACAGGGAACCAACTTAGCTGATACGCCAGAACATATTGAAAAACGATAATATAAACTAAAATACTGATCGACATGCCGATGGTACATAGCATCATGACCATACGGTCGGTTAGAGAGCCACGTACCGCTGCAACAGCCAAAGCTAAAATAATTGAAATAACCGTCTGTAAAATAGTCAGTGGAATTAGAAGCGTAAGCGACGGTCCTAATCGGGTTAAAATAATTTGGGAAACAGGTTCACCCGTACTCCAACTCGCTCCATAATCAAAAGTTAGTATTTGTTTAATGAAAATCCAGAGCTGAACGTAATAAGGCTGATCGACACCAAGCTGCTTACGAATGTTTTCGATCTGCTCAGGATTAGACATCTTGCCCGCTAAAATATAAGCAGGATCGCCACCTACCCAGTTAAAAAGAATAAAAATAAGTAAGACTACCCCCAACATAGTTGGAATCATCTGCCATAAACGCCGAATAACATATGCCAGCATAGTGATAATTCCTTATTTAACCCGTTGTCCGGTAATTTCATTAAAAAACGCTTTGTTATCAGGTTCACGGCCAAGAAAATCTTTAACTAATTCAGCTGCTGGTTTTTGGCTACCTTGTGACAAAATGGTTTGACGGTAACGCTGTCCAACTTGTGGATTATTAAGGTTGTCCCCATACGCAGAAAGCATGTCTAAAGCTAAAACCTCAGACCACATATAGCCGTAATAACCTGCTTGATAACCGCCCATTAAATGCCCAAACTGCCCAGGAAACTCTGTTGTTGGTACATAACCTAACGCTGTAGCAGCTTCCATTTTTTGCCAATTTTCTAAAGGCTTTACTTTTAATGCATCGGCAGTATGCAATGACATATCGTACTGCGCATAAAGAGTCTGACGTGCATAACGCAGACCACGACCATAGTTATGTACAGCTTTTAAACGAGCAATGAGTTCGTCATCAACACGTGGACATGCTGGATCACAGTAATCAGCCACTTTAGATAAAGTCTCTTTACGGCGTGCCCACTCTTCATACATTTGAGACGGTGCTTCTACAAAATCACGCTCTACGGATGTTCCCGACTGACTGGCATAACGTGTATTTGATAATATGCCATGTAAAGCATGGCCAAATTCATGAACAAAAGTTTCTAGCTCATCACTGTTTAAACCTTTACGGTTAAAATTGGTGACTAATGCTGAAACTGGTAATCGATTGGTTAAAGTGCTGCCACCGTATACTCCCCAAACCGCAGCATGACCATATTTCCCTTCACGAGGGAATTTATCCATATACAGACCGCCAAGAAGCTTTCCTGTCTTTTTGTCAACTACATCGTAATATTCAACTTCGTTTTGCCATGCTTTCACTTTGACAGGTTTAAAATCAATACCATAAAGGTCAGATGAAATAGCAAATAACCATTTTTGAGCAGCTAAAGTCGGAAAATAGTCACGAAGTTTTTCCTGATCAATCTGATATTTACTCTTACGAAGTTTTTCACTCCAGTAAGCTTCGCTCCAACGGGTGATCTCGGTTTTTTCTAATGGCGTTTTTAATGTTTGCGCTTTAAATGCGCGCAGTTCTTCTACTTCTTTGCGCTCAAGTGGAGCTACAGTTTTTTGTACTTCTGCCAAAAACTGATTTACGGCGTCAGGTGTTTTAGCCATACGGTCTTTTAAAACCCAATCTGCATAACTTGCTTTTCCAAATAACTGCGCAAGCTCATAACGCAAATCTATTGCCTGTGTAAGTAGTTTTAAATTTTGTTCAGTACCACGTCGCGTAAAGGCAATTTGATATCTTTTTCGGGCATCATCATTATCCGCGAGCTCCATAAATGGACGATATTCCGGATATTCGAAACCTAATAAATAGTTGCCTTTAGCATTTTTCTTCAATGCTGAAATATAACTTTGAGGCAACCCTTTCATTTCTTCAGGAGTAAACTCAAGTTTTTCCGGATTATCTCGGACGTTACGTGCATATTCTTGTTCGAGTTTGGTCAACTCATCCAGAATAGCCTTCATTCGTGCACGTTTTGCTGGTTCTAATTGAACACCAGTATCTTCAAATTGACTGAGAATATCTTGGCGGTATTTTTGGTCAATTGGATCTGTTGCTTGCGTATTTTTAATTAAATTATAGAGCTTTGGGTTTTGAAATATATCAGTGTGAAATTGATTAATTTTGATTTCACAGTCCTCTGCGGCCTTACGCAATTTTGCATCTGGATCTACATTACTATATAGACTTATCGGACCTGAAAAATCTTCAAAATGGGCAAAAATTTTATCCCATTTTGCCAATATAGGTGCCGCTGCTGCATTATTCTTAACAGGTGTTTTTTCAAAGACTGTAATCTGCTGTTGAATCTTTTTTAAATTTGCATCACACCATGCTGGAAGTTGTTGTGCTTTCAGTAATGGCAAAGTAGGACGTGTTGTCTCTGCCGTTGCAAACTGACTTACACTCATGGTCAACATAGATAAAGTTATCATTTTCAGTGTGTTGTTTTTCATTTTATCTCCAATTTTTTCACTTAATGATTAGATTTAGTATTTGTATCAATATCGAAATACATCCACTCAGCATGTAAAATTGGATGTTTTTTATATCCAATGATTTTTGGTTGAGCCAGCATATTTCGGTAACGTGCATAAGAGATTTGAGCGGGCATATACACTTCTAGTAGACGTGTCATTTTGCGATAGAGCGCATCTCTTTCAGGACCTGCTTGCATTTGTTGGGTTTGGCGATACAACGGATCAAATTCTGGTGTAGAACCACAAGACCAGTTTGTCATGTGTGTATTAGGTCCATAAAAATTCTGCATAAAATTATCGCCATCTGGATAATCGGCTATCCACGCAGAAGACCCAAACATCCCTTCACATTGTTTTTGCGCTCGAATGAGGTCTGCAAAAAGCATGGGTTTAAAGACCATTCGAATGTTCAAACTATCTAAGTTCTTTTTCCAAAGTTCAGCACTTTGTTGCCCAATACTGTCGCTACGCGCCATATACTCAATAACAAGAGGTTTCCCATTTGGTTGTGTCCGCCAACCTGATGCATCTTTTTTATAGTGATATCGATCTAATAGTAAATTTGCTGCTTTCACCGAATATGGTGTGCTGGTTCTATATTGAGGGTCATTTCCCACCACACCGGGTGGAACTGGAAAATGTAGACGCTGAGCATCATCATTTCTTACTAATTTAATTTCTTGATCTATTGAACGAGACATTGCTATTGCACGGCGTAAAGCAATCTTTTCTTTACTCATTCCGCCAACGACTGGATTTTTAAGATTCCAATAAATATAGCTAATTTCAGGATCAACAATGCGGGATAACTGCACGCCTTCTTTAGCAAGCTCAGGCCTTAACTTACCATCTTTAACCGCTTTTGCGACCAGTTGGCCTTCAAGCTGAAATATATCAACCTCACCACGCTGAAATGCTAGCCATCGTGATTGGTTTTCTTCCATCACCTGAATATCAATTGTACCTATTTGAGGCATTTTTTTACCTTTAAGGCGTTTTACAATTGCCTGATCTTCAGGGCTACTAGCAGTAAAGTTCCAGGTAAAGCCGCGATAATCAGGATTCGCCTTTAAAACAATGCGCGATGCTGGTACCCACTTGCTCAGTACATAAGGACCTGTACCCACAGGATGACCCATTACATAACCAGCTTTGTCTTTATATTTTTCGATAACTTCGCGTGCCACAGCACCTGTCGGATCATGAGCCAATAATAAAGGAAAGTTATAATCGGGTTTAACTAAACGAATCACCAAAGTGTACTTATCCGGTGTTTGTAAGCCACTTACCTTTTGATCATAGTTAAATTTTCCGGACTTATTGGCTGCTTTGACTAACGCATCCATACCTTCAATTTTGTTTTCTAATAACCAGCTATTTGGAGAACGTAAATTCGGGTCTAATAAACGCTTAAAAGAGTACGCATAATCATTGGCTGTTAATTCTCTTGGTTTACCTTTAAAAACAGGGTCTGGTGTAAAATAAATACCCTTTTTTATGTGAATGGTATAGGTCAGACCATCAGCACTGATTTCTGGCATAGCGGTTGCTATTTGCGGAATAAGCTTTGCCGGCCTTGCTAAATAATCATAGGTATATAAAGTTTCAAATATCGATGTGGTTACATGTGCAGAATATAAATCATGGATATACGCGGGGTCGAAACCTGTTTCAGCTGTTGGAAATACATAACGTAAAACTTTGTTTGGATCGGCTGGGCTTTTCGCAAAAATACTTGTAGATCCCGTTAAGGCCATACTAGCGAATAGCAAGCTGATACTACAATGCTTGAGCTTTTGTTGTAAATTTTCAGTCATCATGATCTTTATCTAAAATTATTTTTTAATAGGAGTAATATCAAGATATTGCCAGTTTGTATTCATCATAGGATGGGGTTTAAAACCCTGAACTTGTGGCCGTACTAACCAGTTACGAATACGGGTTACATGAACAATCCATGGATTATCAGCTTCAATCTGGCGGTTAAGCTTTTCGTAATATGGTAAGCGTTGTTGAGGCGGCAAATGGATGGCCTGAGTATAAAGCGCATCATAAGTTTTAGACTGATAACAAGCATGATTTCCCTGACCAGCATTTGGTCCATACAGTAATTGTGCAAAATTATCTCCCTCAGGATAGTCAGCAATCCATGCGCCACTCCAAATCATATATTTACATTGAGTTGCGGCTTTTAAGTTATCTGCAAAATTACTCACCTTAAAGTCAGCTCGAATGCCAATCGCATCCAGATTCTTTTTCCAGAGTTCGGAGTGGATAACTGAGGCCGAGCTATTTTCTGTATTAATTTTTAAAATTAAAGGTTTCCCGTTTGGCTGGGTTCTATAACCATCAGCACCTTTTTTATAACCATAATAATCAAGTAATTTATTTGCCAATAATGGATTGTACCCTACGCTACTTTTATATTTAGGGTTATAGCCATTTACACCTTCAGGTATAAACATTTCTGCTCTAACTGCTTGCCCTTTATAAGCCTGTTTTATACTTTCTTTTTGATTGTACGATAAAGTAATTGCTCTACGCAGAGCTATCTTTTCCGGGTTAAAACCACCAATGACCGGATCACGCATGTTCATCATCGTATAGGTCATTTCAGGTTCCTTATATGGGAAGTGCTTAATTCCTCTTTTCTGAAAAGAAGTCTTAAGTTGATTTCCATCTAAAGCTTGCGGAACAGCATCTGCTGTAAGTCTATCAAAATCTAATTGACCAGACTGAAAAGCTAACCATCGTGACTGTTGTTCTTCAATAATACTGACTACAACCTTACCAATTTGGGGCATTTTCTTACCGCTCATTTCTTTAATAAGCTGGTTATCCCACGGCGTGCCTGTTGACTTAAAATTCCAGACAAAACCTCGATAATCAGGATTGGCAACTAATTCGACCTTACTTCTCGGTACATATTTACTTAACATATAAGGTCCTGTACCAACTGGATGCATGCCAATACGATCACCGTAATAGTCAACAACCTCTTTAGCAACGCCACCAAAGGTAATATAGGCAAGAATATAAGGAAAGTTGAAGTCTTGGCGAGTGAGAGTAAATTGCAGAGTATATCGATCAAGCGCTTTGATCCCAGCAATGGGCGCAGCATAATCAAATTTTCCTGTTTTTTTTGCTTGAGCTACAACTACATCGGCCCCTACCAGTTTTCCATCCAGAAAAGAAACGGAAGGTGCTCTGTTTTTGGGGTCTAAAATACGTTTAATTGCATACACATAGTCTTCAGCTACCAACTCACGGCGTTTACCTTTAAAAGCAGGGTCCGCAGTAAAATAAATACGGGGTTTAATTTTAAAAGTATAAACTTTACCGCTTTGTTCCACTTTGGGCAGGCTCTCTACCGTATAGGGAACTAACTGTAATGGGCTTGCTAAATAATCATATTTGAGTAAAGGCTCAAATATGGCTTCAGCAATACTCGCGCTATAGAAATTAGTAGTCTTGACCATATCGAAACCATCATCTGGGGCTTCATAGGCAACGTGCAAAATTTTGTTTGGTTGTGCTGGCGTAATTGCGTAAGCACAAGGGACTGATGTAATAGCCAGACTTAAAATGGCGAGCTTAAAAAATTTTAATTTCAAGTTCATACCCACGTAATTAGTTTTTTTAAAAGATATTATCCTTTTGAGTAACATCTAAATCTGCATAAGAAAAGTTCTTTTTCGACAGATAGGCCTATTTAGGTTTTAAAATTCACTTTCCTTTATCACCTTTTTATTTGATCAAATGGAAAAATAAACTTAAATACCTAGAGTTTTATAACTATTGAATATAAAGCGAATTTCATGCCATTTATTAATATCCATCTTAAAATATTTTAAAATATTAAAAATTCATATTTTTATTAGATACTTAAAAACATTTGAACTATATAAATAAAAGTAACTTTTTGCCAAATATTATATTCATATAAGTTAATCATCTCACACCTTAAATGCACAAATAAAATACATTAAAAATTAATTATGATCCACATTAGAACCAGCTTACTTTACACATAATTTTTAAATAATTTATTGATTAATAATTAAATTATAATTAAACCACATAATTATAAATATTATAACATTACCTATTAAAAAGCTCTAAAACGATACATTTTTATTTAAAAAGCATGTGAAGAGTCTAGTAATGTATATTTTTTACACAAATAAATTTGAAACTTTTCGCCACCATCAAAAATTTTTCCAAATGGAAAATTTATTTTTATCTCAAAAAAGCTAAAGCACCCTACTCAACCATAATAAAATCAATATATATCAATATTTTGCATAAACTAAAAAAAGAAAAATATATAGTTGGCACTTGCTTTGCTTAAAAACTTTCCAGCAATATCGCTAACGACAACAAAAAGGGATCAAATCCACGATGAAAAAAAAATACAATGTTCGATCTCAGGTAACCCCCAAGATTGGCAAAACAATTCTTAAATTAAGCACCCTTAGTTTAAGCATGATGTGTCTTACGATGGCACAAGCAGCAGAAACAGAACAATCAAGTACCGATGAAAAACCAACAAAAGTCGTAAAAGTTGCGGTGACAGGTTCTTCAATTAAAGGGGTTGCAGCACAAAGTGCTTCGCCCATTACTATCGTAAAAGTTGACGAAATTTTAAAACAAGGGGTGACAACAACCGAAGAGGCCTTAGCAAAAATCAGTGCAAATCAATCAAGTTTTGTTACTGCGCAAAATGTAGGCGCTAGTGGAACTGTAGGGTCAGCAGCAGATCTCCGAGGAATTGGTGCCAATAAAACCTTAATCTTACTTAATGGTCGTCGGTTGGCTGCAAATGCATATGATAGCGGCGTCACAAACTTAAATATTATTCCACTCGCTATGTTAGATCGCATTGAGGTCTTACGAGATGGAGCATCAGCAATTTATGGTACAGATGCGATTGGTGGTGTAATCAACTTCATTACTAAAAAACAATTTACTGGTTTAAACATCAGTGGAGGTTTGACACAACCAGAGCAAAATGGGGGGGATACACAAGATGTAAGCGTATTTGGTGGTTATGGTGATCTTGATGAAAATGGCTTCAATATCTTTGGTGTCGTTGATTATCGACATGGCAACGATGTTATGGCTAAAGATCGTAAAGTTAGTAAACGCGGAGGATTATTGCCAGAGTTAGGTATTACAAAAGGTAGTAGTGGTAGTTTTCCTGCTAACTTTTATGACACAAAAACTGGTACCGAAGGAAACCCATATGCAGCAACTGGATGCGGGAATAACCCGCTCGTGTACGCTCAAGGTGGATTCTGCCGCTATAACAGTCAAGCAGTGATTGGAATTGTTCCAAAAACTGAAGATATCTCAGCATTGGGACGCGCTACTTTTAAGCTAAATGACAATTTAAATGCTGTAGCAGAATATGTTTACGCACGCAATGAAATTACTACTTCTGTCGCTCCAGACGTTTTCTTCGATTTAACATTGAATCCTGATAGTAAATATTATCCAGGTAATGGAATTACACCTGCTATGAATAAAGTCAGTGGCCCACTTGAACTTTATATTCGTTCTCAAGCTGGTAATCGTGTTAGTTCTAGTATTAATGAGTCACATCGAATATTCGGTGGTTTAGAAGGCGAAGCTTATGGTTGGGATATCAATACCGGTATTACTTATGCTCATAGCGAAGCAGAAGACCGGCTAAACAGTGGATATCTTAACTACAAAAAAACTCAAGAAGCTTTAAATAATGGGGTTTTAAACCCTTTTGGACCACAAGCACCAAAAGATGCGGGTTTATGGGATACACTGGGCGTAACTGGTACTTATTTAAAAGCAGATGTTGATTCAACTACTGTTGATTTCACTGCTAGTCGACCTATATTTACATTACCAGCAGGTGACGTTGGTTTTGCAGTAGGAGCTAGCTATCGCCATGATGAATGGACCTCAAACGTGGTTTCTGAAGTGGCTAGTCAAGCACCAAGTACAGGGGTTGATCCTGATGAACCTACAAATAAAGGAAAAAGAGATATTAAAGCAGTCTTTACTGAACTGCATATTCCATTACATAAAACATTAGAGGCTCAACTTGCAGCCCGTTACGATGATTATAGTGATTTCGGAGATACGTTTAATCCTAAATTCGCACTTCGCTGGGAACCAATTAAACAATTAATGTTTCGTACCTCTTATAGCACAGGATTTAGAGCACCAACTTTATGGGAAGTAAATGCTCCTAACTCTATAACAAATACTTCAGCTTACTATAATGATCCTGTACTTTGTCCGAATGGCCCTCCTAAAAATCCAGGAGATACTCTTCCACCTGGTGGTGTTGCCAGCCGTGATTGCGAAACCCAATTTGACCGCAAAAATGGAGGAAATAAAGATCTTGATCCTGAGGAATCAAAATCGTTTACAGCTGGTTTGGTTCTAGAACCAATTAAGAATTTAGTTCTAACTTTAGACTACTTTAATATTGAAGTTGAAAACCAAATAGCAGCATTACCTGAAGGTGATATTTTTAACAATCCAACAAAATATGCCGATAAGTTCGTACGTAATCCAGATGGAACACTTAATCATATCATTACAACTCAAGACAATATGGGTGACTTAAAAACTTCAGGAGTTGATGTAAGTTTAAACTATATAACACCAATGACAGCAACAGGTCGATTTGGTTTTGGAATTGATGGAACTTATGTCATTAAATATAAATATCAAAATGAAAAAGATGGGGAATGGATTAGTAGTTTAGGAGCATATGTTGGAGATGCTCCAATTATTCGTTGGAAACATACTGCTAATTTATATTGGAATTACCAAAACTGGGGTGTAAATTTCCAACAACAATTCACTCGTGGTTACGATGACCAAAATTCAAGTTCTTCTGTTGCGGAAGGTTATCGCGATCATAAAGTAAGCGACTATACAATTTATAATATTTCAGGAACATACAAAGGCTTTAAAAATCTAGAAGTTACAGCAGGTATTAAGAATATCTTTGATGAAGACCCTCCTGCTTCAAATGTTGGTGACAACTTCCAAATGGGATATGACCCACGTTACGCAGATCCTTTAGGACGTACCTACTTTGTACGAGGTACATATAAGTTCTAAATGGTTGTTCTGCAAATATAACTCTCAACAGTTAGTTTGCAGAACAAATACTCATTCTTAGCCAAACAGTCATTTAAAAAATTGTTTGTCTACAGTTTCAGGAGTAACTATGGGCATGACTTTTACAGACATAGAAAATAAATCTGCCAAACGCCTAATTGGTATTGCTGCAGTCATTTTTCTGCATCTTCTTGTTGCCTATATTCTGATGTCAGGTTTAGCAAACAATATTCAAAAACCAGCAGAAAAACCTGTGGAATTACAAATTATTCAGGATATTAAGCCGCCGCCTCCTCCACCAAAGCCGGAAGAGCATAAACCAAAGGAAAAACCACCTGAGCCACCCAAAATAGTAGAAAAAGTTGCCAAGGTTCCAGAGCCGCCTAAACAAGTAGAGAAAGTAGCAACACCGGTACAAAAAACGACACCAGTGGCTCAACCGACTAAAGTGGCTACCCCAGTTGCTGCGGCACCTAGCACTCCATCTCCAAGCCCTGTTGCTGCACCAGCTCCAGTGGCTGCTGCGCCGGCACCAAAACCAGCTGGTGTAAGTCGTGGAGTTTCGGAAGGCTCTGCTGGCTGTGAAAAACCGGAATATCCTCGTGAAGCACTGATGAATGAAGAACAAGGAACGGTGCGTATACGTGTTTTAGTTGATACATCCGGCAAAGTCATTGATGCCAAAGTAAAAAAATCGAGTGGTAGCAAAATTTTAGATAAGGCGGCAACTAAAGCTTACAGCTTATGTACGTTCAAACCAGCAATGAAAGATGGTGTGCCTCAGCAAGATTGGTATGAAATTGAATATCCATTCGTAATTGAATAAACAATTGAATTAGTAAGAAATTAAAAAATATTGGAGATATATGATGAAAAAATCAACTCAACCTTTAGTTCGTTTCGCTTCTGCAAGTCTAATCGCAGCTTGCTCGTTATTTCCATTAAGCTCAGTTTTCGCAGAAGAAACAAGCAATGCACCTGTAGCCACAGCAACCACTGAAGCCACATCAAATACAAATACTCCAACCCCACCACCAAAGCCCGCAACGAGTGAAACTGTTAAAAATCCTTATGGTCTAGAAGCCCTTTGGCGTGAAGGTGACTTAGTTGCTAAGTCTACATTATTTATTTTAGTACTCATGTCGATTGGAACTTGGTACATCATCATTTCTAAACTATTGCAGCAAGGTAAAGTCAAACGCCAAGGCAAAGAAGCTGAAAAACATTTCTGGGAGGCTACTTCCCTTGATAATGCTGCGGAAGGTTTAGAACAAAGTAGTGCTTATCGCTTTATTGCAGAAAAAGGCATTAATTCAACTAAATCACACGGCGGTTCTTTACTTGAACGAATCGATTTTAATACATGGGTAAGCATTTCTATCCAACGCGCAATTGAAAAAATACAAAATCATTTAGGTGGTGGTTTAGCCTTTTTAGCGACGGTAGGTTCTACTGCACCATTTGTTGGACTTTTTGGTACTGTATGGGGAATTTATCACGCATTAACAGCCATCGGTATCTCAGGTCAAGCATCTATCGATAAAGTTGCGGGCCCCGTTGGTGAAGCTTTAATTATGACGGCTATTGGTCTTGCAGTCGCAGTACCTGCTGTACTGGGATACAACTGGCTTACTCGCCGCAATAAAGCTGTTATGGAAAATGTCCGTTCATTTGGCTCAGATTTACACGCGGTTTTATTAAGTGGAGAAATTAATACCAATAATTCAGTTAACCGTAATATTAAATAATCAGGAGCAAACATTATGGGTATGAGTGTTGGTTCTGAAGATGATGATGAAATGATTGGAACAATTAACACGACACCTCTGGTAGATGTCATGTTGGTTTTACTTATTATTTTTCTTATTACTATTCCAGTAGTTACACATACGGTTCCAGTGAAACTACCAGAAGAAAAAAATACTCCGTACGCAACCACGCCTGAAAATATTCAACTCTCAGTCAATAAGACAGGAGATATTTTCTGGAACGAAAGTTATGTACCGAATAAAGAAATATTGTTAGCAAAATTACAAGCCGTGGCACAAAAAAGACCACAGCCTGAGGTACATATTCGAGGAGATCAGCTTACCCATTTTGAAGCGATAGATCAGGTCATTAGTACAACCAAACAAGCTGGTATTGGCAAAATTGCCTTTGTTACTACCCCACCAGCCTCCCCGTAATGATTTTAAGGAGAATTTTATGGGTATGAATGTCGGTTCAAATAATGATGACGATGTAATGTTGGAAGTCAATATGACACCGCTTATTGATGTCATGCTGGTACTTATTATTATGTTTATTATTACTATACCTGCACCAAACAACGCGATTAATATTAATTTACCAAATGGGACACCACCACCAACAAATGAAAAGCCACCGGAAGTAATTGATGTAAGAATTGATGCAGCAGGTAAAGTGTTTTGGAATAACCAAGAGGTTTCTGACCGTACGGCATTAGAAACTTTATTTCAAACTGTTGTTGCCAAAAAAGATCAAGACCAGATCAAACTCAAACCAGACAAAATGGCTGAATATAAAAATGTAGCAATGGTCATGGCTACAGCACAGCGTTTAGGGGTCACTAAAATTGGAATTGTGAGTAATAATTAAGTCATACATTTAATTTATTCTTTCAAATAAAAAAGCCTCCGAAGAGGCTTTTTTTATGACAGGTTAAAATTAGTCACCTGTATAACCTTTTAATTTTAAACGAGCAGCATGAAGTAACGGCTCAGTATAACCTGAAGGCTGTTCACAACCTTTAAAGATAAGGTCTGAAGCTGCTTGGAAAGCAATGTTAGTTTCAAAGTTAGCAGCCATTGGTTTATACAATGAATCATTCGCATTTTGCTCATCAACAATTTTTGCCATGCGTTTAAGCACTTCTTCAACTTGTTCACGAGTCACGATACCGTGACGTAACCAGTTTGCAACGTGTTGAGAAGAAATACGTAAGGTTGCACGGTCTTCCATTAAGCCTACGTTATTAATATCAGGAACTTTCGAACAACCCACGCCTAAGTCAACCCAACGAACAACGTAACCTAAAATACCTTGGCAGTTATTTTCAAGCTCATTGTTAATCTCTTCTGCTGTCCAGTTTGTTTCTGGTGCAAATGGAGGAGTTAACAAGTCATCTAATGACAACATTTCTTCAGCTTTTAACTGATCTTGACGTGCTTTTACATTCACTTGATGGTAATGCATCGCGTGAAGTACAGCACCTGTTGGAGATGGTACCCAAGCACATGAAGCACCCGCATTTGGATGTGCAGCTTTGGTTGCTAACATATCTTTCATGCTATCTGGTTTTGGCCACATGCCTTTACCAATCTGTGCTTTACCTTGTAAACCACATTTCAAACCTATTGCAACGTTACGGTTTTCGTAAGCAGCAATCCATTTTTGTGTTTTAACAGCTTCTTTACGAACAACTGGCGCAGCTTCCATAGAAGTATGGATTTCATCACCTGTACGGTCCATGAAACCAGTATTAATAAAGATCGTACGGTCTTTAGCAGCAGCAATACAGTTTTTCAAGTTTACAGATGTACGGCGCTCTTCATCCATAATACCGATTTTTAATGATTTAGGTGGCAACCCAATCGCCTGTTCAGCACGTTCAAATAGCTCTACAGCAAACGCAACTTCTTCTGGTCCATGCATTTTTGGCTTAACAATATACATAGAACCTTTGCGTGAGTTCTTATTTTCGTTTGTACTACGGATATCAGCAATTGATAACAATGGTGTTACCAATGCATCCATAATACCTTCAAAAATCTCTTCCCCATCTACTAAAATAGCTGGGTTAGTCATTAAGTGACCTACGTTACGAAGTAACATAAGTGAACGACCATGAAGTTTTGTAGTTCCACCAATTAAGTTTTTAATTTCGCGATCTTTATTTAAATCACGAACAATCGTTTTACCATTCTTTTCGATAGATTCTTGAAGCGTACCCTTCATTAAACCTAACCAGTTACGGTAACCTTCAACTTTTTCCTCTGCGTCCACAGCCGCAACAGAGTCTTCCAAATCTTGAATTGTGGTTACTGCCGCTTCAAATGTTAAATCTTTAACACCAGCAGAATCAGTTTGTCCAATTGGGCTAGAAGGGTCGATTTCAATAATGACATGAAGACCATTGCTTAATAGTACGACTTCTGAAGGATTTGCTTCTTCACCGTTGAAACCAACGAACTGAGCTTCATGAGCTAAGCCTGTTTTTGAACCATCTTTCAAAGTTACAACAAGTTTATTTTGGTCAATCGCATATTTTGTTGCATCTGCATGTGAACCTTGCGCAAGTGGGAAAACTTCATTTAAGAAATTTTTAGCAAACTCAATAACTTTTGCACCGCGTATAGGGTTATATCCTTTGCCTTTTTCAGCTCCACCTTCTTCAGAAATTACATCGAAGCCGTAAAGTGCATCATATAAAGAACCCCAACGAGCATTTGCTGCATTCAAGCAATAACGTGCATTACGTACAGGTACAACTAACTGTGGCCCTGCCAACAACGCAATTTCTTCATCAACATTTTCAGTTGTGATTTGGAAGTCTTCAACTTCCGGTAATAAATAACCAATTTCAGTTAAGAACGCTTTATAAGCACCTAATTCAAATTTGTTGTTACGGTGCCATTCATCAATTTTTGCTTGTAATTCATCACGCTTAGCCAATAATGCTTTATTTTTTGGGCTAAGATCGACAACAACTTGCTCAAAGTTCTTCCAGTAAGTTTCACTATCTAAACCAGAACCTGGTAAAGCTTCATTTTCGATAAAATCGTAAAGTTCTTTAGCAATCGCTAACTTGCCTTTTTGAATACGTGCAGTCATTGTCTTTCCTGAAGTTGCTACTTTTTATACCAAGAGAATCCTAGTATACCGATTTAAATTAAGCTGAATACTAATATCACATTCCTAAATAGTAAGCATTTTCCCTTGTAAAACTATTGACAAAGATAAATTTTTCTATAAAGGAAATATTAAAATTCTAACTAGGATTCCCAACAATTTATTCAATATTTAAAGATACTGAAACTAGACTTTTTGTTAACAGACAAAAAATTTCACTATCTTGTTTTTCTAAAGCGTATTTAGTTATATCAAACTTTACAGTGCGAAAAAGCACTATTTAACTAAATTTATCAATTTTTGTTGTAAAAAAAGCGCCCTGTTTAGAGCGCTTTTTATATCTATTTTTTTATGCGTTTTTAGTATCATCAATATGACGATGTTCAGAATGTAAATATTCGTCAGATTGCATTTCGAGTAACCGTGAACGCGTACGCTCAATTTCAAATGCTAATTTTTCACCCTGATAAATATCAATAATACTATCTTGAGACGTTAAAAGTAATTTCACACCTCGATCATAGAATTCATCGACTAGGTAAATAAAACGACGTGTACCTTCTGACAAGAAATCTGTCAAATGAGGAACATTACTGACTAGAACCGTATTATAAATATTTGCAATTTCAATAAAATCTGCTGGGCTACGTGGTTTAAAGCAGAGTTCAGAAAACTCACACCACAACACGTCTTCTGTATGTCCGAGTGTCTCGACAACACGGTTATTAATCACAATCGGCTCTTGAGAATGAGCTTGTGTATGAGTTAATGCATTAAAGCGCTCTGACATCCAGTTTTGTGCTTCATTACTTAATGGTGATTTAAATAATTGAGCCTGTTTTAGTACACGTAGACGATAGTCCACGCCCGCATCTACATTTAAAACAGCACAGTTCTTTTTAACCATTTCAATTGTTGGTAAGAAGCGATCGCGATGAATACCGTTTTTATATAAGCCATCTGGGGCAATATTTGATGTTGCAATTAATGTCACACCGCGGACAAATAATTTTTGGAATAAATCACTCAAGATCATTGCATCTGTTACGTTTGATACAAAGAATTCATCAAAACAGATAACAACAGCATCTTTATAAATTTGGTCAGCTACAATTTCAAGCGGATTACGTTGGCCTGAAAGCTTATTTAGCTCTTTATGAACATGTTGCATGAAATGATGAAAATGCATACGCGTTTTACGGCGAAATGGCACAGACTCGTAAAATTGATCCATCAGCCAAGTTTTTCCACGACCTACTCCGCCCCACATATATACACCCTTAGGTGAAGTTTGGCGACGAAAACGACGGAAAGCTTTTTTAGAGGCTTTATAACGGTTTAAAAGTTCCTTCCATACGCGATCTAATTCTTGCACTGCCTGTGCTTGCGCTTCATCTGCCATAAATTGGCCTGAAGCTAAAGCCTCAGCATAGCGTTCTGCTGGGGAAGAAGGAGTGAATGCAGTACTATGAGAAGATTTTAAATTTAACATATCGTTTTATTTCAATTTTAACTGATGAGAGTATAGCGAACATTTTGTTCAACCACATTAGCTTTTAGCATCAAGAGTTACGACGATGACTCTTTTGCATATTGTCGAGGACTCTGCCCAAACCATCGTTTAAAAGCATGATTAAATGCCGCTGGTTCAGAATAGCCGAGTAATTCGGCAACGACCTCCATTGAGTATTCCCTATATTCCATAAGCTTCAATGCCTTATTCTTGATAATTTGTTCACGAATTTGCTTATAACTCGTATTTAGCTGTTGCAATTGATGCCTTAATGTCCTTTCAGGCATTTTCAATGCAAAAGCCGTTTCTGCCATGCTCGGGATAATTCCTTGTTGCAACTCAAGATAATCTTGTACACATTGTATGATATGTGGAGTTTGATGATCTTGTTGACTTAATCTTGTTATTTCTGCAATACATTTTGATTCATAAATACGATGTGTAATGATATCGGCGGAAGGAATCTTGATTTCAAGTACATCCTTACTTAGGCTAAACGCCGCATATTTACCATTAAAATGCACATCTTCGCCATAATATGCAAAATAGCGAGATAGAGTATCTGAGTCAGTTGGTTTTTCAAATGGAAGTTCTATACGCATCGTAGGCATTTGTAATCCCATCATCGTATAAATATCTTGAATAAACTTATAAGTCCCCGAGACTTCGCATTGTGCCCGTAACTGACCAATTTCAGTTTTCAAATCAACAGGCAAATAATTTAGAATGGTGCGCTCATCAGTTTCGTATAAACCTAAGCTACCAAATAAGTGAGTAAGTTTTTGATATTTTATACCTTTATTTAAAGCAGTTTGAATATCATGACTTGTAACAAGCAACATAAGCAAGGGTCCATACCCTGCTAAAGCGTAATGCTGTCCAATAAATAATCCCTTTTCAGGCTCAACATTTTTACTAATAATTTGTTGAATATCCCATTCAAGACGATCATGAATTGTAGAACTTGGGTCTAAAGCATCAACTTTAATACCTATATCGGCCAAACGTGAGTCGACATCAATGCCAGCGTTGCGCATTCCTTGAATTAAATAGATTAAACCAAGTATCGACCGTTTCATTCTTCTATCAATTTCCCTAGACTGAAATGTTTTACTATAAAGAAGCAAGAAAATTAATTGCCTAATCTATCAATTTTCACGTCGATACAATCATGTTTAAACTGATCAAAAAACGTTAGTCTTGCGTGCAATCCTCTTTTCAGCTTATGCAGGGTTTCCAATGCTAAACGCAAAGCAAGATGCTATTCAAAAAACTAAAATCGCTATTATTGGGGCTGGATTTGGTGGCCTAGCAATGGCAATCCGTTTACTACAAAATCAACAGCATGACTTTGTTATTTTAGAAAAATCAAATGATGTTGGTGGAACTTGGCGAGAAAATCGCTATCCAGGTGCAGCGTGTGATGTTCAATCTCATATGTATTCCTTGTCTTTTGCACCAAAGACCGATTGGACCAAACGCTATGCTGAAGGTCCAGAAATTTTTGAATATATTCAGAATATTACAGAAAAATATAAAATTAAAAATTACTGTAAGTTTAAGCATGACGTAACTCATGTCCAATATAATGAAACACGTCATGTGTGGACTCTAGATTTTAAGGACCAGCCTTCTATAGAAGCTCAATTTGTAGTTTTTGCCTCAGGTCCCTTACACATTCCCCAAATTCCTCCTATCAAAGGAATCGAAAAATTCAAAGGGAAAGTATTTCATTCCTCACAATGGGAATACGACTATAACTTGAACGGCAAGTCAGTCGCATCTATTGGTACGGGCGGCAGTGCGATACAATATATTCCTGAAATAGCTAAAGATGTTAAACAACTTTATGTATTTCAAAGAACGGCTGCGTGGGTCATACCGCGAGATGAGCGCAAATATTCAAGCTTAAGTAAAGCATTATTCAAATCTTCAAATATTTATCGCCAAATTCATCGTAGTCGTCTTTACTGGAGTAATGAATCTCGCGTTGTGCCAATTGTTCAACCTCAAATCATGAAATATGGCCAAAAATTGGCAGAAGCATTCATACGTTTTCAAGTCAAAGATAAAGAGCTAGCGAAAAAACTCACACCTGACTTCGTCATGGGATGTAAACGTATTCTTATCTCAAATAAATACTTTCCTACCTTTAACCGAAAAAATGTTGAGTTAGTCACTGATAGCATTCAAGAGATTAAAGAAAACAGTATTATTACTAAAGATGGTAAAGAACGACCTATTGATTGTTTAATTTACGGTACAGGTTTTATTACTGACCCACGTATTTATTTAAAACATTTCACCTGTATTGGACGCAATCAAATCGAGCTAAAACAAGCTTGGAAAGATGGTGCAGAAAGTTATTATGGAATAATGACCAAGAATTTTCCTAACCTATTCCAACTCGTCGGGCCAAATACTGTTTTAGGTCATAATTCGATTATTTTTATGATTGAATCTCAAGTAAATTACATTTTACAGCTTATTCAACTTGTAGAAAAATCTGGTCAACAAGCAATTGAGATTAAACCAGAAGTTCAAGACGCTTTTAATGAACGTGTTCAAAAGCAGCTTCAAGGAACTGTATGGCAAGCTGGTGGTTGTAGTAGCTGGTATCAATCTGCCGATGGAAAGAACTTTTCTCTATGGCCAACTTACACATGGAAGTATTGGTTAGAAACACGTAAAGTTAAGTCCAAAGATTACTTACTTTTAAATAAAAATTCACAGAGCTATGCAGCTTAAAATATTCAAGACATAATAGGTAGGTTGATAACAATCTATCTATTATATGCAATCCTTTTATCTCATCATTCAAATATTTTTAGCACTTGCTTCCGGTTATTTTTTAGCTCCAAAACTATCTCTAAATATCCGACACTTCATATTTAAAATACTTCCCTATTTTTCTTATATTCTCTTAGCGAGTGTAGCTTTAGAATTAACATTGGCCCTTGACCAAATTGAGAATCCTTCTGCCATACTCCCACCAGCGATTATTATTGCTCTTACAACATCTTTCGGTTCTTTCTTTACCTGTTTATTGGCCTATACAATTTTTGATAAACAAAGTGTTAAAGGGAAAATCTCACTTCAGCTTTTTGTAAATGCTTTAAAAAATATTGCAAAAGCTTTTTTTGCATTAGGGATAGGTGTTTTATTGGGAGCTATTGCCACTCAATTCAACTCACATATGGCATTTAATAGTTGGTATTTATTATTACTATTTATTTTCTTAATTGGTATTGAACTTGCCTTCACTCATTTTAACCGTACATGGTTAAGCTGGAAAATTTTAATTGTACCTTTAGCTGCTTTTCTAGGGTCATGTATAGCGGGCTTTTTGAATTACTATTTACTTCACAAGCATTTTACACTTAATGAAACTTTAGCTTTAGCACAAGGTTATGGCTGGTATTCAATGTCAGGGATCTTATTTACGCAATTACATTCAGCAGAGTTGGGTGGAATCGCCTTATTAACTGACTTATTTAGAGAAATTGTTGCTATTTTTCTAATGTATACCATGGGTTGGCGTTTTCCACGCCCTGCTATCTCAAGCGCTGGCGCAACGTCAATGGATGTTACCTTAGCAATGGTAAAACAGTCATGCGGTACACATTATGTACCACATGCCATGATGAGTGGCTTATTATTAAGCCTACTCGCCCCGTTGTTAATTAGCTTATTCCTAAATCTTTAGGCAATTGAAGCCAAAATAGATTTCAACATTTCTGTTGGGTTTTCTGCTTTAGTAATCGGTCGACCAATAACCAGATGTGTAGAACCATCAAGCATAGCTTGCTTTGGAGTCACAATACGTTTTTGGTCGTCTGCATTAGAACCCTCTGGGCGAATTCCTGGTGTTACCAAAGAGAAGTCTTGCCCGATCAATTCGCGAAGAATCTTAGCTTCTTGAGCAGAACAAACCACCCCATCCAAGCCACTTTCTTTAGTTAATTGAGCTAAGCGCTTCACATGCTCTACAGGTTCAATATCTAAACCAATATCTTTTAAATCTTCACGGCCCATTGATGTGAGTACTGTCACAGCAATAAGTTGAGTTTGATAGTTACCTGCTTTTAAACGTTCAACACAGGTTTCCATCATTTTACGACCACCTGAAGCATGAACATTTACCATCCATACGCCTAAATCAGCTGCCGCACAAACAGCTTGAGCTGTAGTATTAGGAATATCGTGAAATTTAAGGTCGAGGAAAACTTCAAAATTTTGTTCTTGGAGTTTTTTTACAACAGAGGGGCCTTCATGAGTAAAAAGCTCTTTACCTACTTTTACACGGCACAAAGCAGGGTCAAGCTGTTCAACAATTTTTAAAGCGTCATATTGGCTTTTTGCATCTAACGCAACAATGATACTCAAGAGACTTTCTTCCATCATATAAAATCAGCGTTATTATAATAGACAAATCATGAAGGAATAAAGGAATGTAGATGCTCGCTTTCCAAATTTAAAAGCGATAAGACTAAAAGAGTTTATATTTAGAAGAATAAAAGAAGAATGGATTACATTAGGGCGATACTACTCTTTACTCATCAATAAAGAGTAGTACGGGGATTATAGCGGAGTAGAATTTTTATCTTGCGGATAAATATCTACAACGGTTTTTTCATGTCTTACATTAGCAGCTGCTTCTGCTGCTGCTAATTGAGCACTTTGGATTTGTTCTTTTCTTAAATGTTCAATATCTTTACGCAGGCGTTTAATTTCCCAACCTTTTTGGAATACTCTGAAAACCTGTACACCTAGTAAAAGACCGACCACTGTTCCTAGTACTAATGTGAGTAGCAATAATAAGCCTAAACGCATAGCAGGAACTTGAGTAAATAACAAATCAACAGAAAGCTCTGTTGGATTTTGCAAAACAAGTGCTAAAGAATAGCCAAATACAACAATAAGCAATGCAATTAAAATATAACGCATAGGCACCCCGACTTATAAATTTTATTTATTTCCCAGATTCGTTTACAGCATCACGAAGGGCTTTTCCGGGTTTGAAATGTGGAACAGCTTTAGCTGCAACTTCAACTGATTTTCCTGTTTTAGGATTGCGACCAACTCTTGGATCACGGTGGTGTAAAGCAAAGCTACCAAAACCACGGATTTCAATTCGATTATCAGTTGATAGTGCTTCTATCATTTGATCAATCATAATTTTAACCGCCTCTTCCACCAAAGGTTCAGCTAAGTGTGGGTTTTTTAGCGCAATGCGTTCAATCAAATCAGACTTATTAAGAGCTTCAGTAGTCATCTACGACCTCGTTATTTATTGCTACTCTATGTCGTTCGATAATAACCTGTTTAAATACAAAACGGTAGCGCAGTATGTTGAATACTAGGCTACCGTTTACAGTAATTTGTATAAAAAGTACAATTCCGTTACATGAAACTGTACTTTGTTAACTTATTACTTCATTTGTGCTTTGATCAAGTCACCAATAGTCTTAGGACCATTGTCTTGACTTGTTGTTGCTGTACGCAAGCTAGCAACTGCTTCTTTCTCTTCAGCTTCGTCTTTCGCTTTGATAGACAAGTTGATAGAGCGAGATTTACGATCAACGTTAATGATCTTCGCTTCAACTTCTTGACCAACTTCTAAGAATTTAGTCGCATCTTCTACGCGGTCACGGTTGATTTCAGAAGCTTTAAGAGTTGCTTCAACTTCGTCAGCTAACTTAACAGTTGCGCCACGAGCATCAACTGCAGTTACAGTACCTTTAACTAAAGCACCACGTTCATTAGCAGCTAAGAAGTCATTGAACGGATCGCTGTTCAATTGCTTAATACCAAGGCTGATACGGTTACCTTCAGCGTCTACAGACAGGATAACAGCTTCAACAGTGTCACCTTTCTTGTAACGACGAATAGCTTCTTCACCTTGCTCGTTCCAAGAGATATCAGACAAGTGTACTAAACCGTCGATACCGCCGTTCAAGCCAATGAAGATACCAAAGTCAGTGATAGACTTGATAGTACCAGATACTTTTTCGCCTTTCTCATGAGCTTTAGCAAACTCTTCCCATGGGTTAGCACGAGTTTGTTTGATACCAAGGCTGATACGACGACGTTCTTCATCAACTTCAAGAACCATAACGTCAACTTCATCACCAATCTGAACAACTTTAGATGGGTGGATGTTTTTGTTAGTGTGGTCCATTTCAGAAACGTGAACTAAACCTTCAACGCCTTCAGCGATTTCAGCGAAACAGCCGTAGTCAGTTAAGTTAGTTACGCGAGCTTTAACGATAGAACCTTTAGGGTAACGGCTCATGATCGCTAACCATGGATCTTCGCCTAATTGTTTAAGGCCTAAAGATACGCGGTTACGTTCACGGTCAAATTTAAGTACTTTAACTGTAACTTCTTGACCAACTTCAACAACTTCTGAAGGGTGCTTGATACGCTTCCAAGCCATATCTGTGATATGTAGAAGACCATCAATACCGCCAAGATCAACGAATGCACCGTAATCAGTAAGGTTTTTGATAGTACCTGTAACTGTTTGACCTTCTTCAAGTTGAGCAAGTAATGCTTCACGGTCAGCTGAAGATTCAGCTTCCATAACAGCACGACGAGATACAACAACGTTATTACGTTTAGCATCAAGTTTGATTACTTTGAACTCTAACTCTTTACCTTCAAGGTGAGTAGTGTCACGGATAGGACGAGTGTCAACTAATGAACCTGGTAAGAATGCACGAACAGGACCGATGTCAACAGTGAAACCGCCTTTAACTTTACCAGAGATAACACCAGTAACGATTTCGCCATCTTCAAAGATTTTTTCAAGTTTAGTCCAAGTTTCAGCACGCTTAGCTTTTTCACGTGATAAAACTGTTTGACCCATACCGTTGTCAAGTGCTTCAACAACTACGTCAACAGTATCACCAACCTGAACTTCAAGTTCACGTTGTTCATTTAAAAATTCAGCACGGTCAACAATGCCTTCAGACTTTAGGCCAGTGTCAACAGTTACCCAGTCGCTATCGATGTTTACAACAACACCTTGGATGACTGCACCCTTTTCAACGTTGAGGTTTAATTCACTTTCTTCAAAGAGGGCTGCAAAAGATTCGGTCATGATATACCTGATAAATTCAGCGGTCTTGGATCAGACAAGGCCGGTTTAGTTAAGTATCAACATAGTCTTTATAGACTGATCAAGCTATGCTTCAACTGATAATTCTATTTACTAAATAGTACGGCTATCGACATAATCAACCATTAACTTAAATACCTGATCGATCGTTAATTCCGAACTATCAATGATATAAGCATCTTTGGCTGGCTTGAGCGGAGCAACTTCTCGCTCCATATCTCTTTTGTCACGCGCCTGTATATTAGCTAAAATGTCGTTTATTTTAGCATCTAGCCCCATACCCTGCAACTGTTTTACTCTTCGCTCAGCACGCGATTCAGCCGAAGCTGTCAGATAAATTTTAGCGTTTGCTTCAGGAAAGATAGATGTTGCCATATCACGACCATCTGCAACTAAACCAGGGTTTTGCGCAAAAGCTCTTTGTCTTTCAAATAACGCTTGTCTAAGCTCTGGAACCACTGCAACTTTTGATGCGTATTCACCAACTCGTTCTGTACGAATTGTTTGAGACACGTCTTCACCATCCAAAAAAACCAAAATCCCTGATGCAGAAGTCTCAAATTTAATATCCAGTTGACGTGCATATTGAATACATTCATCAAGCTGACTATCTAATTTCTCTAATAAATCGTGTTTATGTAATGACAACCCTAACAAACGATATAACGCACCCGAATCAAGTAAATGATATTGATAATGTGCTGCAAGTTTTGCAGCCAATGTTCCTTTACCCGAACCACTCGGACCATCAATAGTAATAATTTGAACTGTCATTGAACTCTCACTAAGAAGCAACTGCTTTAGCTAATCTCGAAAAGCCTAGTGTAATGGCTAGTTTTAGCTGTGCAAGGATTAATTTACTTACCACTGGCGCTTTTGCCGTTAACTCGATGCGGTATGTAACTAAAGTAATATATGGGGTAATTTCAGAAAACTCGATTCTACCTAAATGATGTTTAATCAAAGGATTATCTATTAATTTATATTCAATACTTTTATTTTCTTCAAGCAATGTAATTTCTTCTTTAAGGGGCTTGATTGGACCAAAGCCCATACGTCGAACTGAGCCTAAACCATCAGGTCTTTTAGAATCAGCTGAGTCTTTTACACGCACAACTTGTAAAGGTGCAAAAGCAGTATTATAAGTTGAATGCTTAGAGAGCAAGTTAAATACATCACTAAGAGGGGCATTAAATTCTTTTTTTACGGTAATTACATTACGCATTGAATAGTCCTTATTAAATAGAATCATAGCATTAAAACCGCATTAGTTTGCCATAAGCACATGTTATTTTTTAATCATTTAAGGACGTTTTTTGTTGTTTCTCTTGTCTCTTTTGCTCACGCCTTTGTTTAAAAAAATGACTAAGTTGCTGAGCACATTTTTCTTGCAGACAGCCATTCTGAAATGTAAACCTGTGATTGTAATAACCTTGCTGCAATAACTGGCGTGCACTTACCAAGGAACCTGCTTTAGGTTCGGGTGTGCCAAAAACTACATGTTTGATTCTCGCATGTACTAATGCACCTACACACATCGTGCACGGTTCAAGAGTGACATATAAAGTTGTATCTTCAGGTAATCGATAATTTTCTAATGAGGAACATGCTGCCCGAATAGCTTGAATTTCTGCATGTGCAGTTGGATCTAACAAAGTAATAGGAGCATTATAACCTGCTCCAATTAGTCGATTTTCACTCACCAAAACTGCTCCAACTGGAATCTCTCCCTTTTGAGCAGCTAATTCAGCTTGCTCGTAAGCAAGCTGCATCCAGTATTCATCACTATATTCAGTCATTAGTTTAGGTGATCACACCGTGCTGTCTAAGTAAGGCATTCCAGCTATCTATTGAAGTCACCGGTGGACAATCAGCCAAAATACCTCTTAAGCTTAGATCATCACATTGCTTCCATTCTGGTGATAAGTCTTTATCCACCAAGCGCGCACGAACACCTTCCACAAAGTCAGGATGACGTATTTTCCACTCAGAAATCTGAGCTTCTAAGTCAAAGACCTCATCCCATGAATGTATTTGTTTGCCCCATTGCCATAGTAACCAAGTAATTGCCGCTGTACTAGGAGAACCTTTTTGCAAGTTTTCACTCGCTTGGCGCAACCAATCACTGCTCGCATCGCGCAAACTAACAATCGCTTGATAATCTTGTTCAAAATTGAAACCACGGCAAACGCTATGAATTACATCAAGTGAGTTTTGCAATGGACCTGCTGCAACAGGACGGTGCAAGCTATTTAAAGTATCATCAATTGCTCGAAAATCCCCTGCAGGATAATGAGCCCAATTAATATTTAAAACTTTCTGCAAAACATTATCACGCTGTGCTTCACAAATATGTGTAGCCCAACCGATGCTATATGCTCCAGCAGCTGTCATGATTGAACCAGTTAAACCGGTAAACAAACCTATTGGACCACGATCAGCCAAGAAACGGCTCGCCCCAACATCTGGATATAAACCAATATTAATTTCAGGCATTGCTAAGCGTGAATATGGTGTTACTAGACGAAATGGCGCAGCCATAAACAAGCCTAAACCACCGCCCATCACATAGCCTTCACCCCAAACAACGACTGGTTTAGCATAATTATGTAAGAGTAGATCTAAAGCATATTCCTGTTGGAAGAACTTATTTGCAGTATCTACTTCTTGATTTATAACAAGTTGACGTAATTTTCTAACGTCGCCACCTGCACAAAAAGCTTTTGGTGTAGTTGAATCTAACCAAATTGCTTTAACACGCTCATCATCACGGAAATCTTCAAATACACGCAATAATGCCGTTACGATTGATTCATCTAAAGCATGTAATGATTTAGGACGATTCAAACGTACTATACGCCAGCCATTTTTTGCTTCTTCAACCACCAAGTCCGGGTGATAGTTATTTACATTGGGAGAGTTCATCATGCGTCCAATTGCCAGTCTATGGGCTCAATGCCATGTTGTTTCAAATATTGATTTGTTTTTGAAAACACTTTGCATCCGAAAAACCCCCCTCTATTTGCAGCAAGAGGTGATGGATGAGCGGCTGTTAAAACCAAGTGTTTATCTCTATTTATACGTTGTCCTTTGCGCTGCGCATAAGCACCCCACAAAATAAATACTACATGTTCTCTTTGCTCATTTAAAACATCAATAACTTCATCAGTAAAGGCTTCCCAACCCTGCTTTTGATGCGAAGTCGGCTGTCCAGCTTCAACTGTAAGCACACTATTGAGCAAGAGTACACCTTGTTTAGCCCATTTTGTTAAGTCGCCATGGCGAGGAGCTGGAATACCTAAATCTGTATGTAATTCATGAAAAATATTGCGTAAAGATGGCGGTAATGCAATACCTTTTTGAACAGAGAAACTTAATCCATTGGCTTGATTTGGGCCGTGATATGGATCTTGACCTAAAATCACAACTTTCACTTCAGCCAATGGTGTTGTATTTAAAGCATTAAAGATTTGCTTACTCGGTGGATATATTATTTTTTGAGCTTGTTTCTGTTGAAATAAGAAATCGCGCAAGTTATCCATCTGAGGACTTAATAGAAAAGGTGCTAAAGATCTTTTCCAACTTTCTTCTAATTGAACTTTACTGAGTTTATCTTGCTGTTGCTCAGTTAATTGCATTAATGTCATCCTAGATCAATTTTCAATTCTACAAATACTGTAAGTAATTCGATTTATACTTCGACTTGTAAATCAACTTGAGGATTATTAAATTTAATCCCTGTTTTCAAGTCTTCATACATGCGTGGATTTGCCCACTCTATCTGAATTTGTTCTGAAAAAACAATTCTATCGAGACTTAAAATACCCATTTGTTCGTTTTGAATATCTTCAATAAAGCTTTGAGCATATCCAGTATCAGTCTCATGAACAATAACAGAATACACTTCAACATCACCTTCCCCATTTTGAGTGACTGTTGATTGCAAAACTTGCTGAGCTAGATAAAAGAATATACGTGAAAACTGTTCAGCCGACGGTGAAACTGGTAAAGAAATCCAACGAGCACTAAAAGACTGACATGCATCAATATATTGGGGATCATCTTTTTCCCAAAAACAGATTGCATGGTCAAAGCTATCGAAAAGATCTTTTATTACTCCCTTTAGGAGTCCAAAATCATAAACCATTTGCCCATGATCTAATTTCGAAGCTTTAAGCAATAATTCAACTTTATAGCTATGTCCATGAATTGATCGCTTACAACGATCCGATGTACAGTTACGTACAACATGTGCATTTTCAAACTTAAATAACTTACGAATTAACATGTGCCAAATCGATCATTCCTTCTAAGAACATTATTATAAAGCAAAAGACGAAAATTTCGCACCACTTTTCAATTAGAAACAATTAGCAAAAAGTATGATAAGACTTGTGAAGAAACATTGAAGCTACGCATATAAAAAATTTAGATTTATTCCAATATGTACTCGAGAAAAATTTATAATTACAAACCTCGATATTCCACCAAAAGCAAATAAATTATAAATTTTCAATTAGTTAAAAGGCGCCATATTTCTAGAATATACATAAACCTGCTTATCGCTGCGCATTAAGGCACTTGTAAACTGTCTTTTTCTATTATTCAACACAACC
This sequence comes from Acinetobacter pittii, assembly GCF_034067285.1. Taxonomy (NCBI): domain Bacteria; kingdom Pseudomonadati; phylum Pseudomonadota; class Gammaproteobacteria; order Moraxellales; family Moraxellaceae; genus Acinetobacter; species Acinetobacter pittii. The sequence goes on from NZ_CP139286.1 coordinate 1,959,088, forward strand.
TCAATTTGTGCCTGAAAAAAGCTCGAATTCACATCTAAAAGGCTATTAACTTCAGTTTTCTTTTGTGTATCAACTGCTGAAAAAGCATTCAATTGCCATAATTCATCAATATTTTGAAAGAATTTTAAATTTTGTTGGCGTGATTGAAGTTCTTTTTCTATAGTCCCTAAATCTAATTTTTGATCAATACTCGCTAATACTAATGGTGATGCAGTATTAATATTCACTTTTGTATTTTCAGGTAATGCCGATATGTATGGTGCAATTAAATCATATTTTTTCCCTTCAAAACCTCTTACCAACTTCAACTCTTCAATACGATGAAATTTAGCGTTTGAAGCAAAATAGCCAGGATCAAGGCCTTCATAATAGTTACTTTCTGCTCCCATAGGTCCAGATGGTTCGTCATCTGGATCTTGCCAATCAATAACTGCTTGGCTTAACTCTGCCGGCAAACCTACACGCACAAGCAACCGCTCAAACCAGTTTTTAGCAGCTTCGTTTACCGTACCTTCATTGGTCGTTAAATTGTTCAGATTAAATTTACCTGATTCATCTAGTAAACGTCCCGATACGATTCCATCTTCTATTGGGAAAGGTGGCATCGGTTGTGCCCAGCTTTCCTTTAAATGATCAATACCACCAGCATTATTTGTATCTTGAATTAACAACTCAGAAAAAAAAGCTTCTGCACTTTTTGCATAAAGTAATGACTGATTTTGACGCATCAAATAACCCGTATTTTCCATGGTATTAGTTTGATGCTTTGCAATAGAGGCAGCTAAAATTGTAGCCAAAGCAACCATAATTAAAATGGTTAATAAAGCTACACCTTGCTGATTCTTTTTATATTGCAACATATCACCCTCCTCCTTCTTTGGAGAGCGATGAAACCCCTTGATTCAAACTATAAACCCACTCATAACTTACACCTGCAACCGTGAGTTGTATTTTTATGCCTTTCGGTAACTTTTTAAATTCTTCAGATTTTGTAGGGTCAAGATTAATTTCTGGCCACCTGGTCACTTCTTGCGGTGTCAACACCATAATTTGAAATTGTTCAACTTGGCTCAACAGTGTACTTGATAGAGGCTGTTCTCTATTTGAAGTATTTAAATTACTATATTTAAGACGATAAAGCTTTTTTTGGTCAGGGTCATAGTGATATTCAATACGCTCAAAAGGTGATAATCCTTGCTTTAAAGGGTCAGTAACACCTGCCTTACTAAAACGAAGAACTTGATTATTAAGCTCTAGAGCTGGATGTAATTGCCCGCCTTGATTTGCTGACAAAGGTATAATCTGCAAAGTATCACGCAAAACTTGTTGATAAGCATCTTGTAATTCAAACAACTGCACTTCATGTTGAGTATTACGATCTCGGACCTTTAGTAAATAATCAAAAACCTTCCAACCCAACAGAGACAAAATAGCAAAAATTGCAATCGAAACTAAAAGCTCAACTAAAGTAAATCCTGAGGCACGAATTAATCGAGCACTGCTCGATCGTGCCGCAAGACGAGGAGCTGTGCTTTGAGAGCAAAAATATTTATTTTTTATCATTATTTCGCTTTCATTGGATAATTAAAAAATACCAAGTGGGTAATACCATTTTGAACTTTCCCCTTATCAGAATCATATAAACTAACTTGTACATCTACTTTTTGAACATTTGGACTAATTGTAGATTGCGCAGATTTATCAATCTGCCAAGTCTCGCCTTGAGAAGTCACTTGCTTACTTTGTGTACCTTCAAGCCATTCCTGATTTATTTCCATTAAAGCAACTTCATTCATTGCAACAAACTGTGCTTTTGTTCTAAAAATTGCATTTGAGGTAGATTGAGTATATTGCATGGCTACTTTAGTTAGCGCGACAGCCGCCACTGCAAAAATTGCTAAAGCAACCATCACTTCTAATAGAGTAAAGCCTTTAGATTTCATTTATTTTACCCAAATGATCAATTTGTATTTCTGAACCAATTGGTTTTTGCTCAAAGTAGAACTGGATTTTAACGGTTTTAGCTTCACCATTGCCAAACCAGATTAACTGAGGAGCTTGCCCTCCAATTAAATCGGTATTCGTAGCTTTTGAATAGTTTTGCGTATCTAAAGGTTGTACTGTAAACGATACATGTTTAGGCAGTTGCCGCGTAGTAAATTCTGAATATTTTTGCCAGCGATTTTTTATATCTTGAACCTGTAATTTACTCTGGTCGTGATATTCATACAGTTCATAAGAAAATGGTGAAACGTCGGTTTCGCTGAGAGTGGATAAAGCTAGAACACGAGATTGATCAAGCGACTCTTTACCAATTTTATGTATATCAAGCAAAAATAGCTCTCTTGCTTGCATTGCTTTCTTTTGGTCAACCCCACCAATGTTAAGTACGACAAGTGAAGTCATAATCGTCATAATAACAATCACCACCATCACTTCAATAAGCGTAAAACCTTTTTGGGATTTAGGTGATTGAGTTTTCATATCGACCTAAGCATATTGTTCAACAGCTTGTTTAGGTAAGGCTAATGCCTGATCAATATAAGCCACTCTCAAAGTGTCTCTTGAACCTAAATACCGTTGGTAAAAACTTGAATTGAGAATAGCTGCTGCACCATGAGTTAATGACCAAATAGAAGCCAAATAATCACGAGTTGTCATATTACTTTGAATAGATTCTAAATAATGATCTGTCATACGAATGATAATTCGCAATCGCTGTTTACGGACCTGATAAAGCTCATGAAAAAGATGATGGACACCTTGAGCAGTGATTGAGAGTTTTTCTTCAATTTGGTGAAATAAAACTGTTCGCTCAGGATGATGTAAATGGTGCAACATAAAAAAAGCTAAATGTTCTGGAAAGGCCTTTTCAGTATCTTGAACCATTTCAAGTAACATACGCTCATTACGAATAATCAACAGCATGTACAACTCATCTTTACTTTGAAAGTGTTTGTACAAAGTTCCTTTTGCTAAATCAAGCTCAGCAGCCAGGACATCAAGTGTCATTCCAGCTTCGCCATTTTCTAGCAATAATTGTTCCGCAACCTGAAATATTAATACTTCTCTTGCTCGGAACTGAGCCTGACGATCCATCTTCACGCAATTACTCTCTTATATAGTTTCTATAACCTAAATTGCTTTTAACAAGTTCTCAAAATTTTGTGAGGTGATCATTGCAATTTCCTCAACCGATTTATCATATACATCACTGAGCGCTTTGGCTACATAAGGCACATATTTTGGCTCATTTGTTTTACCACGATATGGAACAGGGGCTAAATATGGACTATCTGTTTCAATTAAAAGACGATCTAGGGGAACCTGCTTAGCTACATCTCTTAGATCTTGCGCGTTCTTAAATGACACAATGCCGGAAAAAGAAATATAATAACCACAATCCAGCACAGCTTTAGCCGTTTCCCAATCCTCAGTAAAACAATGCAGAATCCCATGTGTTGAGTGTTCAGCACGAATAATATCTACCGTATCATGCTTTGCTGAACGGGTATGAACGACAACTGGTTTTTTTACAATTTTTGAAGCCTGGATATGTCTTGCAAAACATGCCTTTTGCTCCTCAATAAAATCTGTACTGTGATAATAATCCAGTCCAGTTTCACCTAAAGCCCATACTTTTTCTGATTGAGCTAAGTCAACTAAATATTCGGTTGTTGCGCGTGCCATAGTATCTACATCTTCACAAGGATGTACGCCGACCGTATAACCAACGTCTTCATGTTTTTTTGCAATTTCTGCTAGTGCAATATGGTCATCTAGATCTACGGAAATTGCCATAAATTTAGACACTCCTTCTGCTCGCGCTGCTGCAAGCGCAAGATCCAGATCACCGTTATAAGGCGTTAAATCCAACATCGTTAAATGGCAATGCGTATCAACAAACACTTTTCTTTCCTATTTAATTACATGGTATAACTTGGGCGGTCTAGAGACATACTACCAGCCAAAACTCGTTCTGCCTCGTTTTTATAGTAAATTCCCTTATCTCCACTCAACTGAATAGCAAAACCTTGAGGTTTAAATCCACTTTGCTTATGGGAGATCCAGATTACTTTACCTGTTAGAGGAATTTTTTGAGACTGCTCAGGCAAAGTTGCCAAAATGAAAATTTCTTGTCCCATCTTTACCTTTTGTTTTGATGGTACGAATAGACCTCCACCTTGCACATACCCCATATAGCTTGCTTGTAAAGTAGCTTTATCAGGAATATTTACCTGAATAATCCCCCCCATTTGCGGCTGCATCATCTTCCCCTTAGATATTCATTAACGTTATAAACAACTGATCTATAATTAGTTGACTTTGTACATTTTGCTCAACAAGCTTTTTTGCTTGTTGTAATTCATTATAAATATTAAATAAGCTTTCTAAATCATAATATGAGCTTAACTGATCAAAATCTAAATCAGTATTTTTCTGTGGTTGATTTAGCTTGACACAAATTAAATCACCCAACAAGTATTCAAAAAGCATTATAAAATCATTAAAACTTAATTCTTTTTGCCATTTGCCAGAGAAAAATAGAGGCATATCTTTTTGAGCAACAATCTTAAGCCAGTCATTTAAGAAAATCTGCCTTTTCGCAAACCAGTCACTTTTAGCAATTTCTATTGCTTGTAAAGGCATATCATTGGATAAACCAAGTAATAAATCTGGTTGTACTTCTGCAATCTCAGATAAATGTTCATTCAAATATGATGTAGCTTGCTCATAGGAGATACGATCCAAAGCAAAATGCTGTAAACGGCTACGAATAGTGGCTGGTAATTTAAGGTAGTGATCAGCCAACAAAATTAAAACAACACGCTCTCCCGGCTCTTCTAAAGTCTTTAGTAAAGCATTTGAGGATGCCAAATTAAGCGCCTCAGCAGGTTCAATCACAATAACGCGCCAACCTTCTCCCGTTTGTTGTACGAAAGGTAGTAAGTCACGTATCTTTTCTATTTTAATTTTTGCATTCTGCTTTTTATTTTCTTCATCCGTTGTGATATGAACATAATTGGGATGAGTGTCTGATTTTAGCCATTGGCAACTGCTACATTCCCCACAAGGGCCTTGCGCCTGCTTATTTAAACAAAGCACCCACGCTAAAAAATGCTTAGCAAAAGCATGTTTCCCACACCCTTGCTTGCCGTAAAATAAGAGGCCATGTCCAATATTGGGAAACCTTGTAGTCAAGGTATCCCATGTTGTTTGCTGCCAAGGATAAACCTTTGAAGTTACATTCGGATTCATTAAAAATTAACGCTTATTCAAAAGATTCAACAGGCATATTATTTAAGCGATCAAGATCAGCTTGTGTGTCCACACCGGGTGGTAAATTTGCTTCGGCTACAGCGATTGCAATTCGATGACCATTTTCTAAAACACGTAATTGTTCAAGACTCTCAAGCTTTTCAAGTTTACCCATATCCCATGTTACATACTCTTGTAATAAGTTCACTCGATAAGCATACAAACCTAAATGACGAAATGCTTGTGTATGTAAAGTCGGTTCAGCCTGCTTAGCCCCATCTCGATCATAAGGAATAGTTGCACGGCTAAAATATAATGCTTCATTTTGTTTAGACATGACTACTTTTACAATACTGTCCCGCTGAAACTCATCTAAGGTATGAATCGGCTCACACAACGTAGACATTGAACAATTTGGTTTATCTACCAAAAGTTTCGCAACTTGTTGGACAAGTTGAGCTGGCAACAAAGGTTCATCACCTTGAACATTTACAATAATATCGTCTGCATCCCAGCCTTTAATACGAGCAACTTCACTTAAACGATCTGTTCCTGAAGGATGATCCGAACTCGTAAGAACTACATCAACTCCATCTGCACGGCAAATCTCAGCAATACGCTCGTCATCTGTTGCCACACACAGATCATCAAAACCTTCGACTTTTTTTGCCTGATCCACTACACGTAAAATCATAGGACGGTTATGAATAAGCAACAATGGTTTACCTGGCAAACGCGAACTTGAGAAGCGTGCTGGAATGACGATGTGTTTCATTTTTTCTACCTAAGATAATTGAATATCAAGTTCTTGCAATTGCTGTTTTAAAACCTGATAACACTGTGGAGACAGGACGGCTTTAACAGGAACCACCCAAATAGACTGTTTAAATTCAGGATGCTTTTCAAGTAATGCTAATAATTTAACCGCATCTTTTTCAGTTGTAACAAGCGGCAGGTCATCATTAAAAATCAAATCATTAATTGTGTAATCATGATGGTCACGAAATGCGTGTTCTTGAAATTGTTTCAGACCCAAATCTTTAAGTGTTTGATAAAAGCGTTGAGGAAAGCCAATACCGACTACAGCGTGATAACTATTCTCAGGATTGAAATTGGGTTTAGAATTAGACAAAGGATTGAGTAAATATGGCTGTCCTACCTCGAGGTGCATATTTAATTCTGTAACGGGTTTATAAGTATGCTCAATCACCGTTCCTGTTTCTAAACGCTCAACAGGTTCGCGTAAATAGCCTTCGGGTAATAATTTTTTATTACCTAGACCACGATTTTGATCGAGTACAATCCACTCTATTTGCCGTCCTAATGCCCAATGCTGTAGCCCATCGTCACTGATAATCAAATCTATTTCTGATGACTTAAGCAATAGCTCTATAGCAGCCTGCCGATTAGGACCCACCGCCATTGGTACACTTGTAGCCTGAACAATTAATGCAGGCTCATCTCCGACCTGAGCGACTTGTGCTCCTGAGGTAACTAACATGGGAAAAGGACCACTACCCCCATACCCCCGACTAATTACCCCCACTTTTACATTATGCTGCTGTAGATAATTCACCAGTTGTATTAATAATGGGGTCTTCCCACTTCCTCCCACTGTAATATTACCTATAACCATCACAGGCACAGGTGCTTTATAAACCGGCTTAAAACCTGAATGATAAAGATTACGATTGAATAGAAACCCAGCACGATACAAGCAAGATAATGGACGTAAAGCAACCAACCAACTTGATTGCTTATTCCATGCATTTTGGATTAGCTGGGCTAATGACATGCTTAGTTATCCTCGAAATTACGTTGATGTAATTGATAATAAGCACCATGTTTTGTGAGGAGTTCTTGGTGAGTACCTTGTTCAACAATTTGCCCTTGATCCATCACTACAATACGATCAGCATTTTCAATTGTTGATAAACGGTGAGCAATAACAATAGTTGTACGGTCTTGCATCGCTTCATCAAATGCTTGCTGAATAAAATGTTCAGATTCATTATCTAGAGCGCTTGTAGCTTCATCTAAAATTAAAATTGGAGCATTCTTTAAAATAGCTCGAGCAATAGCAATTCGCTGGCGTTGTCCACCTGATAAGTTTAGGCCTTGTGCACCCAAGACAGTATCATAACCATTTGGTAAATTCATAATAAAGTCATGTGCATATGCAGCTTTTGCAGCAGCATGAATTTCCTCGTCTGAGGCACTCTGCAACTGACCATAAGCAATATTTTCACGAACAGTACGGTTAAATAATACAACTTGCTGATTTACCATTGCGATTTGTGTACGCAGACAAGAAAGATCAATGTCATTAATTGGCACACCATCTAAATAAATTTGCCCACTTGATACCTCTTGAAAACGTACCAACATGTTAACCAATGAGCTTTTACCAGCACCTGAACGACCAACTAACGCTACAGTTTGACCAGGAAGAATATCTAGAGAGAAATCTTTAATTGCTTGTACGCCATCAGCATAATTTAATGCCACATGATCAAAACGAATCGCACCATTTAATTTAGGTTTCAAATGACCATTATTTTGCTCTTCAGGCAAATCTAATAATTCAAAAACAGAGTGAGCTGCCGCTAAACCGCGTTGTAACTTTTCATTAACATCAGTCAAGTTTTTAACTGGCTTTGCTAACAAACCAGCTGCTGTAATGTAAGCTACAAATTCACCAGCACTCGTACTACCCAAAATTTGTGGACGTAAAGCTAACCATACAATAAGGGCCATAGCACAAGCCATCACCACCTGAACCACTGGACTATTCAGGTTTTGCACAATTACCATTTTCAGACCACGCTTTAAGTTTTCTTCCGATGACTTATAGAATCGTGCTTGTTCAGATTCCTCACCTGCAAAACTTTTTACTACCGCATTACCATTAATACTTTCTTGGACAACATGGTTCACATCGCCCATCGTATCTTGGACTTGTAAAGAAAGCTTTCGCATTCGTTTTGAGGCTTTACGTACCAATATGCCAATGACTGGTAAAAATACAAAAATACATAACGTAAGGCGCCAATTGGTATAAAACAGATAACCTAATAGCCCAAGGGTAATCATTCCATCCCTAACGATGGTTCTTAATGATTCCGAAGAAGCTGCTGTTAGCTGCTCAACGTTATACATAATCTTGGCAGTAATATGACCAGATGAATTATCTAAGTAATATTGTGCAGGTAATCTTAAAAGCTTGGCATAAACTTCTTGTCGAATACTAAAAACCAGACTACGTGAAATCACCGCAGTATAGTAACCGCCCATAAAAAGGCCTAAACCACGGAAAAAAACTAATAAAATGATTAATAATGGGAACCAATCCAAATCAGCTCTGCTGCTGTGTTGGATTGCATCAATAATAAATTTAATCAATTTAGCAACGGAAACTTCTGTTGCTGAGTTAATACCGAACCCGATAAGAACTAATAAGGCCACGCCCCAATAAGGTTTTAAATAGGCAATGAGACGCAAATAAACCTTAAAATCTTGATTCACTCAGAAAAACCTCTAGAAGGAACTTTGGTACTAATATTGATGTTAACAAAACCGAGTTGTCCTGCTACATCCATAACGCGAATTACATCCTGATGAGACGCTTTAGCATCCGCAGCAATGATGAACATAAAATCACGGCGCTCTTGAGCAACTTGCTTAATCGCAGTACTCAGATCAGCAACCTCTTTAGACGAAAGTGCCTGACCATTTACAGCATAATGACCAGCAGAGTCTACCACGACTTCAATTTTCTGATCGTACTGTTTTGGTGGAACACCTTGTGCATCTGGTAACGTTAAATTGATGCGACTTGGCTGATTAAAAGTAGTCGACAGTAATAAAAAAACCAAAATGAACAGCAAACAATCAATCATGGGCGTTAAATTGATATGAATGTCTTCGACCTGAGAACGTTTAAATTTCATCTGGTTATTCACCCATTACCCAACACGACGGTGTTCTGCTATAGACGATGAACGTTTATAGAATAATGAGGCATGAAATAAAGTCGATTGCTGTTCGAGTTCAGCCACATAATCTTGGACCACTCTCTGGAAATAGCGATACGCGATTAAAGCTGGAATCGCAATTAACATTCCCACAGCTGTGGTAATAAGCGCCTTAGAGATACCTGGAATCATTAAACTTGGGCTACCAGCCGATCCAAAATCAATCACAAGGAATGATTCAATAATCCCAACTACCGTACCCAACAACCCGAGTAAAGGTGCCACTGCACTCAAAGTTCCTAAGAAATTAATATTTTTTTCTAAATAAGAAATTTCTTGAGAAGCTGCCACTTCCATTTGGGCACGTGCAAATTGCTCACCATGCTCACGATGATCAAAACCTGCTTTTAAAATGTGAGCCAATGCGCTGTTTTGCACTTCTACATTTTGTTCCAAATTTTCCACAATATCTTCAGTTCTTAAAGAACTATCATCAATTAATGCTTTGGGTAGAACTTGTGAACGTCTTAACCGAACAAAACGCTCAATACTGATCGCAACAGTTAAAATCGAGCATAGAATTAAAGGCAGCATTAACCAGCCACCCGCTCTCACAAGTTCCCACATATCTTCTTCCCCAAGAATATAAAATTAGAAATATATGACCCAAATGCAAATTAATCAGGCAAACAAATATTTAAAATACCATCCAACTCATCTAAGGTATGATAATGAATAACAAGCTTACCCTTACCTTTTTGATTGTGATCAATTTTTACATTAGCACCAAAACGCTCTGATAATTTTTGCGTTAATTGCTCAATATCTGGTGCTACAGGTGCTTTTTCCTTCTCCTGTTTAGGTTCACTTCTATCACGCACCAATTGCTCTGTTTGACGAACAGATAAACCTTTTTCAATTACAATTTTAGCAACGTCTAATTGATCTTTACCTTTTAAAGTCAAGATAGCTCGAGCATGCCCCATATCAAGTAGACCTTGCTGCATGAAGTCTTTAATTTCATCCGCCAAACTTAACAAACGTAGTAAATTACTTACTGTAGTACGTGCTTTTCCTACCGTGTCAGCAATTTCTTGGTGGCTTAAGCCAAATTCATCATGGAAGCGTTGTAAAGCTATTGCTTGATCAATCGGGTTTAAGTCTTGACGTTGAATATTCTCAATGAGTGCTAAAGCAATAGCAACTTGATCATTTAAATCACGAACAATTGCAGGAATTTCAGTTAAACCTGCAAGTTGTGCAGCACGCCAACGACGCTCACCAGCAATGATTTCGTACGGATGTGCTTCATCATCCACTGGACGAATGACAATAGGTTGCATCACTCCATGTTTTTCAATAGAAGATGCTAATTCTTGTAAATCGTGCTCATGAATAAAACGACGCGGCTGATATTCACCACGTTTTAATAAATTTACATCAATTTGCTTCAACTGTCCGTGGTCAAGCGCCTGTGCTTCAAGTTGTAATTTTTCTTTTTGAATTGAACCAAGTAATGCATCTAAACCACGTCCTTTAGCCAATCCGCGTTTTTTGATGCTCATACTTTACTTCCTTTCTTCACTTTACTTTTCTTTAACATCTCAGCCGCAAGATTTAAGTATGCAACTGCACCTTTAGAACTTTTCTCAAAATAGATCACAGGTAAACCATGTGCTGGCGCTTCTGCTAAGCGGACATTACGTGGAACAACAGTATCATAAAGTTTTTTGCCGAAATACTGTTCTAGCTCTGCAGATACATCACGTGTTAAGGCATTTCGTGCATCGTACATTGTACGTAATACACCAATAATTTCTAAATCAGGATTTAATGCTTTTTGAATTCGATCAATGGTCTGGGTTAAATCAGCTAAACCCTCTAGCGCATAATATTCGCACTGCATTGGAATAATTACACTATCTACAGCCGCTAAAGCATTGACTGTAATTAAACTCAAGCTTGGAGCACAATCCACAATAATAAAATCAAATGAGTTTCTAATTTCATTCAAAGCATTTTTTAAAATGAACTCACGGCCCTCTTGCTCTGCAATAGCAAGTTCAACACCTGAAAGCTCACGATTAGAACCTAAAACTTTATATCCAACTTCAGCTTTTTGAATAGCTGTTTCAATTGGCACTTCACCAAGTAGTACATCCGTAATTGAATACAAAAGATCGTTCTTTTGAATACCGGACCCCATCGTAGCATTACCCTGTGAATCCATATCTACAAGTAATACACGTTTCTTTAATACAGCTAGAGACGCTGCAAGATTTACTGCAGTCGTTGTTTTACCAACACCACCCTTTTGGTTTGCAATCGCAATAATTTGAGCCATGGTAACCCTAATACTTTTTATTTAAATACGTTGAAGTAAAAGTAAATGACGTTGTTCATCAAGTCTTGGTACATTCAGCTCAATCACTTTACATGAAAAGTCTGGCTTAAGCTGCTCAATTTCCTCAACCGGCACAACTCCTTTCATTGCTGCAATAATACTGCCCTGATGTAAGTATGGCTGAGCTGCATCTACAAAATCCGTTAAAGAAGCAAAAGCACGGCTTGTGATGACATCAAACTGTCCAAGCTCATCAATTGTATCTTGGTTCTCAACACGTGTTTGTACTGCCACAACATTGCTCAATTTAAGATCAGCAATAAATTGTTTCAAAAAACGGATTTTTTTACCATTTGAGTCAAGTAGCACACAGTTACGTTCTGGCTGACATAATGCAATGATCATGCCTGGCATACCACCACCAGTACCAACATCGAGTAATCGACCTTCTGGCAAATCTTTCAAAATACTTAAGCTATCCAACAAATGCTTCACTAACATTTCTTTCGGATCGCGAATTGCTGTCAGATTATATGCTTTGTTCCAAAGCACTAATGCATCCTGATACTTCAACAAGAGCGTCAATGCTTCGTCGCTTAAGTTCAGGCCTAATGCCTGACTACCTTGCTTTAATTCTTGGAAAAAAGGATGCATAGCTGCAAGTCATCTCAAAAAAATTTGCCAAAGTATACCGATTTCTATAAATCGGCACAGTATTTACCGCTTAGCGATTATTCAGTTAATCGTATAAGCCCTGCTTAATTTGCTGATCTAGTTGATTTAAACGCTCAGGCGTTCCCACATCAACCCAATTTGCATGCATTTTCTCAGCACTAATCCGATGTTCCAACATGGCTTGTTTTAACAAAGGCGCAAGTGGACGCTTACCATTTTCGAGCCCTAAGAACATGTCTGGAGAAAGAATTGCAATACCACTATAGGTAAAAGCAGCTCCATTTTGTTCTTGCTCAAAGGTATAAGCTAAACCATTAGACAGAACAAAATCACCTTTCAAATGCTGAGGAGGATTATCAACCAATACTAAATGGCCTAATTTATCACCTAATTGAACATTTAAAAGAGGAGCAAAATCCATCGTAGTCCAAACATCTCCATTCACCAAAATAAATGGATCGTTTCCTAAAAGAGGTAATGCATTGATAATTCCGCCAGCCGTCTCTAGGCCTTCACCTTCATGAGACCATAAAATTTTGACCCCAAATTGAGAACCATCACCCAATGTTGAAGCAAGTTTTTCACCTAACCATGCAGTATTAATAACGATTTCAGTTACACCAATTTTTTGTAACTTTTCAATATGCCATACGATTAATGGTTTACCACCTACTTCAAGTAAAGGCTTAGGCGTATGTAAAGTCAAAGGACGCATACGATTGCCCAAGCCAGCAGCAAGAATCATTGCTTTCATTATGCTGCTACCTCATAGCTACCATATTTCTCGATAAATTTAGGCATCACTATGTTATTCATAAACACCATAAACTCTTCAAGTTCAGCGTAACCACGACTTTCTTCAAGTAAATACCACATGACACGTGGCAAATCCTTCAAATAACCAGACTTACCATCACGTTCAAATAAACGAACGAAGATGCCTAAAATTTTAATATGGCGTTGAATAGCCATTAAATCTGCATCACGTTTAAATTGATCAAAACTGCGGTTTTGTTTAGTCGACTCTGGTAATAGGTCATAAAACACTTTAAACCATTGATAAACACGTTCAGCATTCCATTGAACATATGCATCACGAGTAATCGAAATTAAGTCATATGTATCAGCACCAATAACAGCATCCTGAAAGTCGATGACCCCCAACTCTTGCTCATTGGTAATTTTCATCAAATTACGGCTATGAAAATCTCGATGTACGATCACTTGCGGTTGGGCTAACGCGGCACGAGCTAAGAAATCAAACGCATCATCAATCGTTTTTTTATGCTCAACAGTCGGCTCAATAGCAAGCGATGGCAGCATCCAATCTGTGAGTAGCTGCATTTCCGACATTAATTTTTCGTAGGAATACGCTGGGAACTGACTAGCACCATCTATAGACTGCAACTGAATAAGCTGCTTGAAACTTTGTTCATAATATTTATCAACTGTTTCGTCAGTTAATAGTGTCGATAAAAGTACATCACCAAAGTCTTCCAATAACAGAAAACCTTGAGTCAAATCTTTTGCGATGATCTGAGGTACACGCACACCATGACCTGCAAAAAATTCGTCAATGGTCACAAACGGAACACAGTCTTCTTTTTCTGGAGGGGCGTCCATGAGCATATAAGTTTTATTTTGTAACTCGATACGCGCATAACGGCGGAAGCTTGCATCACCTGCTAAAAAAGCGATCTTAAATTGATCATTTTCCAGAACAGATGTAAGCCATGTATATATCAATTGTTCACGTTGTGTATTCATTTGCAATAAAATCTAAAACAAGCTGAGATTTTTGAAGGGTTAAGTGTAGCCACTTATAAACTTTTTCTCTATGATGCGACAATAATTAATTGTGAATTAGCATACTTGGTTAATGAGACAATGAAGCATCAGTTTAAATTTAATCCTTTAGCGACAGCTATTTTTACGCTCTTATGTGGCTCCATACAATCAAGTTATGCTGAGTCAACTGATGTTGTCTCCAATATAGACAATAATCAACTTAAAGCGAGCATCAAGGAAGCTTACCCAGGCCAAGAGTTTTTTCAGCAATACTATGTTGATAAATCTGCACCTGAAGCTCAGCTTCGTGGCAATAAATATTTAAGCTCGGCATTTTGCCAAGGTACATGGGTTACACCGATTAACCCTGAGACAAAAGCTTTAGATGCCGACAAAGCGACTTCTGTCGTTACGGCTAACTACGGACATTACAATCCAGCGGGTGATTCTGTTTTAGAAGGTGATGTCGTTATTGATCAGGAAGGACGCACCGTTCGCGCTGACAAGGTAACGATTGATAAAACCCAAACCTTTGCACATGCACAAGGTCGAGTACAGTTAGCTCAAGGCGGGTTACTTTCACAGAGTGATGAAATTAATTACAACCTAAAAACCCAAACCGGGAATTTAGATAATAGTTTTTATATTTCTGAGCAACAACACGCCCATGGTCATGCAGGAAAAATCGAAAGAACCTCACCAAATGTTATGGTTCTTAATGATGCAACCTATACAACATGCCCACCCGGCCAAAAACCGGGCTGGAAAATCCAAGCAAATAAAATTGAGTTAAATCAGGAAACTGGACGCGGTGTAACTCGCGGGACAAAACTATATGTTAAAGATGTTCCGGTTCTAGCTGTTCCCTACTTTAACTTCCCAATTGACGACCGCCGTACTACCGGTATTCTCAACCCACAGTTTGGTTTCTCAAACGATGGTGGTGTTGAACTTTCTGTTCCGGTCTATTTAAACCTTGCCCCTAACTATGATCTGACACTTACTCCACGTTATTTAGCAGATCGTGGTGCAATGTTAAAAGGTGACTTCCGTTATTTAACCGACGGCTTTGGCGCGGGTGAAATGTGGGGTGGCATCTTGCCATCTGACAAAGGTTATGACGATAAAGATCGTAAAGATTTCCATTTTTTACATAACTGGGAAATTAACGATCAGTGGTCTACCAACCTTGAATATAACTATGCATCAGATAAAGATTATTTCTCTGACTTAGATAGTAGCCCTAACTCTAAAACAGATCTTAACTTACGTAGAGCATGGGAACTTAACTATCAACATGGTATTCCGGGTTTAAAAGCACAGCTTAAAGTCGAAGATTTCCAGACGCTTGACCCAGAAGTTGCAGATGCAGATAAACCTTATGCACGATTGCCGCAATTCTTATTAAATTACGTCACTGGCAATCCATTAGGCTTACAATACGAATTTAACAACGATACCGCTTACTTTAAGAAATCGATTAATGATGGCTCTGCTCAAGAAAGTAGTGGTACACGTATTTATAACCAGTTCGCAACACGTTATAACTACCGTACACCAGCAGCTTTTGTGATTCCTGAAGTTTCAGTACGTTCTATTCAAACGTTTTATGATAAGGACAGTATCGCATCTCAAGGTTTAGATGGCGGTTCTGAAAATAAATCAGTCATTGTGCCACAATTTACTTTGGATACTGGACTGAATTTTGAGCGTGATGGTAAGTACTTACAAACACTTACACCACGTGCTTTCTACGCATATGCGCCATACAAAAATCAGGATGGCTACCCTAACTTTGATTCGACAAGTGCGTCAATTAGTTATGATCAGTTATTTAATCCATACCGTTTTTATGGACATGACCGCCTTGAAGACAATAACTTCTTATCATTAGGTGTAAGTTACAGCCTCTTCGATACAGTAGGTTTAGAGCGTTTACGTGCAAGTGTTGGTCAAAGTTATTATTTCGAAGATCGCCGTGTCACTTTAAAACAGCAAGATGAATTTGACACCGAGCGTAATACTGGCCCTGTTGTTAGCCTATCTAGCCAACTTAATCAAAACTTCACTATTGCGGCTAACTCAGCATGGATGTCGAATGGCGACAACGCTCAACGTGATTTCCAACTTTACTATACTGGTGACAAAGGAAATCTATACAACTTAGGCTATTTCTATCGTAAAGACATTCCTGGCCGTCAAGATACTTACGACCAAGTTGTTGCATCCTTTATACAACCAATTAAAGACAATTGGCGTATTATGGGCCACGTACAATATGACATGGACAATGATGTTGCTCGTGAACTCTTACTAGGAGTTAACTATGAGTCATGTTGCTGGGGTATTTCTGTCTACGGCCGCTCGTATTATAACGATCTAGACGATCCAAAATCTCCAGATGTTAGTGAAAAGCGCGCGATCATGGCTGAAGTTACACTAAAAGGTTTAGGTGGTTTAAACAATAAACTCGCGTCTTTACTTGAAAATCGCGTTTTAGGTTTTAACAAAATTAATCAATCTTGGACACAACGTTAATGAAGACAAAGCATCTTAAACAGTTTTTTAAAGCAACTACACTTGCTGCCCTAATCTCTTCATCAATGCATAGTTTTGCCCAACCCGCTGATGAAGTTGTGGCAATTGTGGACAATAGCGTAATTTTAAAAAGCGATCTTCAACAAGGTATGGCTGAAGCAGCTCATGAACTGCAAGCACAAAAAAAAGAAGTTCCACCTCAGCAATATTTACAGTTTCAGGTATTGGATCAATTAATTTTGCGTCAAGCACAGCTTGAGCAAGTTAAAAAATATGGCATCAAACCTGATGAAAAGAGCTTAAATGAAGCTGTACTCAAAGTAGCTAGTCAATCTGGGTCTAAAAGTTTAGAAGCTTTCCAGCAAAAACTAGACGCTATGGCTCCAGGGACTTATGAAAGTTTACGTAGTCGAATCGCTGAAGATCTAGCGATTAGCCGTTTACGTCAACAACAAGTCATGTCTCGTATTAAAATCAGTGATCAAGATGTAGAGAACTTCTTAAAATCCCCTCAGGGACAAGCTGCGTTAGGCAACCAAGCACATGTGATTCATATGCGTATTTCTGGTGATAATGCACAGGAAGTTCAATCTGTAGCTCAAGAAGTGCGTTCAAAGCTTGCACAAAGTAATGACATAAATGCATTAAAGAAACTTTCAACCACAAATGTAAAAGTTGAAGGTGCTGATATGGGTTTCCGTCCACTGTCTGATATTCCTGCTGAACTTGCTGCCCGCATTACTCCATTACAAGATGGTCAAACAACTGACTTAGTATCGGTACGTGATGGTGTGCATGTTTTAAAGCTTCTTGAACGTAAACAAAATGAGCAAAAAGCTTTAGTACCTCAATTTCAAACTCGCCACATTCTTATTCAACCATCTGAAGTAGTGAGTCCTGAGAATGCCAAGCAAATTATTGATAACATCTATAAACGCTTAAAAGCTGGTGAGGATTTTGCAACCTTAGCTGCAACCTATTCAAATGATACAGGCTCCGCACGTGATGGCGGAAGTTTAGGCTGGGTAACACCTGGAATGATGGTGCCTGAATTTGATAAAAAAATGCAGGAGATTTCTGTAGGTCAGATTAGTGAACCATTCCAAACTCAATTTGGTTGGCATATCTTACAAGTGACAGACAAACGCGAAAAAGATATGACTCATGAATATCAAGTGCGTATGGCACGTCAGATTTTAGGTGAACGTCAATTTAACACCGAAATTGATAGCTGGTTACGTGAAGTACGTGCAAATGCGTATGTAGAAATCAAAGATCCAAGTCTAGATAAAAAGAATTTACAAAAGTAAGTTCTTCTCTTGTCATAAAAAAACCTGTGTTTATCACAGGTTTTTTTATGAATGAAATTTACCCAATAAAAAAACCGGTTATATAAATAACCGGTTTCTATAAATTAGACCCTAATGGGAATTATTTATAACGATCAACCATTTTCTCTAAAGAAATTGGACGAATCTTGTCAGCATTTCCAGCCGTACCAAATGCTTCATAACGATCAATACAAATTTGCTTCATTGAATCTACAGTTTTAGCAAAGTATTTACGTGGATCGAACTCAGCTGGGTTTTCAGCCATAAACTGACGAATTGCACCAGTAGATGCTAAACGTAAGTCTGTATCGATATTAATCTTACGAACACCATGTTTAATTGCTTCTACAAGCTGTTCAACAGGTACGCCATAAGTCTCTTTAATATCACCACCGAACTCATTGATTACTTTCAACCATTCTTGTGGCACAGAACTTGAACCATGCATAACAAGATGAGTATTTGGTAATGCCGCATGAATTTCTTTAATACGGTCAATCGCCAAGATATCGCCTGTAGGTGGACGAGTGAATTTGTAAGCACCATGTGAAGTACCCACAGCAATCGCCAATGCATCTACATTAGTATCGGCAACAAACTGAGTCGCTTCTTCAACAGAAGTAAGAAGTTGTGAGTGATCAAGTACACCTTCAGCACCAACACCATCTTCTTCGCCAGCCATACCAGTTTCAAGGCTACCTAAACAGCCAATTTCACCTTCAACAGAAACACCGCAAGCGTGTGCTAAAGCAACAACATTACGAGTTACATCAACGTTGTATTCGTACGATGTAGGTGTTTTACCATCTGTACCTAATGAACCGTCCATCATCACTGAGCTAAAGCCAAGCTGAATTGAACGCTGACAAATTTCTGGGCTTGTTCCATGGTCTTGATGCATTACCACTGGAATATGCGGCCATTCTTCAATTGCAGCCAAAATAAGATGGCGTAAGAATGGAGCGCCTGCATATTTGCGAGCTCCAGCTGATGCTTGAACAATTACTGGTGAATTGGTTGCATCTGCGGCAAGCATAATTGCACGCATTTGTTCTAAGTTATTTACGTTAAATGCTGGTACGCCGTAGTTATGTTCAGCAGCGTGATCCAAGAGCTGGCGCATTGAAATGAGTGCCATAATATCCTCCCAGGTAGTGCGGCTTATTCTACCCTGTCATTTATTTCAATTCAGCAACAAATCACAGTATTTCAAAAAAAATCCCCGCATTTGCAGGGATTTTTTAACAAAAAACAACAAATTAATGTGTTTCTGAAGCAGCAGCCTCACTGGGCGCACTCCCTTCAGCTACATCTGTATTCTTTTCATCTAGCACCGGCTTATCAATCGCATCAATTGCTGCTTGTTGCTCAGGCGTTACTTTTTCAGAAACAGCAGTAGAAGCTGCCGATTCTTGTCCAGCTTGAGAGGCTTCATCTTTCTTAGCACAAGCAGTCAACATCATCGGTACAATTAACACAGCAGCAAATGTAAGCTTTAAATTCATCACTATTGTCCACAGTTGGTGATTTAATACTCATTATTTTATTGCAGATATATGACAATTTAATGACTTATCAATGAAAAAGGGATTGGTCACCCAATCCCTTCTTATTTTTATATAACAGTATTAAGCACGTTCAAGTAGAACAGCCACTGCTGGCAATGTTTTTCCTTCAACAAACTCAAGGAACGCACCACCACCTGTAGAAATATAACCAATTTGCTCAGCTACATTATATTTATCAATCGCTGCCAATGTATCACCACCACCAGCAATAGAGAATCCTTCAGATTGTGCAACCGCAAGGGAAAGTGCTTTTGTACCCTCACCAAATTGATCTACTTCAAATACACCCACTGGGCCGTTCCAAAGAATCGTTTTTGATGTTGTTAAAATATTAGCAAATGCTTTAGCAGTTTCAGGACCCACGTCTAAAATCATGTCATTTGCAGTCACATCTTCTACTTTCTTCACAACAGCTTGAGCTGCTGCTAAAGAACCTAAGAAATCTTCAAAATTAATTTGTGATGCATCAGCAACCACAACATCTGTAGGAAGCGGAACGCTTACTTTAGCAGCAATTTGTTTTGCAGTTTCAACCAAGTCAGCTTCATATAATGATTTACCAACGTTAAAACCAGCAGCTGCCAAGAATGTATTTGCAATGCCACCACCAACGATCAGTTGATCACAGATACTAGAAAGTGAGTTTAAAACATCAAGCTTAGTCGAAACTTTAGAACCAGCAACAATTGCAACCATTGGTTTTTCAGGAGTTTGCATTGCACGGCCTAACGCATCTAATTCAGCAGCCAACAAAGGACCAGCTGCTGCTACCGGAGCGAAACGAGCTACACCTTCCGTAGATGCTTCTGCACGATGAGCAGTACCAAATGCATCCATAACAAATACGTCACATAATGCAGCATACTTTTGAGCAAGTTCTGGATTATTTTTCTTTTCGCCATGGTTAAAGCGTACATTCTCAAGCAATACGACTTGACCAGCTTCAACTTCAACACCATCAAGATAATCTGTTAATAATTTAACTTCTTGGCCCAATACTTCTGTTAAATAAGCAGCAACTGGTGCAAGTGATTGTTCTGGCTTTGGTTCACCTTCAACAGGACGACCTAGATGTGAAAATACCATCACTGCTGCGCCTTTATCTAAAGCAGCTTTAATCGTTGGTAATGCTGCACGTAAGCGAGCATCGCTAGTAATCACACCATTTTTGACAGGAACGTTTAAATCTTCACGAATAAGGACACGTTTGCCTGTTAAGTTTAGGTCAGTCATACGCTGAAAATTCATGTAAAGCTCTCTTTATGATTTTAAAAACGCGCCAATTTTAAATGATTACATCAAAAAAGGTTAGTTTTTTTGCATAAAAGCTGTAGAAAGCCCCAGTTTTGATTATGATAGAGGTAGTTATTTGATATTTCACCCATTATGTCTATTCATCCAGATCCGCAAATCAATCGCTTAAATGTTTTAGGGGAACCTTTAGCAAGTTGTTGCTTTGACCCTATTACAGGCTATTTTAGAAATGGTTTTTGCCACACTGCAGTAACAGACCTTGGTCAACACACAGTCTGTGCACAAATGACCTCTGATTTCTTAAATTTTTCTCAAAAAATTGGCAATGATCTCATCACGCCTTTACCAGAAGTAGGTTTCCCAGGTCTAAAACCAGGTGATTTCTGGTGTATCTGTGTAACGCGCTGGGTAGAGGCTTATCAAGCTGGTGAAGCCCCTCCTATTAAAATACATGCATGTCATCAAGCTGTATTAAGCTATGTACCCTTAGATGTTTTAATGGAATTTGCAGTGTAATGGTACAGCCACAAATTATTTTGGCATCCAGTAGTCAAACTCGCAAAGACTTAATGAATCGTCTTGGAATTAATTATATCTGTGTAAGTCCGGATATTGATGAAAATCCTCGTGGTGAAACCCATGCCGATGAACTTGCGAAAAGGCTCGCTTTCACAAAAGCCCAAGTGATTGCTGCACAAAATCCTAATGCGATTGTTATTGGTTCAGATCAAGTTGCTTGGCGAGAACATGCTCCGCATGACTTTATTGGCAAACCACTGTCTATCGAAAATGCTAAAGTACAACTAGCCAATAATTCTGGTCGAACTGTTTTCTTTAGTACAGCTCTTAGCGTGCAATGGCTTGATAGAAACTTTGAACAAACGCTGGTTGAACATTATCAAGTTAAATTTCGAAACCTGAATCAAGCTGAAATTGAACGATACGTTTTATTAGATCAGCCACTACATTGCGCAGGTAGCTTTAAGTGTGAAAGTTTGGGAATTAGCTTGTTTGAAAAAATGATAGGCCAAGACCAGACAACACTTATGGGGCTTCCTATGATTCAACTTTGCCATATTTTAAGGCAGCTTGAGCTACAAATTCCTTAATTTTAAATGTTTTATAAATAGGTTATTTCCATGACAGAACCTTTAACAGTTTTAGGCGGTATTACTGCCGAACAATTCTTAGCAGAATATTGGCAAAAAAAACCTTTGTTGGTACGTAACGGATTGCCAGAGATTGTAGGTCTTTTAGAGCCCCAAGATGTGCAAGAACTTGCTTTAGAAGAACATGCAAGTGCCCGACTCATTCGCCAAAAAGATAGAAATCCAAATGAATGGCACGTAAAGTCTTCACCTTTAACCAAAGGTGACTTTCAAAAGCTACCCAAATTATGGACTCTGTTAGTACAGGCAGTAGATCACTACTCTTTCGATCTTTCTGAACTTTGGAAAAAATTTCCTTTTATTCCTCAATGGCGCCGTGACGATATTATGGTGTCATATGCTCCCAAAGGTGGTTCAGTTGGAAAACATTTTGATTTTTATGATGTGTTTCTAGTTCAAGGTCACGGACACCGTCGCTGGCAGTTAGGGCAAATGTGTGATGTAAATACTGCATTTGTGCCAAATCAACCTTTAAAACTTCTACCAGAAATAGACGTGCAATTTGATGAGGTTTTAGCACCAGGCGATTTACTCTATGTTCCACCCGGAATGGCACATTATGGCGTTGCTGAAGATGATTGTTTAACTTTCTCTTTTGGCTTTCGCATGCCAAACGTTGCAGGAATGATGGAGCGTATTAGTGATCAGTTTTCAGCTAATACTTTATTGCAAAATCCTGTTATAGATATCGCACGCAAACAAATGAGCCAAATTGGCGAAATGAATGCAACTGAACTGAGCTACCTCAAAGACTTAGTTTTAGCACAGTTACAAGATTCCTCAGCGCTTGATGCAGCAATCATGTCTTACATGAGTGAACCTAAATATCCAGATAACATTCCTGAACCTGATGAAATCGAAGCTAATGATCTTAAAGAGATTTTATACGAGGGTTATGAAGTTCTATTAGAGCCAGCCTCCCGCTTGCTCTATACGGAAAAAGATGAGGCATTAAACTTTTGGGGAAATGGCGAAGCATTATGTATAGCTGAAAATTTTGCACCAAAATTAAAAGCTATTGCTAATGGAGAAAGTCTAGCTTTCAATAGCGAGTTTAATGATCTTGAAGTTCTAGAGAATGTTGCTTACTTACTCAATGAATCTATTCTGATGTTATTACCACCTTCAGAATAATAAGCTTTACGAAAATGGACTTTTTATGGAAATGAAAAGTCCATTTTTTTTAAATAGATTCTAGTCAATATTGCTTTAAAATTTTAAATAAACTTATGTTAAAAAATGATTAACTTCAAGAAGTTTGAAATGTAATTTAGAAATTTCGAAAGCCAAATTATTTAAAAATATATTCTAGAAATTATTTACTCTTTCCTTAAAAAGTAAAACTTCAGCGTTTAAAAAATAATATCTTTTTTCTATCAATAACAAACAATACCTTGTAAAATTAAGCCATCTAGATTCTCATTGATAAAGATCACCGTTCAAGCTAATAGCAATTCATTTATGAGAGGCTAAAATATGTCGAAAAAAGATGACATTATTAACACCGCATTAAGACTTTTTAACTCGTATAGCTATAATTCTATAGGTGTAGATCGCATCATTAATGAATCTGGCGTTGCAAAAATGACTTTTTATAAGCATTTCCCATCAAAAGAAAAATTAATTGAAGAGTGTCTACTTCTACGTAATACGCTTTTACAAAACTCTCTTACCGCAGCCTTATCAAAACATGATGAGTTAGACCCTCTTGCAAGAATTAAAGCAGTTTTTTTATGGTATTCCGACTGGTTTAATAGTGAAGATTTTAATGGCTGTATGTTTCAAAAGGCTTTGGAAGAAGTTTTAAAACAATATCCTTCAACGCATCAACCAGCAACTTTATATAAAGCTTGGTTAACTCAACTCATGCAAAACTTGCTTAACCAGTATGAGGTAAAAGAACCAGTTCCCCTATCCTTGTTATTAGTTAATATCTTGGAAGGCATGACCATACAAGCCCAAGTTGAACATGGTTCAATAAAGATTAATGATTACTGGACTCGAGTAGAAAAGTTAATCGACTTTGAAAGAGCTGCATAAAAATAAAGCGTGATATTCTTCTTCTTATATTTAATGATTCTTCTTATGTATCACGCTGCGTCTGAAAGTCATTTTGGTTCAAATTTAGACGTTTTTTTCGACCTTACTAAACCAAAATATACAGACCTGTCTGTACAAAACAGATTATATATTTAAAAAATAAAAACTCAATCATTTTTTATCATTTGCTTAAAGATAAATTAGATTTAACTATTTATTGGAACTGAATTGGAATTATTTTAGGTTGACTTCAATTCAATTATACTTAACAATTACACTTATAACACAACGCAACACTTTAGACACAAAATAACTACAAACAGTTGTTTTTAATTAGAAAGACTGCTTATTTATCAATTCCACTTATATTGCTTTTCAACAAAAACAATTGGATTGATTAGTTTTGCTACATTCATTTTCGTAAGATCAATCTATACTATGCCCGCTATATTGATATAGGTATAAAGTATGAAAGATGGACTCCAAATTGAAGAAATGAAAAATGCGGCTGATTCAGTCGTTGGAATTCTCAAATCTTTGGCTAATACAGATCGTTTATTAATTTTATGTCACTTAGCTTATGAGGAGTTAAATGTCTCTCAAATTGAAGAGAAGACCCAAATTACCCAGCCTACTCTTTCACAACAACTTATGATGCTACGCAAAAGTGATGTTGTATCCACCCGTCGTGATGGTAAGCAAATTTTTTATTCTATTAAGGATGACAATATGCATTCAATTTTAAATACTCTTCACCAGCTGTACTGTGCAAGTAAATAATATTTTTAAATTATAAATTTATAATAATAGTAGTAATTTCCTGAAATATGCGATTTTTCAGCTTGAAAGCTTAGAGTTTAGTCGAAGCACAAAGTTTTGAAAATTCGCGTAGCTTTTCCCAAATCGTAACCACGATAAATCTTTTCAGTCTATTCTTCTTTAAGCAGTTTAGGAGTTTCACAGCTTTTTGATATCACAAGTTTTTTTAATGAGCAATTAACAAACAAAACCACTAAGTAAAAAAATTAAGATTTAAAATTAAAAATAATAAAAACAACAGTTTAATATTACCAGCAACTATAAAAACTTATTGTTATTATAAAAAAGCTTAAGATTCACATCACTTAAGTATAAAATACTTCGCTTGTTCAACCTTTAGCCATGATTAGGTTAATAAGGCCTTTATATGCTTGCATTCTTTTCTCGATTAAGCTTAGTCACTAAGATTATTATCGCCATTATTCTAGGGATAGGCGTTGCATTACTATTTCCAAACGTTACGCCTTACTTAAGTTTATTTGGTGAGCTTTTCATTAAAGCCTTAAAATCGGTTGCTCCTATTTTAGTCTTTGTATTGGTGCTTTCCTCTATTGCCAACTTTCAAGTAGGTCATAGTGCGAACTTACGGCCTATTATGATTTTATATGTGGTCGGTATGTTGCTTGCTGCTTTCACAGCTGTGATTGTTAGCCTTTCTTTTCCAAGCACGTTATTCCTCAATACAATTTCACATAATGATTTACAAGCGCCTGGTAGTCTCGCAGATATATTAAAAAATTTGCTTTTAAGCTTTATTGCAAACCCTGTTCAAGCAATTAGTGAAGCTAACTTTATTGGTATTTTAGCTTGGGCAATTGGCCTAGGTTTAGCTATGCGCCACAGTTCAGACACGACAAAACAAGTGATGCAGGATATTTCACATGCTGTAAGTGCTATTATCCATAAAGTAATTGCTTTTGCTCCTGTTGGTATTTTCGGGTTAGTTGCCGTAACATTTGCTGATGCTGGTCTTGCAACACTTGAGAGCTACGCACAATTATTAGTAGTGCTATTAGGAACTATGTTCTTTGTTGCTTTAGTTATTAATCCTCTTCTTGTTGCCCTTACTATACGCGGAAACCCTTACCCTCTCGTATTTAAGTGTCTAAAAGAAAGTGGAATTACTGCATTCTTTACACGTAGCTCAGCAGCCAATATTCCAGTTAACTTAGATTTGGCAGAGCGCTTAGGAGTTAATCCATCTACAGCAAGTGTGTCTATTCCTTTAGGCGCAACAGTAAATATGGCAGGCGCAGCAGTGACGATTACCGTCCTAACACTCGCAACTGTACATACACTTGGAATTCATGTTGATTTTGCAACAATGCTTATCCTATCAGTTGTTGCAACTGTTTCGGCTTGTGGTGCTTCTGGTGTTGCAGGTGGTTCTTTACTTCTGATTCCGGTAGCTTGTAGTTTATTTGGAATTTCAACAGAAATTGCTATGCAAGTTGTGGCTATTGGCATGATTATTAGCGTATTGCAAGACTCTACAGAAACAGCGCTTAACTCTTCTACAGATGTTTTATTTACCGCAGCTGTAGATATTCGCTCTAAGCAAACTTCATAAACGAAATGCCACTTCAGCGCCTACCAAACTGGTTCCAACTTGGAGCCTTTTTACTGGCATTTAATGCTGGAATGATTAATGTATTAGGGTTAATTACCCTTTTACATCAATCGATTTCACATATGACTGGCAACGTTAGTATGCTAGCGATGAGTTTGGTAGAGTGGCAACCAGAGCATATTATTTTTTTGCTTCTGGTGATTATTTGTTATGTTTGCGGTTCATTTTATAGTGGTTTTATTTTAGGCAGCAGTCATTTTCGACTAGATCGTCGTTACGGTTTACCTTTGAGCCTTGTAGCCTTCTTTATTTTTCTTTGCTGGCTATTACTTCCTTATTTTCCGCGCTATGGATTATTATGGGCATGTACAGCAATGGGTTTACAAAATGCGATGGTAAGCCACTATAAAGGAACGATCATCCGCACCACCCATCTATCCGGTGTATTGACAGATATTGGTTTAGCGCTTGGATATAAAGCCAGAGGCTTAATTGTAGAAAAACGACGTATTGTTTTACATTTACTTATTTTTGCTGGCTTTCTACTGGGTGGGATTCTTGCCGCTGTAGTACATCCATATTTGAAACTACAATCATTTTTATTGCCGGCAATTTTAAGCTTAACCTTAAGTATCTCTTACTGGGTAGTTTATTTTTATAGCACTTCAACTTCACATAAGGATTAAGACATGGTTAAAAATGCCTTACAAGCACAGCTACTCAAAGCTGGTTTAGTTGATAATAAAAAAGCAAAAAAATTAACTAAACAAGCTCATCACGAACAACGTCTTGGACTCAGTGATGAGGCTGAAATCAAAGCGAATATTGAAAAAGCTCAACAAGAAAAATTAGCTAAAGATCAGGCTTTAAATTTAGAAAAACAGAAACAGCTTGAAGAAAAAGCACTTAAAGCATCAATCATTCAGATGATTAAGCAACATAAAATTACTGATTTTGCTGGCGATGTGGCTTATCAATTTATTGATGAAAATAAAATCAAAAAAGTTTATCTATCTCAGCAAGTTTATAACGCACTTGTTGCTGGCAGTTTAGTCATTGCTAAAGATCAAGATCAATACGCCTATCTTCCGAAAGCGTTAGCTGAAAAAATTGATCAAAAAATGCAGGGTTTCATTTTAATTAATAATGCTGAGAAAAATGAACAAGCTACCGATGAAGAAGATCCATATGCAGCATATGTTATTCCAGATGACTTAATGTGGTAATACCATAATTTGGCCTTTATGATACTAATCTAAAGGCCTTTTTCAGTTCTATGTATGACACTAGCAATTTAACAAATGTTCAAAATACGAAGAAAAAATACCTAAAGAATAAATTCGTTCACCCTTTATCTATTAATCTCGATATAATGAATAATATTTTAGTCCTCGCGACGTTCTTGAAGATTTCTTCAGGTCTCCAATATTTGCGTCATCTATCAATTAAAGACGTATAACATAATCAGTTCATGTGTATTTGCACATACTCACAAGATCGAAACCCTAAGTGATATTGATCTAACTGACTTTTTGCAAATTAAATTGCAAAGATTTAATGAAGTGGCTTTTGTCTTAAAGGTAGTAATTCATGCTGAAGTGGTTTGAAAAACTTGTAGATCCCTACCCAACTAAAGGTTTGGATGAACCTTTACCGACTCGTTTTTTCCCATTTGTTTGGCAAGCTACGGAAGGCGTGCGCCCTTATTTATTTTTACTTATTCTTTTTACAGCAGGTGCTGCAAGTTTTGAAGCCTTACTTTTTTCAAAGATTGGGCAACTCGTAGATTGGTTAAGTAAAAGTCATCCCGAAAGCTTTTTAAATCAGCATGCTACTGATCTACTCATTTTGATTGCTGTTTTATTTACTAATATCTTTTTTGTAAATATACAATCTATTATCAAACATCAGATTTTATATAGTACTTTTCCAATGCGTTTGCGTTGGCGTTTCCATAATCTTTTATTGAAACAGAGTTTGGACTTTTTCCATAATGACTTTGCAGGCCGACTTTCTGCCAAGGTTATGCAAACAGCATTAGCAATCCGTGAGTTCTGGATTATCTTGGGTGACATGTTGGCTTATGTCAGCATTTACTTTATTACGGTCAGTATTGTTCTGGGCGCAATTTCGCCGATCTTGCTTATTCCTCTTTTAGTTTGGTTGAGTCTATTTTTATTAAGCGCCTGGTTCTTTATCCCTCGCTTAAGTAAAGTTTCTCAGCAACAAGCCGATGCTAGAGCAATCATGACTGGCCGCGTAACAGATGCGTACACTAATATTCAAACTGTAAAATTATTTGCTCATGCTGGTCGTGAAAGCCAATACGCAAAAGCATCAATGAAAGAGTTTATGACTACAGTCTATGCTCAAATGCGTTTAGGTACCCTCTTTGAAGTCAGCATTAATATGTTGTCCGCTGTTTTGTTTGTAGGTGTAATTGGTACCTCTGTTTGGTTATGGACTCAAGGTTTAGCGGCATTAGGTGTTATCGCGGCAACGACTGCAATGATTTTAAAACTTAATAGTATGGCTGAATTCATGATGTGGCATATGTCAGCCTTATTTGAAAATGTCGGCACCATTCAAGATGGTATGCAAACATTAGGTAAAAAAATCAATATTCAAGATAAACCGGACGCAAAATCACTGAACGTCACCAAAGGCGAGATTGTATTTAAAGATGTAAGCTTTGCTTATAACAATAAAAATGTAATTGATCACTTCAACTTACATATTAAAGCAGGCGAAAAAATAGGTATTGTTGGACGTTCCGGCGCAGGAAAGTCGACGTTAATTCAGTTACTTTTACATTTTTACCATCTTAAACAAGGTGCAATTTTAATTGATGGACAAAATATTGAAGATGTAACTCAAGATAGTCTAAGAGCTAATATTGCTTTAGTTACTCAAGATACCTCTTTATTACATCGCTCAGTTGCAGAAAATATTAAGTATGGTCGTCCAGATGCGTCTGATGCAGATATGGAAAATGCTGTAAATAAAGCCAAAGCTGCTGAATTTATTCCGCAATTAGTTGATTTAAAAGGACGTAATGGTTATAACGCTCAGGTAGGTGAACGTGGTGTCAAACTTTCTGGTGGTCAAAGACAGCGTATCGCTATTGCACGAGTATTCTTAAAAGATGCTCCTATTCTCATTTTAGATGAAGCAACCAGTGCATTAGATTCAGAAGTTGAAGCAGCAATCCAGGCAAGTTTAAATGACCTGATGGTTGATAAAACCGTTATTGCAATTGCTCACCGTTTATCTACTATTGCACAAATGGACCGTTTAATCGTTCTTGATGAAGGTCGAATTGCTGAACAAGGAACTCATGAAGAGTTAATTGCGCAGGATGGTATATACGCACAATTATGGAAGCGACAAACAGGCGGTTTCTTAATTGAGCAAAAAGTATTACAGGGTCAAGATTAATGCTTTATTTAGAAGATTTGAAAATTGGTGATCGCTTCATTAGCCGTGAATATGAAATTACCTTAGATGAAATCAAAAAATTCGCAAGCTCATATGACCCTCAACCCTTCCATATAGATGAAGAGCAAGCTAAGCACGATCCAATTTTTCAGGGGATCGCTGCTAGTGGTTGGCATACTTCTGCAATTACTATGCGGTTATGGACAGAATGTATGCCGATTCACGGTGGCTTAATCGGTTCGGAATCAAGTTTACGGTGGCCACGCCCTACTCGACCGGGTGATAAAATACATGTTGAAGCTGAAATTTCAGCGATCACACCATCCAAAACAAAATTGGATCGTGGTATTGTAAGTTACGTTACACAAGCCTTAAATCAAAATGGCGACGTATTACTTATTTCAACAACAAAAATTGTTGTCTTTAAAAAGAATGTTTAAAACATGGTTGATATGATTGTCTAACAGTTTTTATAAACTCAGATTATATTTCATGACAAGATGTGTAAGAAATGCATGTGACAAATTGATGAGAGCAATGGAACGCATATGAAAATTACCTCAGCTCGTCAAGATCAGGGTATTCCAGGAGTCTATGGCTTATTGCTATTAGATGTTGTTTCACGTTGGGGATATAACGATGAAACATTATTTGCTCCATTTAATCTTACTAGTGAGCAACTGGCCGATCCTGATTATCGTATTTCTACACCTGTAGCAAATGAACTGGTTAAACACGCTCTTAATTTAACTGGTGAAACTACGTTGGGTTACCATCTCGGTACTCAAATGCGTATTTCGATTCATGGCTTCATTGGCTATGCAATTATGACAGCTAAGGATATTACCGAAGCAATTGCTCTTGCAGCACGCTTTATTCAACTACGCTTACCCTTTTTACAACTCTATTTTTCAACGTTTGGCCCCAAAGCGACCTTACAATTACAATGTGATATTGAACTTGAGCCCTTACGTACAGAAATCGTTTTAGGCTTGACCATTGGTATTATGAGCATGGCCAAAGCGATTACGGGTATTGAAGACTTAGCCGGCGATGTAGATTTAGATTTTCCTGAACCAGAAGGTTTTGAAAAGTATAGAAATAAATTAAGCAGCACAATTCGCTTTAATCAACCCCATTTAATTTCAAGTTTTGATAAAAAATACTTAGGACTCAAATTAATCAATTCAGATCCAATCGCCAGTCAAGTTGCCATTAATCAATGTGAAGCTGAACTTTCTGCTTTAGGTGAACGCCGCCGTTTAGCAATGCGTGTTCGTGATATTTTAAGTAATTCTGAACAACATTATTTAAGCATCGAAAATGTAGCTGAATGTCTACATATGTCAGACCGGACACTCAAACGTCAATTAGCGGCTGAAGGAACTTCATTTTCTACATTAGTTGATGAAGTGCGCTATCGACACGCAACTTCTTTGCTTTCACGTACAGACTATAGTCTTGAACAAATTGCAGATGAACTTGGCTATTCGGACGTTGCAAATTTTAGCCGTGCTTTTAAACGCTGGAGTGGCCGCAGCCCGAGCAACTGGCGTAAAGACCCATACTTATAATGTTTAAAACTATTGGACACAAGCTTAAGGAGTTACCATGAATCATCCTTCGGAACTGAAGTATGCACGTACACACGAGTGGGTAAAGATTGAGGGTGATCTTGTTATTACAGGGATTACCGATCATGCACAAGATGAACTTGGCGATTTGGTTTACGTTGAAACTCCAGAAGTTGGAAGCCAAGTTACCGCTGGCGAACAAGCTGGTGTAGTTGAGTCAGTAAAAACAGCATCTGATATTCACGCCCCTGTGTCAGGTACAGTAGTAGAAGTGAATAGTGATCTTGAAGATGATCCTGACTTTGTAAATGAAGACCCATATGGCAAAGGCTGGATTTATAAAATTAAACCAGACAATATTGCAGATGTTGAAAAACTTTTAACAAATTCAGAATATGAAGCTGGCTTATAAAAGATAGGCATCGTTTTCAATATTTGATAAAAACCAGTTTAGTCTTAAACTGGTTTTTCTTTATCTATTTAAAATTAGTGGTATGAATAGGTGACTTCTATGACAAAACTTGTTGTATTTTCAGGCGCTGGTATGAGTGCCGAAAGTGGAATTAGCACTTTTCGTGATAGTAATGGTCTATGGGAAAATTACGATATCCAACAAGTTGCCACACCTGAAGCATGGCAAAAGAACCCTGCTTTAGTTCAACGTTTTTACAATGAACGACGTAAAAATATTTTAGAATCTGAACCTAACTCAGCTCATCAATATATTGCCAAACTACAAGATTATTTTGACGTACAAGTAATTACTCAGAATATTGATGATTTACATGAAAGAGCTGGAAGTCTTAACGTTTTACATTTGCATGGAAATATTCGTTTAGCAAAAAGTTCGGGGCCTAATGCACAATTTACCACTCAATTTTATGAAATTAATGGCTGGAAATTAGATTTAGAACAAGATTTTTGCCTAGATGGCTATCCATTGCGTCCACATGTTGTCTGGTTTGGTGAAGCTGTACCTGCTTATGAAGAAGCAATTAGATTAGTGCAAAGTGCGGATATTTTTATAGTAATTGGGTCCACATTAAGTGTATATCCAGTTGCGGCTTTAGTACATGAAATTTCAGATCAATGTAAAGCTTACTATATAGATCCAAACGCAGATCATTTGCGTGTTCCCAAACAATATGAATTATTAAAGATGTCTGCGACTCAAGGAATGTATGAACTTTTTGAAAATTTAGTCAAATAACTGTCTTTTTTAATACTTAAAAAATTTAGTTTGAATAAAAATTATTATTAATTGATTATTTTTTTGCCAATTTCACGTACTTTATTTTAAGTTTCTATAGAAAAATTTCGATCAATTGCTTGTTTATAAGTCAATATAAGTTTAATTATTTTCTAAAATATCACTTTTTCCCAAAAAAATTTTTAAAAATAACTATTAAAAAAATATAACCCAATGATTAATATCATAATTTTTAATTCATAAAAGCCATATTTTCAAATTACACAAATACACAAAAATATAATAAAAAAATAACAGAGCAAAAAAATTCTTTTGTGGTTGAATCTCAACCTCTTGAATGCCGTACAAGAAAACAGCGACCTGGATTAGGTTACAATCACGGATTATGGATATAAGGACACACATCCATTATGAGCTATTTTGATCCCACCCTCATCATGTTTATGGTGTACATCGTAGCAATGGTACTCATTGGCTTATTTGCCTACCGTGCTACAAGCGACTTCTCAGATTATATTCTCGGTGGTCGTAGTTTAGGCAGTTTCGTTACTGCATTATCCGCAGGCGCATCAGACATGAGTGGCTGGCTACTCATGGGCTTACCAGGCGCGATTTATCTTTCTGGTTTATCTGAAGCTTGGATTGCAATTGGTCTTATTATCGGTGCTTGGCTTAACTGGCTACTGGTTGCTGGTCGATTACGCGTTCATACTGAAGTTCAAAATAATGCACTGACTTTGCCAGATTATTTTACAAGCCGTTTTGACGATCAGAAAAAAGTACTCCGTATTTTTTCTGCGGTTATTATCTTGGTTTTCTTTGCAATTTACTGTGCTTCAGGCATGGTAGCAGGCGCCCGTCTATTTGAAAATTTATTCGGAATGTCTTACAACACGGCTATTTGGCTCAGTGCTATTGCGACCATCAGTTATGTTTGTATTGGTGGATTCTTAGCAATTAGCTGGACTGATACATTCCAAGCTGGCTTAATGATTTTTGCTCTGTTGTTAACACCAATCGTAACCTATCTTGCAATTGGCGATACGACTCATTTCGTTACGCTCATTGAAACTGCTCGCCCGCATGCATTTAATATTATTTCAGATTTAAGTGTAGTAGCGGTTTTATCCTCCATGGCATGGGGCTTAGGTTACTTTGGCCAGCCACACATTCTTGTGCGTTTCATGGCTGCTGACTCTGTAAAATCAATTCCTGCTGCTCGTCGTATTGGCATGACTTGGATGATCTTATGTTTAGTTGGTGCTGTCGGCGCTGGTTTCTTCGGTATTGCTTACTTCCAGCAACATCCTGAATTAGCAGCAGTTGTAAGCAAAAACCCTGAAACAGTATTTATGGAATTGACTAAAATCTTATTCAATCCATGGATTGTAGGTATCATTCTGGCTGCGATTTTAGCTGCTGTGATGAGTACATTGAGCTGCCAGCTTTTGGTATGTTCAAGTGCATTGACAGAAGATTTGTACAAAGGTTTCATCCGTAAAAATGCATCTCAAAAAGAGCTTGTATGGGTTGGCCGTGTTATGGTTCTTGCGATTGCTATTCTTGCGATTGTTCTTGCTGGAAACCCAGACAGTAAAGTTCTTGGTCTTGTTGCTTATGCATGGGCTGGTTTCGGTGCAGCGTTTGGTCCGCTTATTATCTTGTCATTATTCTGGAAACGTATGAATTTACAAGGTGCTTTAGCGGGTATGATCGTTGGTGCAGTAGTAGTTATTGGCTGGAAAAACCTTTTCGCAGACACTGGTGTTTACGAGATTATTCCAGGCTTTATCCTTGCATTTATCAGTATCATTGTAGTGAGTCTTTTAACTAAAGCGCCAAATACAACAGTAACTGGACGCTTCGAAAAAGCAGATGAACTCTACAAAGAAAGCGTATAATTCATTGAAATAGATCAAGGGGCTTCGGCCCCTTTATTTATTTTTGGTTTTAATTTTAATTTTTGAAGTATCTTTTACAACTTGCATAACTGGATAACTACGAGTCTCTTTTACCCCCGGCAATTGCCACAGCACCTGCCCCGCAATGCGTCTAAACTCCTCCATACTGCCACTACGTAATTTAATTAAAAAATCAAAGCCACCACTTACCATATGACATTCAACAATTTCTGGATAGTGAACCACAGCATCAATAAACTCATCTAAAACGTTAGGTGTCGTTTTATCTAATAACACCTCAACGAACACCAAAAAATTTGCGTTTAATTTAACCGGATTTAATTTAGCTTCATATCCTAAGATGAATTCATCTTTCGTTAATTTTTGAACTCGTGCCATCACCGCTGTTGGTGACAAGTTAACAAGTTCCGCCAATTTACTATTAGAAATTCGCCCATCTGTTTGAAGAATATCCAAAATTTTTAAATCAGTGCGGTCAAGGCTTAATATTGGGCCATTCATCTGAATTTTCCTCTAAAAAATGGGCTAAATATAGTGAGTTATTCGGTGTTTCTTCTGTAATGATAAATTATCTAAACCTCTCTACTCAAGATGAGTTTACGAGAGCTGGTTGGCGGAAACAGATATGAACACAATGGATACTTTTCATCAAATGGATAAATCTCACCAAGGCTATATCACCGAATTCAACGATAAAAGTGAGTTTGAACAACGCATCAATACAGCTTGGCGACGTGCTGAACCGGAAGCTGTAGAAGAGCTATTACAAGCTGCTGCGGTATCTGATGATTTAGATCATAAAATTTATGACCTTGCTTTTAATCTTGCCAATAATTTACGTGAACGTAAGACCTCTTCGGGTAAAGCAGGTATTGTTCAAGGATTATTACAAGAATTCTCTCTTTCTTCACAAGAAGGCGTGGCGCTCATGTGTCTTGCCGAAGCATTGCTTCGTATCCCAGACTCAGCAACACGTGATTTGCTTATTCGAGATAAAATCAATCAAGGTAACTGGAAAGAACACGTTGGCCAAAGCAGCTTAATGTTTGTAAATGCTGCGGCATGGGGTCTCATGTTAACTGGTAAGCTGATGGAAACTCCAAAGCAAACTAGTCTTTCAAGTGTACTTACTGGCCTTTTAGCACGTAGTGGTCGTGGTATTATTCGTAAAGCCGTTGACGTTGCAATGCGTATGATGGGTGAACAGTTTGTGACTGGTGAAACCATTGAAGAAGCTGTAGACCATGCCAAAGTGCTTGAAGATAAAGGGTTCCGCTATTCTTATGACATGTTGGGTGAAGCAGCTTTAACCGAACATGATGCTGAACGTTACTTTAACGATTACACACAAGCCATCCATGCAATTGGTAAAGCCTCTAATGGCAAAGGTGTATATGATGGCCCGGGTATTTCAATTAAGCTTTCTGCTTTACATCCTCGCTATCAACGTGCGCAAATTGAACGTGTTCATAAAGAACTCTACGGCAAAGTATTTGAACTCGCTCTTTTGGCCAAAAAATACAATATTGGTTTAAATATTGATGCAGAAGAATCTGAACGTTTAGAAATTTCTCTTGAGTTACTTGAACGTCTTTGCTTTGAGCCGGAACTTGCAAACTGGAAAGGCATTGGTTTCGTTATTCAAGCTTACCAAAAACGCTGTTTCTTCGTGGTTGATTACATTATTGACCTTGCTAAACGCAGTCAAAAGCGCCTCATGATCCGTCTTGTAAAAGGTGCGTATTGGGATAGTGAAATTAAAAAAGCGCAAATCGAAGGTATGGATGACTACCCTGTCTTCACCCGTAAAGTACATACAGATTTATCTTATATCGCTTGTGCCAAAAAATTACTTGCTGCGCCAGAATTTATCTATCCGCAATTTGCAACTCACAATGCTCAAACATTGGCAACCATCTATCATTTAGCTGATCCAAGCAAATATTATGCTGGTCAATATGAGTTCCAATGTTTACATGGCATGGGTGAACCGCTTTATGAGCAAGTTGTGGGCCCACGCGAGCAAAATAAATTAGGCGTGCCATGCCGTATTTATGCTCCTGTTGGTAACCATGAAACTTTGTTGGCTTATTTAGTTCGTCGTTTACTTGAAAATGGCGCGAATACTTCATTCGTTAACCGTATTGCTGATAAAACGCTTAAAGTTGATGACCTTATTCAGTCTCCAATTTACGACATTCGTAATGCAGCAAAGCTTGAAGGATCGATTGGTTTAAAACATCCATCAATTCCTCTACCTTTAGATATGTACGGAACACTTCGTAAAAACTCTAAAGGCTATGATTTAGCAAATGATGCTCCACTTGCAGCTCTAGATAGTACAGCTCAAGAATTGCGTAATCGTGTTTGGCAAAGCCATCCATTATTGGCAAATAACGATTCATTAGAGCAAGGTCATTCTGTTGCAATTACAAACCCAGCACAAAATGATGAAATTGTTGGTTATGTACAAGAAGCTGATCTTAAGCATGTCGAAATTGCACTTAGCTCAGCGGAACAAGCACAATCTGAATGGTCAAATACACCTAAAGAGCAGCGTGCTGAATATTTAAAACGTGCAGCTGACCTTATGGAAAGCCGCATTCAAGAATTGATGGTTTTACTCTGCCGTGAAAGCGGTAAAACTTATGCCAATGCGATTGCAGAAGTTCGCGAAGCTGTAGACTTCTTACGTTACTACGCAACTCAAGTTGAAAACCTACCAGCAAATACAGCTATTCAGCCACTAGGTACGGTACTTTGTATCAGCCCATGGAACTTCCCTCTTGCAATTTTCTCTGGCCAAATTGCTGCTGCGTTAGTGAGTGGTAACTGTGTTATTGCTAAACCTGCTGAACAAACGCCATTAATCGCAGCTCAAGCAGTTCAGATTTTATGGGAAGCCGGTATTCCACATGGTGCTGTACAGCTACTTCCTGGCCGCGGTGAGACAGTCGGTGCTCAGCTTAGCCAAGATAGCCGTATCGATGGCATCATGTTTACAGGTTCGACTGAAGTTGCAAAAATTTTGCAGAAGACAGTTGCGAAACGTTTATCTGATAATGGCCAATCTATTCCTCTCATTGCAGAGACTGGCGGTCAAAATGCAATGATTGTGGACTCATCAGCATTAACTGAACAAGTCGTTCTTGATGTTGTAAGTTCTGCTTTTGATAGTGCGGGTCAGCGTTGCTCTGCTTTACGTATTTTATGTGTACAAGAAGACAGTGCTGCGACCGTGATTAAAATGCTTAAAGGTGCAATGCAACAGTTGATCGTAGGTAATCCTGCAATTTTAAAAACTGACATTGGTCCTGTTATTGATGACGAAGCAAAACAAACGATTGACCAGCACATTCAAAAAATGAAGTCTAAAGGCTATCCGGTACATCAGTTGATGTTCGGTGCAACAAGCCAGAATGAATTAGATAAAGGCACTTTTGTTGTACCAACAGCAATTGAACTTCCTAATCTTGATGACTTACAACGCGAAGTTTTTGGTCCAGTTTTACACATCATTACCTATAAGTATGGTGAGCTTGAACAACTCATTTCTCGCATTAATGCCAAAGGTTATGGTTTAACAATGGGTCTACATACCCGTATTGATGAAACCATCCAAACAGTCATTCAGCATGCTGAAGTGGGTAACCTTTATATCAACCGCAATATTGTTGGGGCTGTTGTTGGTGTTCAACCATTTGGTGGTGAAGGTCTATCTGGTACAGGTCCAAAAGCTGGCGGTCCGCTTTACATGTATCGCTTAATGCAACATTGTTCAAACAAAGTATTGGCAACACCATTTGCCATGAAAACTGAGCAAACTGCTTTTGAAGGCTTTAACCGTGAGGTTTATCAGAGCTTACAAAATTGGGCGAAACAGCATTTACCGCAAGCAAATCGTGATATCGAACCATTTGGTGTTGGTAAATTCTATGAGTTACAAGGCCCTACTGGGGAAAGTAACCAATATATTATTTTGCCGCGTCATCGTGTTCTTTCAATCGCTGATACAGAACAAAATCAATTGCATCAGTTACTCGCAATTTTTGCAGTGGGTAGCCAAGCGGCCGTAATGCCAAATAGTCCATTGTTGGCAAAATACAAACAAACTTTGCCAAAAGATGTACTTGCTGCAATTACTACAGTTAAAAACATCTCATCAGATGATTTTGATGCAGTTTTACATCATGGTAATCGCGAAGAGATCTTCTCATTACAGCAAGAGATTGCTACTCGTTCTGGTGCAATTGTTAGTATTACCCATGTTGAGCCGAATGAAACTATTCCACTTGAGCGTTTAGTGATTGAACGTGCAATTAGTGTGAATACAGCTGCGGCTGGTGGTAACGCAAGCTTAATGACAATGACCGATTAATACCTAACTTTCTAAAAAGCCCAAATCTCAGTATTTGGGCTTTTTTATTTAATCAACTAATCTATTATTAAATATATAAACTTTATCAATTCGAGATTCTAATAATGGTCTTTTTAAAACCAGAAAAATATCAACAAAGATGCACTCAACTTTTTAATTCATATCACAAAGCTATTTGCGCCCTTCTACCATTTGCCAAAATTGAGCATATTGGTTCATCCGCTATTCCAAATGCAATTTCTAAAGGTGATCTAGATATTTATATTGAAGTTATGCCTGAGCAATTTGAATGCGCAATTGAACGCCTAAAAACACTCAACTTTATCGAAAAGCCAAATACACTAAGAACGCATGAGCTTTGTATGCTCGAGTCACTCAACGACGATGATGTTGCTTTTCAAATTGTAGTATCAGATTCAATATTCACATTTTTCTTAACATTTAAAAATAAGCTTATAGAGTCACCCATATTGGTCAATGAATATAATCAATTAAAATTACAGTGTGGCCATTTAGATCACGATCAATACAGAGCAGTAAAATCAGATTTTATTAATCGCGTTTTAAATCAACCCTAGTCTCAGCATTCCTTTCTCTTATAAATATCTGGTTAAAATTGGCTCCTGCAAGTTCAATTTTTTTGATACCATTCACTATTTGATTCTGTCTAAATTTTCATTGTCTATGACCTCTTCTTATCGTCAACAACTTCAAGCTAAAATTGACCGCATTATTACTCAATTTTCTGAATTTACACCACCTACATTAGAAGTGTTTGAATCACCTGAACAACA
Source organism: Acinetobacter pittii (assembly GCF_034067285.1). NCBI lineage: Bacteria > Pseudomonadati > Pseudomonadota > Gammaproteobacteria > Moraxellales > Moraxellaceae > Acinetobacter > Acinetobacter pittii. The sequence continues at coordinate 1,998,733 of NZ_CP139286.1, forward strand.
TTTCCGTATGCGTGCTGAATTTCGTATCTGGCACACAGAAAATGATATGTTCTATGCCATGTTTGAGCGTAATGATGACGACAAGCAAAAAACTGTTGTACGTATTGATGAATTTCCTATTGCAGATCAAAGCATCAATAATTTAATGCCAAAACTTTTGGAAGAACTTAAAGCTGAACCTAAGCTTTCTAATCGTTTATTTGAAGCTGATTTTCTCGCAACTCTTAGCGGAGAAATGTTAGTTACCTTAATCTATCACCGTAAACTGGATCAGGAATGGGAACAAGCCGCTAAAGCGCTTGCTGAAAAATTAGATATTAAAATTATGGGCCGTAGTCGTGGCCAGAAAATTATTATTGGCGATGATTTCGTGGTTGAAGAATTCGAACTTTTAAATCGTTCATTTAAATATAAACAAATCGAAAGTAGCTTTACCCAGCCTAATGCTCAAGTTTGCAAAAAAATGCTGCAATGGGCATGTGATGCAGCTGAAGGATCGAAAAAACACTTATTAGAACTCTATTGTGGTAATGGTAATTTTACCCTTCCACTCTCTTTAAAATTTGAACGAGTACTGGCTACTGAACTTGCAAAATCATCTGTTTATGCAGCTCAATGGAATATCGAACAGAACCAGATTGATAATATTCAGGTAGCACGTCTATCTGCTGAAGAGTTTACTCAGGCTTATCAAGGTGAACGAGAATTCCGTCGTCTACAAGAAGCAAATATTGATATTCAAAGTTATGACTTTGATACGGTATTTGTAGATCCTCCACGCGCAGGAATTGACGATGAGACTTTAAAACTTTTACAAGGTTTTGAACGTATTATCTACATTTCATGTAACCCTGACACTTTATATGAAAATTTAAAAACACTCAGTCAAACTCATCGAGTGACTAAATTTGCCTTATTTGATCAGTTCCCTTATACACATCATGTAGAGTCTGGTGTTTTACTTGAGAAGATTTAAACAAAATCTTTCATTGTAAATTTTTAAATAAGGAGGTTATATACCTCCTTATTTTTTAAAGTTTTTTTATTTAAGTATTTAAATTTTCAAAAAATATCAAGTTATCTGTGTGTCATAATTTCGTTTAACTCAAGCATTCCTATCGAAAATTCTCGAGTTCAACTGGTGGAATTATCACTTATAGAGTCTTGTATTTTATTTTAAATTGGCTATATTTCGAGCTATGTTAGGTTGTATATGAAGGCTCTATGAGTTTTTGGCAAAAGCTGTTCTTAGCAGATCAACAGCATAACGAGCATAAAAATCAAACTGCTTGTGTTGAAAATGACTGCTCATGTAAAACTAATGAACAACTTCTAAGTGCGCTAGCACAAGCAACAGATGAAGATGTCATTAAGGGAATTAAAAGAGTTCTTATTTCCCGTGGTTATAGCCGAAAAGAGTTAAATGAAGTCGCTCAAAAACCATCTATTCATTAATTAAAAAGCCAGTCTTGTACTGGCTTTTTTACATTTCATTTCTCTTCAACCTACAACTCGATTGATCTACCCAGCCCACCATTGGACCCAATTCAAATTGGTGATCATTCCGCTTGTTCTTTTGCACATATAAACTAGAAATAGAGCCATCCAGATATAAAGCCTGCTCTACTTTAAGGTTTCTTTGGAAGAACTCGGCAAAATTATAGAAAGTCACGCTATTCTTCGATATTACAAAGTAGAGTTTATTATTTCGAATACCAACACCGTTACGAATTTTCTTTGATTGAGAATCCACTACAAAAAGGGAATTTATCTTTCCATTAATAATTAACATCGGACCTGATTGAGTTGCATAATCAACTTTCAAGTTTTTTCGGCTATATTGTTGTGTAGTTAAAACATAGGCCTGTTTTTTGTTCCAAGCCAACACACCATTCGGCTGTAAAAAGAAATTTCCAAATCCTTTATTCTTGTTTAGGGGCTGAATCACCTTACTCTGTTCAACATACAACCCTACTGGAGAAAACCCTAAATGAAACATCCCTGCATTCATTGCAAAGCTAAGTTGCTCACATTGTTTTAATTGTTCCTGAATAGTGTTAAAGCTTTTGTAATATTGTTGATTATGAGGATTTTTTAAAAATAAGCGCAATGCTTTAAGTTCGTTGATCGAAACTACCTCGTATTGATCACCTTCTACAGTTTGAATTTGCTGGTAATCTATAGCATATGCGGCCTGAAACAAAAGCCCATACAAAGCGAAGCACCCAACTACCCATTTCATTGAATAACACCTGACATGACATTTTTCCTTCATATTAAGTAACTAAATTATATACAAGAAATATGAATAGATTGGATATGCATCAAACTCATTCATTCGACGTAATCAATACACTCCAAATTGCTGATATTGGTTATAATGTTTAGCAGCTTTTCAATAAAAGCCATTTACACTTTATTGGATCAGCGTAAACATGCAACAACCGAATAAACGCTACCCTTTAGGGGCTCACCTCATCGTAAAGCATCTCGGCTATAGCCATCATGGTATATATGCAGGGAGAGGTCGAGTTATCCATTATTCCGGATTAGCTCATTTCATCAAAAAACGTCCAATTGAAATCACCTCAATAGATGCATTCTCACATGGAAAAACAATACACGTCCGTTCATATGACAGACCACGTTATAAAGGGAAAATTGTGGTTCGCCGCATGCGTTCGCGTATGCACGAAAATCACTACCATCTCATTATTAATAACTGTGAACATCTATGTAGCTGGGCAATTACCGGCATTGAAAGTAGTACCCAAGTTGAACGGATGATGCATCGTTTAACGACCATTGGTTATGTAAGCTCAATCATGAGTTATATGAATGGCATGATGCTGACCGTAGCCACCACGTGTTTTGCTCTGGTGCTTTATATTAAAAAGAAATTACGTGATCAGGCAAAAAGGAAAGTCCCTACTTATCAATTTTTAAGAGAAAAATCTCAGAAAAGAAATATCGATCCTTCAGCGCCTTTAGTATTTATAGATCCGGATAAAAAAGAATCAGCCTAAATAAAAAAAGCCCTCATATTTGAGAGCTTTTTTAGAAAACTTATAACTTATTTTTTAGCTGCGCTAGCAGCAGTTGCTTCAGTGGTAATATTTACAGTAATCTTATCGCCTACATTCGGCACATAGTTACCTAAACCGAAGTCAGAACGCTTGAATGAAGTTGTAGCATTAAAGCCAATCGCTGGAACTTTCGCCATTGGGTGTTCGCCTTGCTTGTTTAAAACAGCGTCAAGTACAACAGGCTTAGTTACACCCTTAACAGTTAAGTCACCAGTAATTTTAAAGTGCTTTTTGTCTTTGGTTTCAACTTTAGTACTTTTAAAAGTAATGTTTGGATATTTAGCCGCATTAAACCAAGCTTCTGCTTGGAATTCTTTATCTAAAGCAGGCACGTTTGTATTTACGCTGCTTAAAGGAATAGTTACGTTTACAGACGAATTTGCTGGTTTAGCATTATCAACTTTAATTACACCTTGGATATCCGAGAAGTTAGCGCTTGGAGTAGAAAAACCAAAGTGATTCCATGAGAAAACAGTAGCTGTATGTGTTGGGTCAATTTTGTAGTCTACTGGTGCAGCTAAAGTAACTGAACTAGCCAATGCTACTGCCAAACCGAAGCTTAATGTTTTAAGATGCATTTTTCGTATCCCTTATTGATATAGTCGTTAGTGTATACATCAAGTAATTTAATTCACCATTCTTTATAAAACGATATGTTTCATCCATGCAACAATAAAAGCGTTACAGTTATTATTTAAAACTAATATTATAAAATAGCGGTACTGTCATACCGTGTTCGAATTCTAGAATTTCATTTTTACTTAAAATTTATTAATTCATAATAAGGTAAAACATGGCTAATACTGCTCAAGCACAAAGTACTTCTACCCCATATCGAGTAACTCTCACCGATCCTTCAGGTCATCAATGGTTTGCAGATGAACCAACTGATAAAGGTGGCCTAGATACTGCTCCAAACCCAGTTCAGATTTTATTATCTGCTTTAGGTGCTTGTACCACCATTACATTAGAAATGTATGCAAACCATAAAGGTATTAAGCTAGATCATGTTCAAGTGGATTTAGTATTAAACCCCAATGGTGAACCACAAGCAGGCCAAAATAATATCGAACGAAAAATCACACTCAAAGGTGAATTCACTGAAGATCAACACAAGCGCTTATTAAAAGTTGCCGAGAACTGCCCTATTCATAAATTATTAACCTCTCAGATTAATATCCAAACAGAACTTAGCATTTAAAGTTTTAAATAAAAAAAGCGCTCCACTAGGAGCGCTTTTCTACACTACTCTAATATTTAAGCAGTTAATTCTTTTACTGCTGCAACAACAGCTTCAGTTGTAATACCAAAGAATTGGAACAAATCTTTTGCTGGTGCAGATTCACCATAAGTTGTCATACCAATTACTTTGCCATCAAGACCAACAAACTTCCACCAGTAGTCAACATGAGCTGCTTCAACTGCCACACGCGCACGGATATGAGCTGGTAATACTGCTTCACGATATGCAGCATCTTGTTTCATAAATTCTTCTGCACATGGCATAGAAACTACACGCACACCTTCAAGTTGTGCATAAGCTTCCATTGCTAAAGAAATTTCAGAACCAGTTGCAATAATAATTGCCTTTAATTCACCTTTTTCTTGAGCAAGTACATAACCACCTTTTGCAGCGTTTTGAATTTGTTCTTCAGAACGTGTTTGGAATGGTAAGTTTTGACGAGAGAAAATAAGTGCTGTAGGACCGTCTTTGCGTTCTAAAGCAGATTTCCAAGCAATTGCAGTTTCTACAGTATCTGCAGGACGCCATGTATTTAAGTTAGGTGTACCGCGTAATGAAGCAATTTGTTCAATCGGTTGGTGAGTTGGGCCATCTTCACCTAGTCCAATTGAGTCATGTGTATAAACATGAATTACACGTTGTTTCATTAATGCAGACATACGTACTGCATTACGTGCATATTCCATAAACATTAAGAATGTTGCAACGTAAGGAACGAAACCACCATGTAATGCAACGCCATTAGCGATTGCAGTCATACCAAATTCACGTACGCCATAGTATACATAATTACCCGCTGGGTTTTCTTGAATACCTTGGCAACCTTTCCAAAGTGTTAAGTTAGAACCCGCTAAGTCAGCAGAACCACCTAACAATTCAGGTAATAAAGGACCAAATGCTTGTAATGTATTTTGGCTTGCTTTACGTGTTGCAATTGTCTCACCTTTCGCATTTGTTTCACGAATGAAAGCATCTGCTTGAGCTGCAAATTCTGCCGGTAAATCACCACTAATACGACGAAGTAACTCAGCTGCTTCAGTTGGATATTTTGCTTGATATTGTGCAAATACCGCATTCCAAGCTGCTTCAGACTCGCTACCTTTTGCTTTCGCATCCCATGCAGCATATATATCAGCAGGAATAGCAAATGCTTCTTCGTTCCAGCCTAATGCTTCACGAGTTAAAGTAATCTCATCTTTACCTAATGGCGCACCATGACAGTCTTCTTTACCTTGTTTATTTGGTGAACCTAAACCAATAATGGTTTTACACATAATGATTGTTGGTTTTTGAGTTTCAGCTTTTGCTTCGATTGTCGCTTGACGAATCGCATCAGCATCATGACCATCTACACGAAGAACTTGCCAACCATAGGCTTTGAAACGCTCTTCTGTATTATCACTGAACCAACCTTCTACTTCACCATCAATTGAAATACCATTATCATCATAATAAGCAATCAATTTACCAAGTTGTAATGTGCCAGCTAAAGAACATACTTCGTGAGAAATACCTTCCATTAAACAGCCATCACCTAAGAAACAGTAAGTGAAATGGTCAACAACTTTTAAATCATCTTTATTAAATTGAGCAGCCAATGTTTTTTCTGCTAAAGCAAAACCAACAGCATTAGCAATACCTTGACCTAAAGGACCAGTTGTCGTCTCTACACCCGGTGCATAACCATATTCAGGATGACCAGGAGTTCTAGAATGCAATTGACGGAACTGTTTTAAATCTTCAATTGAAAGATCATAACCTGTTAAATGAAGCAAAGCGTATTGCAACATTGACCCATGGCCATTTGATAAAACGAAACGGTCACGGTTTGCCCATTGTGGATTTGTTGGGTTGTGATTTAAAAACTCACGCCAGACGACGTCAGCAATATCTGCCATCCCCATTGGAGCACCTGGATGCCCTGAGTTTGCCTGTTGCACAGCATCCATTGCCAATACACGAATTGCATTTGCAATACGACGTTCGTTTAAAGGGGTCGTCATAGATCAGAATCCAATTTTAATAGATTGATGAAAAGAAGAAGATGAATAACCATTCAATGCCGCTATATTGTCTTAAAAAAAAGGCTTAGGGTAAACCCCAACAAGGTATATTTCTTTATTTTTAACCGTTTCTTGGTTACACAAAAAACATTTGAATCTTTAAGTTATATAAAACAATGCTCATTTCTCTGCAGAGTACTCAAATTTCAAAGTATTTCCCCTGTTAGTTTTTGATATATAGTTAAAATATTACCCTCATCTTGCATAAGCTGATCGTATTAGTTTTCTTTAAAGTCCAAATTTTCAGATAGCATCTTTTTATTGATTTACATGTCTAAAAAATACACTAGCAACAAGTTGTTAAAATATAAATACTTTAAATTATAACTCTCTATATCAATTTTACTAATACACTTATCAATTAAAACACACTATAAATGAAATAAATTCATGCTTTTTAGTCAGTATGAACTGGTCCTCAAGCTCAAGTCGATGTAACATATTATGTCTTTTGAAATAACCAAGATAGGACTTTCATGCGCGAGTACGCTGTTTTTACCTCGGAATCTGTAAGCGAAGGTCATCCCGATAAAATGGCCGACCAAATTAGCGACGCTATTTTGGATGCAATCTTAAAAGAAGACCCATACGCACGTGTTGCTTGTGAAACACTGGTAAAAACAGGCGCTGTTGTACTTGCAGGTGAAGTGACAACGACTGCTAATATTGATGTTGAAGCTGTTGTTCGTAATACTGTTAACGGTATTGGTTACCACCACTCTGATCTTGGCTTTGATGGATCAACGTGTGCTGTAATCAATATGATCGGTAAACAATCACCTGAAATTGCTCAAGGTGTAGACCGTCAAAAACCTGAAGATCAAGGTGCTGGTGACCAAGGTCTAATGTTCGGTTATGCAAGCCGTGAAACAGACGTGCTTATGCCTGCGCCGATTTCTTATGCTCACCGTTTAATGGAGCGTCAAGCTGAACTTCGCCGTTCAGGTGCACTTCCATGGTTACGTCCAGATGCAAAAAGCCAAGTTACTTTTGCATATGAAAATGGCAAGCCTGTACGTCTAGATGCTGTTGTTTTATCTACTCAGCACGATCCTGAAATTACTCAAAGCCAGCTTAAAGAAGCGGTTATTGAAGAAATTATCAAACCGATCATCCCTGCTGAAATGTTCCATGCAGCAACTAAATTCCATATTAACCCAACAGGTATGTTCGTAATTGGTGGACCTGTAGGTGACTGTGGTTTAACAGGTCGTAAAATTATTGTTGATACATACGGTGGTATGGCTCGTCACGGCGGTGGTGCTTTCTCTGGTAAAGACCCGTCTAAAGTTGACCGTTCTGCTGCTTATGCAGGTCGTTATGTTGCAAAAAATATTGTAGCTGCTGGTCTTGCTGACAAATGTGAAATTCAAGTGAGTTATGCCATTGGTGTAGCAGAACCTACTTCAATTTCAATTAATACCTTTGGTACAGCAAAAGTTTCTGATGAGTTGATTATTCAACTTGTACGTGACCACTTCGATTTAAGACCGTTTGGTATTACTCGTATGTTGAACCTTATTCAACCAATGTACAAACAAACTGCGGCTTATGGCCACTTTGGTCGTGAAGGTTCAGACTCTGCATTTACTTGGGAAAAAACTGATAAAGTTGATGCCCTTAAAGATGCTGCTGGTCTCTAATATGCCGTCATAAAAAAGCCCGCGATTGAGCGGGCTTTTTTATACTTAAAACTCTATGGTATGTAGGGTTTAGTCTTCTAGCAATCATCCTTGACGCCATATCATTTATAGCTGTAATCAAAGTTTATTGTCTTGTCGTTTTATCATCCTGATTTAATACATCAAGTAATGTTGACTGTGTAGGAGTATCTTGATGGTTTTGGATATAGATATGGACAACTTTAAATACAACGACAACCGCTAGACAAGCCATCACACAAAACATCCATAAGCCATAAGGACTTCGAATATGTTGTGAGCCACAGTATGGGCATGATTTATCTGTTGATGCCACAACTTTGTCGCAACACGCACAATGGTATTGATATAGCATAGGTAACCCTCCTTCCCTCATTTCAACCGTTGTTGTTTTAATAGGTTTGCTACATTTTTTAATTTATACATCCTTTATATTTATCCTATGTGAAATGAAAAGATAATTCAATCTAGATGAACAATTGAGTCAATTAAAAAATATTTCCTAAAAACAAAAACATAAGTTAAATATTATTTTTATAGGACTATTTTTCTTATTTTGATATTTTGTCTAATTTGTTAAAATAAGCGAATAATCTCACATTTGAGGCAAATGCATGTCACATACAAAGCTCATTAATAAAGGTGGCTTTCGCGAAAGAGCCAACCGAAGTCGAGGTTATCAACAATCAGAAAATAAGCAAACTGCCTTAGCTTCCAACAAATATCAACCTCCAACAAAACCACAAGAAGACCAAACTGAATTGGCTCAAAAAGATCTTAGCGGGACTGAAGAGTCTCTAAATAAATAATATATATCTACTTAAAATAAAAAAGGCCTAAACTCTGGAGGTTTAGGCCTTTAAATAAGGTAACTATTAGTCCTTATTTTTATGTTCAATTTTCTTATGATCTGGAGTAACTTCTCTAGCTTCACCATCAATAATGCTTGAATCACGGTATTGACCTTGACTATTGCCACCTTGTTGATTCTGCATATCTTGCATTTGGCGCATTAAATCAGCAAATGGGTTTTGTCCGCCCATATTACCGCCCATACCCCCCATCATTTTATCCATCATAGCTTGTTGGCGCTTTGCAAGAGTTTTCATTGCTATATTACGGAAAGCAGTTTGAACACCAGGGATCAGAATTAAAACAGCTAACACATCAGAAACAAGACCTGGCAACATTAATAAGAAACCTGCAAAAGCATAAGCAAGTTTTTTAGTTACTGCCGGATCATTACCAAGCTGGCCTGTCATCTGCATTTGTTGTAATTGAGGCATGATACCAGCAGTACTTCTGCGAATAAGCCCCAAACCAATAAAGAAAGCAAAAATGAACCAAAAGAACACATACCATCCACTGATGAACTGTGCTACGCCAATCCATACGGCAATTTCAACAATCGCGCCCAGAACTACAATAAGAAGTAAATTCATGTAAAACTTTATCTATCTCAAAAAGAAAATTCATTGCAGTTTTATTTGCCCCAACCCTATCGAATCAGCCAGAGTCTGCAATACTAGAGTACATTTGATTTTAACTCGATAAAAACAAACATGCTTTATTATTAATGAGTGCTCTATCTGGTTTATCAAGTGCGACTTTTATCAGATTTTAATTTTTTTACTCTATTTAAACAGTATAGCTCTCTCACAATCAGTTTTTAGTCAAATAAAAAGTCTTAGCTTTTTTGAATATGTATGGCTTTTAAAGGATTAAAAATGATATTTAAGTGACGACTCACGCAAATAGCTTACACTTTCTCTATCTAAAAGCACCGCTATTCAAGTTAAATTAAAGAATAATACTTTTAAACCAACATAGCCTTATGATTAAACAAGCTCTTTTCTTTGCCATTAGTACCATATTTTTGTCAGCATGTTCTTTCAATACAGTACAACAGCAGCAAATACACGCTATTTCTACTCATCAAAATTCAAAAGAAATAAAATCTCTGTTTGATCAAGCACAGACCACAGGTGTTTTGGTTATTAAGCGCGGAAATACAGAGGAACTTTATGGCAATGATCTAAAAAGGGCATCAACCGAATATGTCCCTGCATCTACCTTTAAAATGCTAAATGCTTTAATTGGTCTTGAACATCATAAAGCAACAACAACTGAAGTGTTTAAATGGGATGGACAAAAGCGTTTATTTCCTGATTGGGAAAAGGATATGACTCTAGGTGATGCCATGAAAGCTTCTGCTATTCCTGTGTATCAAGAACTAGCTCGACGAATTGGCCTTGATCTTATGTCCAAAGAGGTCAAGCGTATTGGCTTCGGTAATGCTGATATTGGTTCAAAAGTAGATGATTTTTGGCTTGTAGGTCCACTCAAAATTACGCCTCAACAGGAAACACAGTTTGCTTATGAATTAGCACATAAAACTCTTCCCTTTAGCAAAAATGTACAAGAACAAGTTCAATCTATGGTGTTCGTAGAAGAAAAAAACGGACGTAAAATTTACGCTAAAAGCGGTTGGGGATGGGATGTGGAGCCTCAAGTGGGCTGGTTAACAGGCTGGGTCGTTCAACCACAAGGAGAAATTGTAGCGTTCTCACTCAATTTAGAAATGAAAAAAGGAACACCTAGTTCTATTCGAAAAGAAATTGCTTATAAAGGATTAGAACAGCTAGGTATTTTATAATTTGAACTTTATAGCCCAGCTTATACTCATCCTTATAAGCTGGGTTATTTTAAAACTTGAAATTTGAAAACCTTATTATTTATCCGTCAACTGGCGTATGTGGTGTATTTAAATTTAACTGATAAAAAGCAGCATCTAACCATTGGCCAAATTTAAAACCTACTTGCTTAAAAGTACCTGCATGGATAAAGCCCATTTTTTCATGTAAACCGATACTCGCTTGGTTGGTTGCATCGATACAACCTATCAATACATGTAGATCGGCCTCTTGAGCGCGCTTAATCAATTCTTGCATTAGAATTTTGCTTAATCCGCTGCCACGATGTTCATGATGAATATAAATACTATGTTCAACAGTATATTTATAGGCAGGAAAAGCTCTAAAGGTTCCCCAACTCGCAAAACCCAATAACTTGCTTGTCTCATCCACAATACCAATCACTGGAAAACCATGTTCTCTTTTGACTGAAAACCATGTTTTCATTGAATCAATTGAGCGCGGTACATAATCATACAGTGCTGTAGAGTTAATAATTGCCTCATTCAGTATCTCTAATATAGCCGCTGCATGTTCTGCTTCATTACAATCAATTAAACGAAAATTAGAATTGAGGGAATAGATCATAAAGATTCCTTAACGGCAGATATGAGTTGACTAGAGACGACTAAGATATAGCGAGCGACTTGAGCTGAATTATTAATGTATATAACAGGTTGGTTGAGTTGCATTGCTAAGCAATCCCCTTTGCTTAAGGCATAACAAGCTTCACCTAATTGAATATCAATTTGCCCTTCAACCACCCAAAGCTGTTGCTGTACAACATTAGAGGTTTCGTTAATTTCATAAGTAATTCGGGCATGAGCTGGAAATTCAATTTCAACAATTTGAAATGGAGACTTCCAATTTGGAGGAGAGACTTGACGGCGAATATATCCTGTTTCAGGGTCTTTCCATTCTGATTGTTGAATACGTCGAACTATAGGTTGTGGTGACTGATTATTTTGTGAAGTGGCGAATAGCTGAGTTAAAGGAACCTCTAAACCATTTGCCAGTTTTTCAAGGACAACCGCTGTTGGACTTGCCTCACCTCTTTCAATGAGTGAAATTGCAGAACGGCTTACCTGACATCGGGTAGCAAGAACATCTAGCGTATATCCACGCGCTAGACGTAGTTCACGTACTTGCTGCGCAATGCGTATATTAATATCTTCCATCTAGCACAGACGCAAACTCCAAAATTATAGATAAGTATTCCATTAAAATAGAAATACATCAAATGATTTTAAACAATATAGATGGGTAAGATAAAAACCGAAAAATAACCATTCATCACGGCTTTCTTTAAATTACTCATGCATAACCGTTTTGGCTATGTAACAATACTCTTTAAATTACTTATATAAGTCTTCACATGGCATTGATTATTGGAATTGACCCAGGTTCACGCTTAACAGGTTATGGAATCATTGAAAAAGATGGTAGCAAACTGCGTTTTGTTGATGCTGGTACAATTCGAACAGAAACTCAAGAAATGCCAGAACGCTTAAAACGTATTTTTGCTGGCGTTGAGCGCATTGTAAAATTTCATGGCCCTACTGAAGCTGCGGTTGAGCAAGTCTTTATGGCTCAAAATCCAGACTCTGCCTTAAAACTGGGGCAAGCTCGTGGTGCTGCCATAGCCGCATTAGTTAATTTAGATTTACAAGTTGCAGAATATACTGCACGTCAAATTAAACAATCTGTGGTTGGTTATGGCGCTGCCGATAAAGAGCAAGTTCAAATGATGGTCATGCGATTACTTAATTTGACGATTAAGCCTCAATCCGATGCAGCGGATGCCCTTGCTGCTGCCATTTGCCATGCTCATGCATCGGGAAGTATGAGTAAACTGTCAGTTTTAAATGCCTTAGGTGGTATGGCACGTGGTCGAAGCCGCTCTAGCAGTCGCAGACGTTAAAAATTTATTGGTTTACCACTTGAGTAATTGCCTGATTCATCTCAAAAGCCTGCAAGCCACGCATACCATTTTTAGCTAAAAAATCTCCTGCTTGGGCATGAAGGGTAACAATCTCATGTAACACAATATCTTGGTGGAACTGGGCTTTCAAGCTTGCAATCATTCCAGCTAACACATCACCCATTCCACCCGTTCCCATTCCAGCATTACCTTGTGTACAAATATACAAGTTATTCTCTAAAATTAGGCTACCTGCACCTTTAAGTACCCACTGGCCTGCATATTTTTGTTGTAATGCATAAATTGCAGCAATGCGGTCATTTTCAATTTGCGCTGTAGAAGAACCAAGTAAGGTAGCAGCTTCTCCCGGATGAGGCGTCGCATAAATATGCGCACCCAATTTTTCAGGTTGTTTTGCTAGAAACCACAAAGCATCAGCATCTAAAACAGTTTCTAGGTGTGTACTTTGATTTAACAAATTAAACCATTGCTGATAGATTTGGTTAGCCCACTCATCACGCCCTAACCCCATTCCAAAACATACTGCATCGACCTGAGATAAAATATCTTTAATATTGTTTTCATTTAAACTATTAATATCACGAAGCATAATATTAGGCGCCCGCGACAAAATAGCTTGATGATGATTACGATGACAAACCACCGTCACTTTTCCTGCACCCGCATAAAAGGCAGCTTCAGCAGCCATAATGACTGCTCCACCCATTTGCTCATGTCCACCAATCACTAAAATATGCCCGTAACTTCCCTTATGCCCGAATGCCATACGCTGAGGAAGTTTAATATTTGTGGGAGCCAAATAAGCCACAGGTTTCAACTCGTGGTCTATAGGAATTAGATTAATTAAATGAATTTTTCCTACATATTCTTTACCTAGTCCTGTGAATAATCCTGCTTTAAGCCCTAAAACGGTAAAGGTATGATCAGCTCTCACTGCGAAAGGTAAGACTTGTCCTGTATTTGCTTGTAAACCACTCGGTATATCAATCGAAATTTTTAGGCCTACTTGTTTATTAAACTTTTGAATCGCTTGTTGCCAATCACTATTTAATTCGCGATTTAACCCTATGCCAAATAACGCATCAATATGGCAATCGAATGTTCTTTCCACATCAAAGTTTGAATGAATTTGGACTTTCATTTCTTTAGCGAATTGCGCTGCACAATGTAAATCATTTGACTCGCCCAATTGAGCCGCAAATATTTCAACCTGAAATCCAGCTTGTTTAAGGTAACTTGCTATAAAGTAACCATCACCCGCGTTATTGCCCTGTCCACACCAAACAGCAATATTATTGATAGTCTGATCTTTAAAAAGTTCAATAAGCTGCTGAGCAATTGACCAAGCTGCCTGTTGCATTAAACCTAATGAAGAGTTTTGTGCAGCAAACCAACGCTGCTCCCATGCTCGAATATCATCGCTATGGTAAACTACCGCCTGCATATTATTATCCCCTTGCATTTTGGTTTATGACATCTTCCGACACATCACGCATTGCAGTGCAACAACTTGATCCGCATGAATTAAAAGCATGGATCAAAGCTCAAGCATTAGAATTAGGTTTTGCTGATTGTGTCATTGCCAAACCAGATGCTCAAGAGCAAATGCCACGTTTTTTGGAGTATCTAGAACGTGGTTATCATGCAGACATGACCTATTTAGAAGAAAATCTAGAAAAGCGAGCTGATCCAAAATTATTAGTTCCTGGCACAAAAAGTATTATTTGTGTCCGTATGAATTATCTTGTGGAATCTCCAAAACCACGATATGTACCTTTTGAACCAAACTCGGCCATTATCGCCCGTTATGCACGTGGCCGTGACTACCATAAAGTCATGCGTGGTAGATTGAAAACCTTAGCGACAAGGATTCGTGAAAAAGTCGGCGATTTTGAATCTCGTCCTTTTGCAGACTCGGCACCTATTTTTGAAAAATCATTAGCTGAAAGTGCTGGAATGGGTTGGACAGGCAAACATACTTTACTTATTCATAAAAAATCAGGGTCTTTTTTTGTATTAGGCGAGCTATTTACATCCCTTGACTTACCTTTTGATGAACCGGCAACAGCACATTGTGGTACTTGTAGCGCGTGTATCGATATTTGCCCGACACAAGCGATTGTCGAGCCTTATATGCTAGATGCCAGACGTTGTATTGCATACTTAACTATCGAATATAAAGGAATTATTGCTGAAGAATTACGTGCAGGAATTGGTAATCGAATTTTTGGTTGTGATGACTGTCAGTTAATCTGCCCATGGAATAGCTTTGCGAAAAAAGCTTCAATTACCGATTTCAACCCTAGGCATGGATTAGATCATATTAGTCTGCTTGATATCTGGCAGTGGGATGAAGCCACTTTTTTAGCCAATACAGAAGGTAGCCCTATCCGCCGGACAGGTTATCAATCATTTAAACGTAATATTGCCATCGGTTTAGGCAATGCACCTTATTCAAAAGAAATTGTAGATCAGCTACAAAATGGCAAGAATTTACATGACGAAATTGTCAATGTGCATATTGATTGGGCAATTGAACAACAACTCAGCCAAGTTCAGTCATCAAATTAAAAAAATGATGTTTTTTGCCCTATAGCTTTAATACGAATTCTGTATGATTATGTGTAGTGAATTAATGCCATCATCATGGATATGACAATGACTCTACGTAATGATTGGAATCGTGAAGAAATCCAAGCTTTATATGAACAACCTTTTTTGGATTTAGTTTTCAAGGCTCAGCAAGTACATCGTGAGCACTTCACTGCCAATTCGATTCAGGTCAGTACCCTTTTATCTATTAAAACGGGTAAATGTCCTGAAGATTGCAAATACTGCTCACAATCGGCACATTACGAATCAAAATTAGAAGCAGAAAAACGTATTGCTGTTGAAAAAGTGATTAGTGAAGCGAAAGCTGCCAAAGATTCAGGTTCTTCACGTTTTTGTATGGGTGCTGCTTGGCGTAACCCACATGAGCGCGATATGCCTTATGTTTTAGAAATGGTACGCGAAGTTAAAGCATTGGGTATGGAAACCTGTATGACTTTAGGTATGCTTAACCAATCCCAAGCAGAACGCCTAAAAGTTGCTGGTTTAGATTATTACAACCATAATCTAGATACATCTCGCGAGTATTATTCTCACATCATTAGTACCCGTACTTTTGATGATCGTTTAAATACACTTGATTATGTTCGTCAAGCTG
This sequence comes from Acinetobacter pittii, assembly GCF_034067285.1. Classification (NCBI taxonomy): domain Bacteria; kingdom Pseudomonadati; phylum Pseudomonadota; class Gammaproteobacteria; order Moraxellales; family Moraxellaceae; genus Acinetobacter; species Acinetobacter pittii. Next base: position 2,014,629 of record NZ_CP139286.1, read on the forward strand.
GTATGAAAGTTTGTAGTGGCGGTATTGTAGGTTTAGGCGAAAGTCGTGAAGACCGAATTGGTTTATTACATGAACTCGCTACCCTACCAATTCACCCTGAATCTGTGCCAATCAACATGCTTGTTCCTATTGAAGGAACGCCTTTAGCCGATGTTGAAAAGCTTGATGTCATTGAATGGATCCGTACTATTGCTGTTGCACGTATTATCATGCCACATAGTTATATCCGTCTCTCTGCAGGGCGCGAATCATTAAGTGATTCAGACCAAGCCTTAGCATTTATGGCTGGTGCAAACTCGTTATTCTCTGGCGATAAATTACTGACCACACCAAATGCTGGTGAAGGTAAAGACCAAGCTTTATTTAATAAATTAGGTTTAACTGCTGAAAAGCCAAAACCAACGGTTGCCGATTTATCAGTAGATGCAATGAGTGCTTAACTTAACACTTAAAAATTTAAAAGCCCTGATCATTCAGGGCTTTTTTCATTTATATAGAAGTTACTAATATCCCGTAAGTGGCATTCAGGAAAGTTCCGACTCGAATAATATCCCTGCCTGCCGCATGCGTTACTGTGAACTCTTGGCTCAATACATCAAAATTAAAAGAATCAAAAACATCTTGATGGTGTAAGAGCCAAGTTACTGTATCTGCTATATTATCATCCGCAATATAAGTTAAAGCTTTAAAGTCTTTACTCATAAATAACTCTTAAAAATAAATTTTATGAATTTTATATGAGTTCACTCTACCTTAAAAGAAAATCTAAGCTGCTTTAGGATTTACCAACGAACGCCCCGACAATAGACTTGCCAAAGCTTGAGGTGAAAATTCTAAAGAAAGCACATGATTTTTGAGATTGACTGAATGCTTACTGATTAGTGGAAGTAAGCCATCTTCTGTTTCAAAGACATATTCATCTGCAATATTTAAAATACCTTCAAGGTTCGTCGTACTCGAAGCAAGATCATGACTAAAGATGTCATAAATCGTTTGCAAGTTAAAGGTTGTTTGCTGTTCCGTCGGATGCTTAATGAGATAATCCTTTAAAAATAAAACTAATTTATGAGCAAAGAAAAAGTAATTAGGTTTATAGCTATACTTCATACTATTCATGGAACTGAACTCCAGATTATCTTTTATTAAATTACAACTAAAACAGTAGGAATTGAATCTTAAAAAATTCTTAAAAAAATAAATTATTTCACAAGTTAAATAAAAAATAAATTTAATATTTAAAAACAACCACTTAACAACATATTTAGAAATTTTATAATAAAAAATATTTTAAATTTAAATTAATTTATTAAAATACAAACACTTAAATATTTTAAGTTTTTAATTTTATTTTAATGAAATAGTAGGTAATTATTTTACCAAATGATAAAAAATATCTCACCCATTCGCTCTTAATAAAAATTAATTGATCAAAATATATATAAATATAATGTTTTTCTTGTTTTTTGATTGAAAAATGATATATTTCCTTCGCCTTACTTAATCAGAATAAACTTACTGAAAAGTAATGGATTTTATTTTAAAGGGCTATTCTGGGGATTTTATGAAAAAATTTATTTTTATGGCGGCTGTTTCTCTCTTAAATATAGCAAATGCACAAGCTGCAGATGGCACAATTACTATTAATGGTCTTGTTACGGATAATACTTGTACTATTGATACTGGAGATAAAAATTTAACAATCAATTTACCTACCGTTTCATCTCAAACCTTAAAGAATGCAGGTGATGTGGCTGGTCGTACGCCTTTTCAAATTAACTTAACGAACTGTGCCGCTGCAGGTAAGGTTGCAACTTATTTTGAACCCGGTGCTACCGTTGACTTTAATACGGGTCGGTTATTAAACCAAGCCACCTCTGGTGCAGCAACAAATGTGAATATTCAATTACTTGGCAGTAATAATGCTGTCATTCCTGTACTTGCTACAAGCACCAATGAAACACAGACTAATTCACAATGGGTAAATGTTTCAGCAGGTGGTAGTGCTGACCTTAACTATTATGCTGAATATTATGCTACAGGTGCTTCTACTGCTGGTACGGTAACATCGCAAGTAAAATACACGATTATTTATCAATAAAATTAAAATTGAAGCTTCTATTCATGAATAGAAGCTATCTCCTACCTATTATTTATTATTGAGAATATGACTCATGCTTTTTCGTGGTCGTAAATTTTTTTGGGGATTAGTTTGCCTACAGGCAGTACTAACTACTACAGGTCATGCTGAAATTGTTTTACATGGTACACGTGTCATTTATCCTTCAAATGCACGTGAAATCACATTACAACTGAGTAATAACGGTACTGCCCCGTCTCTTGTCCAAGCATGGATTGATGATGGAAATGCCAAGTCAACACCAGATGAAGCAAATGTCCCCTTCATTATTACACCACCGATTTCGCGGGTAGAAGCAACTAAGGGACAAACCTTAAGAATTACAGCTTTACCAACCTCATCTCAACTTAGCCAGCAACAAGAATCGATTTTTTGGCTTAATGTTTTAGATATACCTCCTAAACCAGAAGGGAAAACTCAACAAAAAGACCAAGCCACATCTACCTCTAATAATTTTTTGCAACTCGCTGTTCGCTCAAGAATTAAATTCTTTTATCGTCCTACAGACCTAAAAGAAAATGTTGATCAACTCAGTGACAAAGTCGAATGGAAAATAAATGATCAATATATTGCAATAAAAAATCCTACGCCGTTTTTCCTCACTATTACTTCAATTTTTCAAACAAGTGAAGGTCATAAAACAGACTTATTACAGCAAGGTATAATGATTGCCCCTTTTTCAGAGGATAAAATAAAAATAAAAAATAAAAACTTAGCAGATATGAGTTTTGTATATATCAATGATTACGGTGGACGAGTTGAGCACCAAATAAAGTTCTAACCTCACTGTATTACTTAAGAAAATTTAACTACCTATCATGAATAGGCTCTAAAACTATGTCTAAATGGTTTATACCTTATATATGTTTAAAAAGCCCTTTTACTTGTTACATCGTATCAAGTATTACGTTATTCATGTCTGTGGCTGCATATGCTGAAAATAATACTGATGTTTCACATTTCTCAAAAGCCGAATTTGATAGTAATTTCTTAGTCGGTAACGCACAAAAAATTGATATAGCTCGCTTCAAATACGGAAACCCGATCTTACCTGGTGAATACAGCTTAGATATCTATGTGAATGGTCAATGGCTAGGTAAACGGCGCATGCAATTTAATGCCCTAACTCCCAACACAAATGCTGAAACATGTTTTACAGAAGCCATGTTATTTGAATATGGTGTAAAAGCTGATGTTTTGATTCAAAAAGCTTCTACTTCATCGGCTTCGTGCAAAGCTCTCGCTTCATGGATAGATAATGCTTTTTATTTATTTGATAGTTCCCGTTTAAGACTTGATATTTCAATTCCGCAAGCAGTCTTAGAAAAAAATGCGCAGGGCTATATCGATCCACACTTGTGGGATCGCGGTATTAACGCGGCTTTTTTAACTTATAACGCAACAGCATATCGAATAGTGAATGAACAGCGTGAAAATACATATGCTTTTATGGGAACAAATCTTGGAGCGAATTTAGCAAGTTGGCAGTTTCGCCATAATGGACAATGGAAATGGCAAAGCCAGTCCAGCTCTCAATCCAATAATTCTTCTTATACATCAACAAATACATATGTACAAAAGGCCTTTCCCCAAATTCATGGTGTTGTGACCTTAGGAGATTATTTTACTAATAGTGATTTTATCGACTCCTTACCCTATCGCGGCGTAAATATTTCAAGTGATGACCGAATGCTTCCAAATAGTATGGTGGGTTATGCTCCAAGAATCCGAGGTTATGCAAAAACCAATGCAAAAGTCGAGGTTAGACAACAAGGTAATTTAATCTATCAGACAACAGTACCGCCTGGAAACTTTGAAATTAATGATCTCTATCCAACAGGATTTGGAGGCGAGCTACAAGTTTCGGTAATTGAATCTAATGGCGTAATTCAGAAATTCGCTATTCCCTATGCTTCTGTCATTGAAATGCTGCGCCCGCAAATGAGTCGATATTCATTCACTTTAGGACAATTTCGCGATTCAAACGTTAAATTAACTCCATGGTTAATACAGGGTAAATATCAACGAGGAATTAATAATTACCTCACGGCTTATAGTTCAGCTCAAGGGGCACAACAATATTTCTCTGTATTATTAGGTACAGCTTTTTCAACACCAATTGGAGCTATTTCTTTCGATGTCACTCACTCAAATGCCGAATTTGCTCAACAGCCTAAAATGGCGGGGCAAAGTTATCGTTTAAGTTACAGTAAGCTATTTTCTCCAACGCATACCAATTTAACATTAGCAACTTATCGTTATTCAACAGAAAACTATCTCAAATTGCGTGATGCAATTTTAATTCGAGACTTACAACAACAAAATATTGATAGTTTTTCAGTAGGCAAACAAAAAAGTGAATTCCAGCTTACTTTGAATCAAGCCCTTCCAAACCAGTGGGGAAATTTCTATTTAGTAGGCTCGTGGACAAATTATTGGAATCAATCTACTCCTAATAAGCAGTTCCAATTAGGTTATAGCAATCAATTTAAAGATTTAACTTATAGTTTATCTGCAATTAATAGCGAAATTACCCAAGCTGATGGGCGGGCTGGCCAAGATACTCGATACCTAGCGTCCCTATCCTTTCCATTAGATTTTAAAAAAACCTCTTTAAATTTGAATAGTGTTCTAAGTGAAGATAGCCAAATTTTAAACTTAAGCGGGTTTACAGGAAGTCGTTTGAACTACGGTGCATCAATTTCTAGTCAAGATCAGGGGCAAACGAATCTCAATATTAATGGTAACTATAAAACAAACTACACAACCATAGGCGCTTCAATAAGTTATGCAGATTCCTATCAACAAGAAATGCTTAACTTAAGTGGCAATCTCGTTGCACACTCCCAAGGACTACTATTTGGACCAGACCAAGCTCAAACAATGGTATTAGTTTACGCGCCAGATGCAACAGGAGCACAAGTCGGGAATACGCCAGGACTAAGCATTAATAAAAAAGGGTATGCCGTTATTCCGTATGTTACACCCTACCGTATGAATGATATTAGCCTTGACCCGCAGAATATGTCTACACAAGTTGAGCTAGCTGAAAGTAGCTTACGTATCGCACCTTATGCAGGCTCAATCACTAAAGTTCAATTCTCAACAAAAAAAGGTTATGCACTTTTTATTAATACAACAACATTAGATGGTTCACATCTACCTTTTGCCGCACAGGTATATAACCAGAATAACGAAGTAATAGGCATTGTCGCACAAGGCAGTCGTATTTATTTAAGAACACCCTTAAGCCATGGCCGTTTATATGTGAAATGGGGAGATAAGAGTACAGAAAAATGCGAACTTGAATACGATATAACCGATCAAATAAAGCATAACAACCAACCAATTATTATGACAAAGGCAGTCTGTAAATGAATAATATTTTAAAAAAAATTGGATTTTTAGCGGTGAGTCTATTTGCTTATAACCATACAAATGCAAATTGTACTTTAAGTAAAGGATTTACCACTGTCGATATTCCAATGAACATTGGTAAAATCGTTGTAAAACCGACAGATCCTATAGGAACTATATTACAAAGGAATACTTTTTCGATCTCTCCAAATAACTCAAGTGCAACATGTAATCGTGCGAGTGATCAAATTATTGCAGCTCTCCCCTTAAACTATCCAATTAGTCCAATAGGTAATAATGTCTATGCAACCAATATTCCCGGTATTGGTATTCGTCTTTATCGTGAAGCTGCAGATGCTTCAGATTTTTCTGGATATTATCCATATAGACGTACATTAACACCCAATACAGCCTATACGCTTTCTCCAGGGTATTTTGTTATGGAATTAATTAAAACTGCGATGACAACAGGTTCAGGCGCCTTAGTAGCAGGCCGTTACAGTACTTATTATGTATCGGGGCAACAGAATCGCCCATTTCTAACCACTACCGTATTAAGTAATGCCCCTATTTTAATCGCATCCTCATCATGTGAAATTCAAAATGGTATAGATACCCCTGTGCAACTTCCTAATGTTATGAAGTCAGGTTTTAAAGCGATTGGTTCAACACAAGGTGAACAGAGTTTTAACTTATCCATTTTATGTAATGGCGGCGAAAATAACTCTGGTATAGCTACGAGCAACACGATCAGCTTAAGTTTTGATTATAACTCTGACCCCACCAATAATCAGGTCATTAATAATAGTGCTGCAAATTCAAACAAAGCCAATGGTGTGGGTGTAGAACTGCTATGGAATATGAATGGCGCTAAAAGCCCTATTCAAAAAACAGCCAAACAAAATATAGGCACGGTCAATTCTAACCAAACTATAGAATATGATATTCCCTTAACTGCTCGTTACTATCAAACAGCAACTAATGTGAGCGCAGGTATAGTTACCGCAACAGCAACGGTGACTATTCAATATGATTAATTCCCCCCTATACCATTTATTAAAAATAAAAAATTAAAGGTTGCTAAAAACTTAAATTTTTAACTTTTTAAAACTTTGTAGTTATATTAAAAAATTCCATAAAAAAATGCTCATAAGCGAAAATAGCAAATGAGCATTAGTGATAACCACTTAACCTGAAATACAAATTGTGGGAAATAGATCACAATTTGCCTGACTATAATTCCAAAATCTAGCTCAAAAATCAAGTCTTTTTTTTATTAAAAAGTTAAAAAAATAAAGTAACCCATTGTTTTAAATAAATTTAAAAAGTATATTTAATTTCAAAACAGCTATTCTATAGTGTTTCTAAAGAATTATCATTCTATTAATTAATAAAAACTTAATTTTAAGAAAATTTAAAAGATCCATTTTTAAGTAGATTAAAAATATTTAATATAATTTCAATAACTTAAATTCAAATATTAAAAATTAGTGTTTATAACAATTATAAAGAATTACATAATTTATAAGAAAAAAAACATAAATAAATTTAGAAATCCCCTTCAATTACAAACAAGATCTTAGGCTTTTCACTAGAACGTAACATGCTCATTTTTTGGAAAATATTATGTATTATTTTATTAAGTCTAGGAGCCTTCAGCATAGGGTGTGCAATTAGTAAAATTGATTTCTTTCTGTTCTTAATAGGTCTACTTTTATTGCTATCTTTTATATTAGCTTTAAAGCAAGCACGCGAAGATGCAGGTATCTTTCCTGATGCTTAATTATAAATTCTAAAAATATCGTATTAACCATAAAATCATGGTTGAATGCATCCTATAATTTACTGGGTAATTACTATAAAAATATGTCAAAAAGTTCTTCTGATGCTGGAATTTTTTTATGGATGACCTATCAGACTATGCAACAGATGGGATTAGATGCCGCTTCTATATTCGCAAGCGTTAATTTACCCAATCAACCGCCAGATAAAAATATTCGTAGAAATAACTCTACTCAAGAAAGGTTCTGGACAGCTGCTGAACAAATAAGTAAGGACCCAGATATTGGCTTACATGTAGGTAGCCAAATGCCTGCTTTCAGAGGATTAGTTATTGAGTATTTATTTTTAAGCAGTTCTACTTTTGGTGAAGGTTTACAACGTGCTTTAAAGTATCAGGCCCTTCTAACCGATGTCTTTCACCTTTCTTTAACTATTGAAAAAGATATAGCAACTTTGGTTGGTTTTGAACATCCTGTAAGACATTACCTTGAATGTGGAATTGGTATTTTTCTTAATTTTTTTAAATATATTACAAATGATGAGTTTAGACCTAGTCAAATTACCTTACCGTATCAACAAGGTGCTTCAGCTAACAGTTATCAAGAAGCTTGGAATTGCCCGGTAATTTTAAATCAAAAACAAGGTGCTATAATTTTTCCTAGCGCATTATTAAATAAAACATCACCAGCAGCTGAACCAGAATTATTAAAAATTCATGAAACAATTGCTGAACAACAACTATCAACTTTAGAAAAACATCAACTTGTTTATGCGATTGAGCGCTTACTCAGCAATGGGTTACTCGAATCGGGGGAATTCGATCAAACATTTATTGCTGAGAAATTAAATCGTAACCCACGTACCCTACGTGCTGATTTACAAGCAATAAACACCAATTACGAGAAAATTTTAAACCAACATCGAGAAAAGCTTGCTAGACGCTTGCTTGCGCATACGCAAGAAACTATTGATCAGATTGTTTATTTAACTGGTTTTTCTGAACCCTCAGCATTTACACGGGCTTTTAAACGTTGGACTGGTGAAACTCCAAGCGCATATCGCCAGCGCAAACAGAAACAGTAAAATTGATTCTAAAGGCAATTACTCTATTGCCTATTAGGTCAAAGAGATAAATCTCCCTTCTTTTACAATGGCTTTAAATTGTAATTGATGAGAAGTAGTCAATATGCTCGGGTTCCCTGTAGGTATTTTCGTTGCAAATGGTCTTGAATGGTACTTTCATAAAGTTTGGTTACATGAATATCCAAGTCAGTACCGTAATAGTCCATTTTTCACCCATATTGCGCATCATAAGCGCGCTCGTTTAAATGGCTTTCAAGATGAAGGTTATGCTGAATCAATGTTTAAAAATGCTGAAATGTATAACGAAAAAACCGCTTTACTTGGGTTAGCTGGGGCCGCCACTATTTTTTTACCTGTAGCACCCTTTTTTACAGCTGGGCTTTATTATGGGTTGTGGAATTATTGGCGTGTACATTCAAAGGCTCATTTAGACCCTGAATATGCAAAAAAACGTATTCCTTGGCACTATGATCATCATATGACAAGCAATCAAAATGCTAACTGGTGTGTTACCAAACCTTGGTTTGACTATATTATGGGAACTCGGGTCACTACTGAAGTATCTCAGACTGAAACTAATCCCTTAGGTATCAAATTACCAAAGCTGTTAGAAAAACCGATTAATTTTGCTGCTCGACGCATATTTGCCAAATCGTATGCCAAGATTGATTTAAACTCCAATCAGGACCAATCTAATTTACGTAAAGGAATAGAAGTAAGTCTGGCTTGAAAATTTATCCCAATATAAAAGCTGTAGACTCCAGCAGCTTTTATATAAATAAATAGTTCACAGATTAGACTTTAAAAGGCTCAAAGCAAGACATAAGAAAATCTAATACGACTCGTATAGCAGGACTATGTCGTAAATCTTCGTGTGTAACTAACCAGATTTCAGCACTCATTGGATAATCATCTTGCAATCTAACCAAATTGCTAAATGCGCCTAAAAAATCAGGTAAAACCGCTAACCCGACTTCGCCACATGCAGCTCTCCACTGTAGCTCAGGATGATTAGTAACCATTATTGGGTCTTTATAGTTTAAATGTTCCTTTAGCTTCTGCTGTTTTTGACCATGTACTCCTCCGACTTCCACACTAATCCATTCGTAATTTTCAGGCTCTGTTGAAGCTAAATAATTTGGCCCCGCATATATTCCAAAAGGAATTTCACCAACTTTACGCGCTACTAAATTCTCATCTTTAGGACGTCCGAACCTTACCGCAATATCAGCTTCACTATGCTGCAAAGAAACATAATGGACGTCGCCGAGCACCCGCAATTTTAATTGCGGATAATCACGATAAAATTTATCCAGATGAGGCATGATCAGATGCGCTGCAGTTAAGGGAGGCATACTAATAGAAACACTTCCCATGACTTCTTGCTGGCCCGCCTGGGTTAAACGTTCGATAGAAAAAGTTTCTTCCATCATACGAGCAACCACCTGGGCAAGTCGTTCGCCATCAGGAGTTAGAATGTAGGTACGCGGTCTACGATCAACTAATTTGAGTTTTAAATTCTGTTCTAACTGAGCAATTCTTCTAGACACAGTGGCATGGTCTACTCCCAATTTTCGTGCAGCCGCAGACAGTGACTTTTCTTCGGTAAAAACTGAAAAGTAATGTAAATTTTCCCAATCAATCATTGTGCAAATTTTCACATTAGAAGTGTATTTATATGGAATTGTACACCTTTATGTAATTGCCCAGAATAAAACCTTTCTTAATGGGAGCTTGTCCATGAACAGAACGGTGGCTTATGCCTATGCTGGTGTTGTCTTAACAATGTTTTTTTGGGGTTCAGCATTTAATGCAATGTCTTATATTATTCAACATATGCCTCCGTTATCTGCTGCATCTGAACGATTTTCGATTGCAAGTCTAAGTTTGCTTATAATTTTTTCAATAACGGGTCAGCTTAGATGGACAGCCTTAAAACAGAATCTAGCGATCTATCTGATTATAGGGGTAATCGGAATTGCAGGCTTCAACATAGGCTGTTTTTATGGATTGCAAACAACATCTGCCGTGAACGGTGCTCTAATTATGGCAACTACACCGTTAATGACCCTATTAATGACAATCATGTTAGATGGTGAAAAACTTACCACGAGTAAATTTTTAGGCGTTTTATTCGGCTTAAGTGGCGTTTTACTTGTGATTAGTCAGGGCCATATAACAACTTTACTTCACCTAAAAATAGACATTGGAGATCTATTTATATTATTGGGCGCATTTGGATTCTGTCTCGCAAATGTGCTGTCTCGTCGTTATGTAAAGAATGCTACCCCACTAGAAACAACAACTTTTTCTATGATGTTTGGAGCAATAACACTGGTTCTGTTGAGTATGACATTTGAAGATCCTCTTTCAGCCATTGCCTCTGCACCTGTAAATGCACATTTAGCGATGGGATATGTCGTGATCTGCTCTACCATGATTGCTTATTTATTCTGGTTTAATGGCATACAAAAGTTAGGTGCTGGTCGCGCTTCTGTCTTTTTTAACTTTGTGCCTGTGTTCAGTATGATAATTGCTCTACTTACTGGACAGTCCCTCAATATCTGGCAGTTAGTAGGAACAGCTTTGGTGATGCTTGGTGTAATGAGTAGTGGAGGTTTTTTAAAAATTAAAACTACTCCACTTATGGCTAAACACTGTACAGAATAAGAAATATGCTGCTACATTAAAATCTATCATTAATATGTAGCAGCGTTTTCAAATATAAAATAACAATAATCTCTTTAAGTTCTTATATTTTCAAATATATTCTTACCTTGGTAATGATTTATACAAAAGCTCATCTTAATTATTCCGTTGTAACAAATACTGTATGTTTCTTTAAAACTTAATAAAAGATTGCCATATATAGTTTTAAAACAACCAAAGGAGATATTAAAATGAAGCTGGATTTTACAACAATTGAAAAGCAAGCAAAATTGCTACAAGAAGAGCAAGAAAAGATCGAGCAACGAGATCATGAATTTCAAGTTGCCTTAGATAAGCATAGAGAATCTCTAAAGAACTTATTTAAGGATCTTTTCTCTGACCGAGAAATTAAGACAGAAAATGGAGGGCACTTTTGTGTAACCTTCGGAGATTTCAAAATTTCCTTATTAATTGAAACTGCTAAATTTGAAAATGGTGTTCCTGTAAAACTAAACTCTGTAAACCCCGTTATTATTAAATGCAAAAAAGATAAGCCTATTGCAAAAGCACAGTTTACTGATGCAACCCAATATCTAGATAACCATTTAGAAACTCCAAATTATCAATATTATTTTAAACAAGAAGATAAAACCCAACTGGTACAATTTTCTGAACTACCTATTTATTTTCAGCTGGTTTTAGATGCAAATGCATAAAATTAAGCCCTCTAGAGAGGGCTTTTTATATATTGTTTTTTTATTATTTAAATTTAAAAAATAATCTCAAACGAATATTTTTATTTTATATATTAATAATTTAAGTCATTTTTAATTACTCAAACTTTAAAAAATGTTTGATTCTTTTTTAAATTACTTGTATATACATGTGTGTATTTGATTGTACAGATATGAATAAATAAGAATAGAGTGACTCTTAAAGGATAAGGAGAGTGAAATGGACTCATCGGCTGGGAAATCTAATAATAGTTTCATAGAAAATCGAAGCATTGATTTTATTCCAGAAAATGAAAGACATGGAGGTGTTTTTGCTCAATTCACCCTATGGTTCGGTGCCAACTTACAAATCACAGCCATTGTGACAGGTGCTCTTGCCGTTGTTTTAGGTGGAGATGTTTTTTGGTCTATTATTGGTTTATTGGTAGGACAATGTTTTGGTGCTGCCGTCATGGCGCTACATGCTGCCCAGGGTCCTAAACTTGGCCTCCCTCAAATGATTTCAAGTCGTGTGCAATTTGGGGTATATGGTGCATGTATTCCAATCATACTCGTTTGCCTCATGTATATTGGCTTTACCGCAACTGGAGAGGTATTAGCCGGTAAAGCAATTGCACATCTAGCACATGTCAGTAATACAACTGGCATCTTAATTTATGCAAGTTTAATTATTTTATTCGCAACGATTGGATACCGTTTAATTCATTTGGTAGGCAAAGTAGCTAGTATTATTGGTTTGATCGCTTTTGTGATTATTCTGACTCAAATCTTAGCACTTTCTGATTTTTCTGAACTCTTAGCCGTACGTCATTTCAGTTGGTCTTCATTTTTGTTAGCAGTTTCACTTTCTGCTTCTTGGCAAATCTCTTTTGGACCATATGTTGCAGATTATTCTCGTTATCTTCCAACTAAAACATCTTCATCTCGTGTTTTTTGGGCTGTCGGCTTAGGCTCTTTAATTGGCTCACAAATTTCTATGAGCTTAGGTGTTTTGATCGCTCAGGTTGCAAACGGCAATTTTGTTGGAAATGAAGTTCAATATGTTGTTGGTATGAATCCAATTGCTCTAGTTGTTACCTTTTTATATTTTAGTATTGCTTTTGGAAAAGTTACTCTGACGACCTTAAACGCCTATGGTAGTTTTATGTGTATTGCTACGGTTTGGAATAGTTTCAAATCGACGAATCAAATCTCAAAAATAACCAGATTACTCATTGTCCTTGCTATGGTTGTAATTTCAACCGTTATCGCAATTATAGGTGAGCATACTTTTTTAACTGCTTTTAAAGCATTTATTTTATTTTTACTTACCTTTTTTATTCCATGGAGCGCTATTAATCTGGTTGATTATTACTTTATCTCTAAAGAAGAATGTGATGTAGATGCGCTCTATGATCCAAACGGCAAGTATGGCCGTTGGAATCGGATTGGGATTACCTGCTACTTTTTAGGTATTTTGATTCAACTGCCATTTATTGATAGTAAATTCTATACAGGTCAAATTGCGGCAATGTTAGGAGGAATCGATTTATCGTGGCTTGTAGGCCTTATCTCTACTGCCTTGATTTACTATATTTTCGCCAAAAAAGCTCAAATCAAATTTTCAAAACAATTAGTGATTGATCAAATCAAATAATTAAACTAGATAAGCTATCAAAATTGATCACCTTGATAGCTTATTAATGTGATTTGGCGACTATTCTTCTAGAACTTTAGCTTGTGCCGAAATGGGCAATCCAAATAACTTATCAAAGCTCCAATTAAATATAAAAGTGTAGATAGGAATAATGATAATAAAGGCCACATCTAACCAAAAAGCAGCAACCAGAGAAATATCCATCCACCAAGAAATAAGAGGGATCAAAAATAAGACTAAGGTAAGTTGGAAACCAATAGCATGCCCCACTCTACGCTTAACTGTACGGACATTACTGCTTTGTTTGGCTTCCCACTTCTCATATAAAATATTGTAGATAAAGTTCCAAGTTACAGCGATGGTTGTAATCATGACAGAGAGTGGTCCTGTATGTTCAACACTATCACCTGCCAAAATCGCTAATCCTACTGATGAAATAATCATTCCGATTACTTCGTAAGAAGATACATATACAATTCGACGCTTTATACCTTGCATAATCAACAAACTCTGCTTAATTCTTTATATTTTAATTTCAGTAAAAATCATATATAAAGTTAATAGCTTTCAGTTCAACTGATATCAAAATGAATTTTAACAGTGAAAATATTGAATTATTTATTACCGTACTCGATACAGGCTCTTTCTCTGCAGCCGCCCGTAAACTAAATCGGGTACCCTCAGCAGTAAGTATGGCCATAGCTAATTTAGAGGCAGAATTGGGTTACACCTTATTTGAGCGTACCCCTCGCAAGGTCATTCCAACCGCCACAGCATTAGCTTTGGAACCTCAAGCACGGATTATTTCTGAACAACTTAGGCTATTTAGTACTCACGCACATGAACTTTCTTTAGGACTTGAAAGTAAATTGCGGATTGGGGTGGTCTCAGACGTAAATACCAAATTATTATTTAATTCAATAAAAAAGTTAGCTGATAAATTTCCCTTGCTGAATATAGAAGTTATTACTGCACCTCAAGATGACATTGTTAATTTACTTTATACAGAGCAAATTAGTCTTTGCTTAGCAGGTTCAGACCTCAATATAAAAATGCGTGAGAATCTACAATTGGTAATGTCTGAAACAGTAGTGGCTACTATTTCGTCTAGCCATACTCTTCTACAAGAAAAATCAAAGCAGTTTTCTATTGAGGAGTTAATCAATATTAGACAAATTGTTGTGGCGAGTAGTGAACTTGAAATGACAGATCCCCGTTCAATTATTGGTGCAATGTACTGGAAAACGAATAGTCTACAAACAGCAATTAATATGGTTGAAGCAGGACTCGGCTGGGGAAATTTTCCTTTATCTCTAGTACAAGAAAAAATCGATCAAGGTCATTTAGTGCTTTTAGATTTTAAAAATACAAAAAATCATTTACCCCTATCAATCTATTTAATTTGGCTTCAAGATCGCCCTTTACCTAAAGCAGCACGCGAGCTAATTCAAATTATTCAAGAAAATTTATAAATTTTCATATGTGAATCATAAAAACTTATAGGTATTTTTATGAGGCCAATTCTTGCTAAATCTATTTTTTTAAAGTTTGGGCTTATTATTCTGTACTATTTTTACCATTATTGTTAAATAGCAAAAAGCCTACTCAAAAAGTAGGCTTCTTACTGTATTTCAGGATTAAGCAATAATATTTTATTTTGTAAAAAATACACTTATACTTTATTAAAACCAAGTGTTTTAGTCAAGAATAAAGTTGATTAGATACAAAGAATTACATTGTTGCGATGACAGCTATTCTTTAAGTTTTATATAAAAAATATTTTTGAAAAAAGAAGGTTTTTTCAATGATAAAAACTTCCATTCTCTTCCCTAAAAGGCTTATCCGCTTTTAGAAAAAGACAGTCAACAAATAAAGGTTAAATATTATATTTTTAAATTAATTAAATTCACATATCTAAATATTGGAAATACATTTATTCATTACTTTTATATTCGAAGTAATTGCCTTACTACTTCAATTAAACTTTTTACCAATATAATTGTAAATAACTTTATTCTAAATTTTTAATTTTATATTTGCTCTAAAAATTATTAACAATACCTCATTTAAGTTATTTTACCGAATAATTTTTTAATATTATACATTTACAAACACTTCATTAGAATTCTAATAAATTAAAATTATAGACAGTATTTTTCAATAGATATGATTTTTGAAATGATGCTTTCTATATTTTATAATTTAATTTCAATACATAAAAATTTATATTTTGTTTATATTTAGGTATTTTGACTAAGTTTACCTAATATATTATTCTTTACTACAAACAAATAAAACACAAAAATGATCACATTTCAAACAAATACATTCTATATAATTTAATCATACAATTGAAAGAATATTTATATCACTAACATGACAAACTGCTGCAATAAGTTCTAATTGATCGATAAATAACTAAGTTCACTTTACTCATGAAGTAAACATACGCTAGAATCGCTATCGCTTGTAATATTTAACCAATAAATCACAATAATTTTGATTTTGCGTTACGTCTACTTCAGAAAATGACTTGTGTTTAATTAAAAAATTGATTAGTATTGCACGCACTGAAAAGCCTTGAGATTAAAAGCTTTTCTGACTTATAGGGCCTATAGCTCAGTTGGTTAGAGCAGCGGACTCATAATCCGTTGGTCCACAGTTCAAGTCTGTGTGGGCCCACCAAATTCGAACCTCATAAACTAAAAAGTTTATGGGGTTTTTTAATAATTATCTAAATAGAATAGTTTTCGCTCATTTAAACAATATTCAAAACTTAATTAACAAATTGTAAAGTTTATTTTATCTTAAAGTTTTAACTGCTTTTAAATACCTTTCTTCTAAACTGAATATTCCTATTTCTTCTATTAAGCTAAAATTTGCTTCTGCATCAGCTCTGTATTTTCTAACTGAGCATCCCAAAACTTTTCCCACAAATCACAATACTCTAAGCATAACTTTTCAATATAGTTATAATCTTCTTCTGTACAAGCTTGCATCAAGACATACCATAAGTCTTCTTCATGGTCATCATCTGCGGCTTCTGCACTTTCATCCTCAGATATCCCATGTACATGGTAATAACCACCACCCTCCACGTCCAGACCTACTGCTTTGGTGGCTTTACGTAACGGTGGGCTATAAAGAATAACTTCTTCCTCTGCAACTGCTAATAACGCTGAAACAGCCTTATAGTCATCATAAGCATTTTCTAAAAACACCCTAACTTGCTTTGCAATTTCAGAGGGTTGATACGTGAGGCGATCTTGTTCTGTAATACCAAAATCATTCAATATATCTTCAAATAGCGGATAGTGAGCATATTCAGGATTCCCCTGATAGTAACCGTCTTTATCTAAACCTGGACGAAATCCAAACTCATCAAAAATATTTAAACTCAAAAGAAAGCGCGGATACATTTTTGCACCTGCATGTAATCTTGGCTCTAATTGTTTTGTTTGAAATTGTGCCATGAGCAAAGCATCGGTGAAAGTTTGAACAATTGCGTGACGATATTCTAAATGAATTTTTTTTAAATCTTCTTTATTAATTTTGCCATTATTTAAAGTATCAATTGCCGAATGATGAGATACAGGGTGTTCAGCAATTTTCGCCCTCAAACGGGTCAAAAAGTTTAAATTTTTTTCCCATAATTCGGCTGAAATGCTTTGCTTCATCCCTGCAAGTGCTTTCTTTCTAGGATTATTAAAATTCTCAAATTTCTTAGGCATATCCGCTCTCATTAAACTTATTAAAGCCTGTCCGATTTTTACATATTTTATTATAAAAACAATGACTTAAATTAATATTTAAACATGTTCCATCATTAATTAATATTAGAAGTAAAATCATACGAAATCAAATAGAAAATTTAAAAAAAATCCAATTAAATGATAATCATTATCACAATATAAACTTGAATCAATTTCAGTTTTTTATTATCATAATTTGTATTAAAAATTTAATATTTTAGATTAAGTTATAATTAGTTTTAACTATATGGAATAGTAATGTCAAAAAAAGAAGATATTATAAATACTGCTTTAAATTTATTTAATCAGATTGGGTACAATGCTACTGGTGTTGACCGTATTATTGCTGAATCAAATGTTGCAAAGATGACTTTTTATAAATATTTTCCTTCAAAGGAAAATTTAATTATGGAGTGTTTGCAACATCGCAATATAAATATTCAAAACTCAATCAATGCACAATTAAATTTACATCAAGATGCCAGCCCTCTTGAAAAAATCCATATTATTTTTAATTGGTATATTGAGTGGATCAATAGCGAAACCTTTAATGGATGTTTATTTAAAAAAGCATTTATTGAAGTATCTAAACAATATACTTCAATTCGTGAACCATTTTACGAATATACAAAATGGCTCACTAATTTATTGCATGAAAAGCTCACTCAATTAGGTATAAAAAATCCTACTCCTCTTGTTCATATTATTATTTCTATTATTGATGGAATGATTATTGATGGCACCACGGATAAAAACCTGATTAATCCAGAAAAGATTTGGCAATATATTGAATATTTAATTAATGAAGAGATCCCTCAGCAAGTCTCATAGTTTTAATATTCTTCAGGTTTATTATTTTCATAAAAAGTTTGAGAGAAAAATAAAAAATAAATTTTCAAACAATTTAGAGCTTACTTCATCCTTAATTTTGGTGCCCTACTTTAGCTTTCATAATTTCTCTAGGCTTTTCTACAAACTCATATTAGAATCCTGAAAATTTATCAACTTGCACTGATCTATGAAAAAATTTCTAGGTAATTCTATCTTTAAAGCCGTTGGTTGGACCTACAATGTAGATCCTCAAATTCTTGAGAAAAAACAAGTTATTATTGGCTTTGAACATACATCAAATCTAGATGCAGTGTTATCGATTGCCCTCTTCCAAATTTTAGATATAAAAATTCATACTTTAATAAAAAAGGAACTTTTTAAAGGCCCGCTTAAACCACTTTTAGAAAAGCTAGGTGGTATTCCAGTTGATCGCAAAGCAAGTAAAGATATTGTTTCTCAGATGGTTGAACAATTTCAAACGCATGAAACTTTTAACTTGGTGATTGCTCCTGAAGCTACTCGTGCTAAAGATGGTTCGGAACGCAAACCTATCCGTACCGGTTTCTGGCATATTGCTAAAGCAGCCAATGTTCCAATCGTTTTAATGTATGCCAATGCTCGAAGTAAACAAGGTGGGATTTTAGGTAAAATTTATCCAACAGATTTACAAAAAGATTTGGAAACAATTAAAGAACTATATGCACAATTTGATATAGATGTGAAAATTAACTAAATCAAATTGGGCTTAATTTGACCTAATCTCAGTCATTAGATCTTAAGCTTATTGTTCTTATTCAATTGGCTAACAAAACGCAGGGCAACAGTTTTCAACAAAACCATGCCTATGCTAATATTCTAGCACTTTTGCATTTTCTTTTTTGGAGTTCACGTCCATGGCGGGTCATTCTAAATGGGCCAATATTAAGCATCGTAAAGCGAAACAAGATGCAAGTCGCGGTAAAGTTTTTACTAAATATATTCGTGAAATTGTGACTGCTGCCAAACTTGGTGGTGGAGATGCTGCTAGCAACCCTCGTCTGCGTGCAGTAGTTGAAAAAGCACTCTCAGTTAATATGACACGTGACACCATTAACCGTGCGATCCAACGTGGTGCTGGTGGTGAAGATAATGATGATTTAAAAGAAGTAACTTACGAAGGTTATGGCGTTGGTGGTGTTGCTGTTCTTGTTGAAACAATGACAGATAACTTAAACCGTACCGTACCAGACGTACGTCACTGCTTTAGTAAGACAAATGGTAACTTAGGAACTGCGGGTTCTGTATCTTATCTATTTACTAAACGTGGTGAGATTACTTTTGAAGATGTTTCTTTAGAAGATAAAATCATGGAAGTTGCTTTAGAAGCTGGCGCTGAAGATATTGAAGTTTCAGAAGATGAAATTTTAGTAATTACTTCACCTGAGACCTTTGGTGAAGTTCAAGATGCTCTCGCTGCTGCTGGTTTAAAATCTGACAACGCAGAAGTTGTGATGAGTCCATCTACAAAAGCTGAAATTACAGATGTTGATCAAGCAAAACAAATTCTAAAAATGATCGATATGTTTGAAGATCTCGATGATGTACAAAACGTTTATACCAACGTTGAGTTCTCGGATGAGGTTTTAGCTCAATTAGATGCCTAAATCAGACATTTGAATGAAAGAAAACGCACCATCTGGTGCGTTTTTTTATAGTTTATTAAGTAAGTTATAGCAGTTAAACACATTATATTTTTTAATGACAAAGCTTGAATGTAAAGCAACAACATTGTCAATTTTTCCAATACGTCTTAACAAAATTTCGCTGTAGTCATCCATGTTACGCGCTACAAGTTCTAAAATAAAATCAGCACTTTGCCCTGTCACCAAAAAAGCATTAGTGACTTCTGGAATTGCTTCTATTTCAGCAAGAAACTTGTCAAACGTTTCACTATCATGCTTGCTTAATGAAACTTGCAATAAAATATGTAAAGTAAATCCAAGCTTACTAAAGTTAATTTCCCTTTTGAGCTGGCCCATAATGTTGGCTTCAATCAGGTGTTTGATACGACGATGTACAGAACTGACTGACAGATTGATCCGTTCTGAAAGTTCATTCAAATTTAGGTCTTCATGAGACAAAATTTCTAGAATTTGTTTATCAAAACGGTCCAACTCCATTCTTATCTCCAGCCAGAATTTTACAATAACGACAGTATACCCTATACGACTACTTCTGCATTGAAAATACAAAGGCTTAAAGGCAGCTAAAAACAACTTTGCCAATCAAATGCACCTGCAAATCCTTCTACACTTTCTACTCGCACACCTTTAATATGGGAAGCTATTCAAGTATCTATCTCTTAGCAAAATATAACTTCTAGAGAAATGAGATTAAAAAAAAGAGCCTTGAAAGGCTCTTTTTTAAGGATATTAGTGCATTGCCTGAATTTTTTCCAAGAAGAGTTTCGCACGTTCATGGCGAGCTTCTAAATTATCAAAGAATTCATGCGTTGGGCAGTCTTCTAAAATTTTACCTTCATCCATAAAAATTAAGCGGTTAGATACTCTTTTAGCAAAGCCCATTTCATGGGTAACACACATCATGGTCATGCCTTCATGTGCAAGTTGCACCATAACTTCAAGTACTTCACCGACCATTTCCGGATCAAGTGCAGAAGTTGGTTCGTCAAACAACATACAGATTGGATCCATAGACAAACCACGTGCAATTGCTACACGTTGCTGCTGACCACCTGATAACTGACCCGGAAATTTATCTTTATGAGCGAGTAAACCTACACGCTCTAAATATTTCAATCCTTTTGCACGAGCATCTGCAACTGAGCGCTTTAACACTTTAACCTGAGCGATCGTCAAATTTTCCAAAACAGTCATGTGTGGAAAAAGTTCAAAGTGCTGAAAGACCATTCCTACTCTTGAACGAAATTTAGCAAGATCTGTTTTTGGATCTTTAAGCGAAATCCCATCAACAATAATGTCACCTTGTTGAAATGGTTCTAAAGCATTTACTGTTTTAATGAGTGTTGATTTTCCTGAACCAGATGGTCCACACACAACAACGACATCACCTTTTTCAATACTCGTCGTGCAATCTGTTAAAACCTGAAAATCACCATACCATTTAGAGATATGTTGGATGTCTATCATTGGCATTTAAAATCTCCAATTAGCGAATGATGGCAATTTTTTGCTGTAAGCGTTTGACTAAATGCGATAGCACAAACGAGCTACAGAAATACACTACAGCGACGATTAAATAGAATGTTGCTTTTGTTTCAGGCCCATAAGTATTAGCCAATGTATCTGCACGACCTAAAAAGTCTGGTGCACTAATGACATAAACTAATGAGATGTCCTGAAATAGAATAATTGTTTGAGTTAACAATACTGGGAGCATGTTACGGAAGGCTTGAGGTAAAACCACGTAGCGCATTGATTGACCATAGGTAAACCCTAGCGCATAGCCTGCATGGACCTGTCCTTTTGAAATAGACTGAATTCCGGAACGTACAATTTCCGAGAAAAAAGCTGCTTCAAAAATCGCAAAAGTCACAACGCTTGAGAACAACGGCCCCCAATAGGTATCAGATTGAAACTCAAAAATTTTCGGCAACAAAAAGTAAAAAATAAAGATCACCTGAATTAGTGGAATACCACGAAACAGATCAACATAAAATTTTGCAAAATTGCTGGCGATAGCATTGCTAGATAAACGCATCATTGCCAATGGGGTTCCAATTAGGATACCGCCCATCATTGCCAATACCGTTACGGTAAGCGTAAAAATGAAACCTTCTTTGAGTGCTGCAATCACATCAGGGTTTTGTAATAAAGAAAAATCCATGATTACTTACCTCCTGAACCCAAACCAGGTACAGCCATTCGTTTCTCAATCCATGCCATCACAAACTTAATGCTATAAGTGATAATTAAATAAACAGGAGTAGAGAGAATAAGAATGATAATGTCCTGAGAAGTTTCTTCACGCATGGTTTTCGTATAAGCAAAGAAATTCAACACACTCAATGCATATAAAACAGCTGAGTTTTTGAAAACGTTCATTGCTTCAGACGTAATCGTTGGCCATACAGTACGATATGCAACCGGTAAAATGACATAACGATAACTTTGTGCTGTCGTAAAACCCATAGCGGAAGCTGCAAACTTCTGTCCACGAGAAACAGTATTAATACCGGCACGTATGTGCTCAGATACACGAGCAGCCGTGTAGAGACCCAATGCAAAAACACCAATAACCGCAGGTTGCTGATTCAAAATATTTTTCCACCAACCACCAGCAACTACATCCCCACTACCTGCACTTAAGCTGTCCGGTAAAAATTCAGGAAAAACAAAAGCCCAGAAGAATAATTGCACAATAAGTGGAATATTACGGAAAATTTCAACGTAACAATTGCCGATAAATGCGAGAGGTTTGTTAGGTAATGTACGAATTACCCCGAGGAGAGAACCTAATAAAAATGCGATAAGAAAGGCTATAACAGCTGTCCAAATCATAGTGAACACGCCTGAACCTAACATTTGTAACCATGTGGGTGCCTCAGCATAAGCATTGTAGCTTGAGCTACCAATAGCTTTACAAACTGATTCTGCCCATGCGGCTTTATCGACACCATATTCATTAGACTCCGCACAGAATATAGTCCAGTTTAGCGAGCCGACTGACATGTTTGCCCCTTAAATTAATATCTTTAGAAAATAGACCACTTGTGCAAATGAATTTTTACACTTGCACAAGTAAATTTAGGACAAAAAGATCCAGTTAGATTCCTGCATCTGTTGGGTGAGCTTTTAATTTCTTATAAGATGAACTTTGTTGCATGTTCAAATTCGTGTTTTTTGGTGGAATTGGTGATAAGAACCATTTCTTATATAAAGCGTCCATTTGACCAGTTTTCCATAAATTATTTACAGTGCGGTCTGCAACTGCTTTAAATTTTGGATCATCTTTAGCAAGCATAATGCCGTAAGGTTCAGATGAAAGTACTGGGCCAACAATTGCAAACGCTTTAGGTGTAGAAGATTTAGCGATCAAGCCTGCTAAAATATTATCATCCATTACAAATGCAGCAGCACGGCCAGATGCCATCATGGCAAAAGAGTCAGCATGATCTTTACCATAAATATTTTGAACATTAACAGCCTGACCTTTTTCATTCATCTTGATGTATTTGTCAGATGTAGTGCCTTGAGTAGTAACCACTGCCTTACCATTTAAGTCTGCTAAACTCTTAATGCCAGAGCTCGCTTTAACAGCCATACGTACTTCAGTTGCGTAGTAGTTTGTTGAGAAACCAACTTGTTGCTGACGTTGTTTAGAGTTTGTAGTCGTACCACATTCCATATCGATATTGCCTGCCAAAAGCTCAGGAATACGTGTTGATGATGTTACTGCCTTGTATTCAACTTTTAACCCAGGCATTTTCAATTCTTTTTTAATGTCATTTGCAAACTGGTTACAGATATCGACTGCATAACCTACTGGTTTACC
Organism: Acinetobacter pittii; assembly: GCF_034067285.1. Classification (NCBI taxonomy): domain Bacteria; kingdom Pseudomonadati; phylum Pseudomonadota; class Gammaproteobacteria; order Moraxellales; family Moraxellaceae; genus Acinetobacter; species Acinetobacter pittii. The sequence goes on from NZ_CP139286.1 coordinate 2,038,104, forward strand.
TGCAACAACATATGAAATTGGATCTGAAGATTCTCGATGACCAATTACGATTTTTCCGGTACTTTTAATTTTAGCTAATGTATCTGCTGCTTGAATTTGAGAAGTAGCGCCAACCGTACAAAGCATAAATGTTGAAATAATGAGAGAGGTTGCAGAACGTTTCATAAGAACTCCTTGATGATCATTCTCTCTATTTATCTATAGAATCATTCATATAGGGCAATAGAGTGATTTATTATTAAATTGCAATTATCGAGCCAACTTTTCCAAGCAGGACACATCCATTTGCTTCACTTATTTTATTCAATCTGTTTTGCAGAATTAATACCTTTAAAACTGCTCACATGTTTCTACTTTAATCTATGTTTTAATCTTCTGTCTATTATTAAGCTCATCTATTTACACTTAAATGTGGCAATTATTGATTACAATGTAAACACACGCACAATAAAGTGGCTTAACTTTGGCTAAAAACAGTATTTAGAAAAATTGTATTTTCCAAAAAATCATAAAAATTAAAATTATTAGTCATTTAGGTAAAATTAAATTTATAGAGTTAAAAGTCGTTTAGTTAGTACAATAATATAAACAAATGGCCTGATAAAAATCATTTAGAAAATTGATAGTAATACATGAATAAATAAATTAATTATGAAAGATAAAAAAAGCCCCGATTTTCTCAGGGCATTTTATGACTTTAAATTCCGCGCCAATCTACACGCGCATTACGCTCAGTTTGATATATTCTTAAAACATACTGACCAAGAGGTAAATCGAGTAAATTTTGCTGATAGTTATTCCACTCTTCTGAAGCATCTTCCGCCTCTTCGCGTTCCCACGGCGTACCCTTTATTTCCAATAAAGGAGCAAGCATAGAACATACAGAAATGTCAGCAAGACTTAAGCGATCACCCACCATATAACGTGCCTGATTTTCTATTAAGCAGTTATTTAGTTCATTTATGAGTTCATCCATACGTTCTTTTGACTGACTCACTAACTCCTCTTCAAGTTTATAGTTCTTTTTTACCAGTGTCTTGAGAAAGGGTTTCGAGATTTTTTCAAACTGACGCAAATAGCCTTGTTCACCCATCATAATTTCTAAAGCATGGTCACCATGTGCCAAAGTGTGAGCCAGAGCCCAACGACGTACATGAATACCTAGCTCATCAGCCAAACTATCTATTTTTAATGTTTGCTGTCTTAATTGTTCATCACGACGTAACAGTGAGTGCTCTGGATAGGTATCATCCAGATAAAGTGCAATTTTAGTCGATTCAGCAATCCATTGATGATCATCTTTCAAAATAGGCAATAAATTTTGGCCTGTTTTGAGTTGTGCAAAAGCACGATGAAATCCTGGAATTAAGTTATGAGCCACATAATCAAGTTCTTTATGGTCTAACAACCAGCGAGCTTTTTCACAATAATGGGACAAAGGAAACTGATACAAAACCCGCATAAAATCTCCACGTTTATTTTTATTTGACTATTTGTACAAAAATGGTCGATGGTAAGTAGATACTTTAGAAGCTATTTTTAATGAAAACAATGGATATTGTGCTCATTTTTCACTGACAGTTAGGTCTATATTTTTTATATCTTTTTTTACCGTACTTATAGCTCTTTTTCATATTAAAACCTTTTTAGTTATTCATTTTACAGATAAAAATTATAATTTATTGATTTTCAATATATTTCTATATCTCTATTTATCTATTAAAAATCAAAAAAAGTGCTTTGCATTTTTATTCATAAGCTGAGCATAAGTCCTCGTTTAGTGGAAAAATATTTCTTTTGTAAGGTAGTGACAGCAATACAAGGTGTCATTATGTCTAATTCTCTATCTAAAACGACGGCATACGTCCAAATCATTCAAAATGATCAACAAGCGATTAATGCTGCTTATCAAGTAGCTGATTTTGCTTTAGAGGGTCGTAATACACGTGATCAACAACGCTTATTACCGTATGAGCAAATTGAAAGCTTTAGCCAAAAAGGTTTAGGCGGAATTCGCATTGCAAAAAAATATGGCGGAGCTTTTGTTTCTAATAAAACTTTGGCTCAAGTTTTCCGTATTTTAAGTAAAGGCGATGCGAATGTTGGTCAGATTCCACAAAATCAGATTAGCCTGTTAAACCTGATCGAAATCATGGGCACAGAACAACAAAAACAATTTATTTTTTCAGAAATATTAGCGGGTAAACGTCTTGCCAACGGTGGCCCCGAACGAAATACCCATGACTCAAAAACCTTAAAAACCACGCTTACTATTGAAAGCGGTAAATATATTTTAAATGGCGAAAAATTTTATTCGACAGGTACAAGTTTTGCGCATTGGCTTGCAATTAAAGCCATTCATCCTGAGGGCCATGTCGTTTTAGTCATTGTTAACCAAGATGCTCAAGGCATTGAAGTCATTAATGACTGGAATGGCTTTGGTCAGCGTACTACAGCAAGCGGTACGGTTAAATTAACTCATGTTGGAGTTAATCCTGAGCTTATTTTTGATGAACGCTTATTGACGCAAACCCCAACTTATCGCGGTGCTTATTCGCAGTTATTACAAGTAGCGATTGATGTAGGTATAGCGGAAGCTGCTTTTGACGATACTTTATCGACTATCCATAAAGCACGTCCAATTATTGATGCAAATGTTGAAAAAGCCAGTTTTGAACACTACACCCTACAAGAAGTGGGTAAGTTAAATATTTTGCTCGACGCGGCCATTTTATTACTCGATGAAGCTGCTGAATATTTAGATGAACTTGATCAACTTAAAACTGTGACTGATGAACAAGTAGCAAAAGCTTCAATTTTGGTCGCAGAAGCAAAAGTCTATGCCAATGATGCTGCTCTACAAATCTCTGAAAAATTATTAGAGCTAGGCGGTAGCCGTTCAAGCTTAAGCCAACACAATTTAGATCAACATTGGCGAAATGCCCGAGTACATACTTTACACGACCCTGTTCGTTGGAAATTACATGCCATTGGCAATTATTACCTTAATGGTCACTTCCCTGCCCGCCATGCCTGGATTTAAGGAGAAATTGTCATGACTTCATATCAATCGGTTCAAACGAAACAAACATCGGCATCTGGCCAAGCACACATTATTCAAAATGATGCTGAAGCTTTAGAAGTTGCAAAACAGTTTGCTGAACAATTTAGAAAAACTGCAGTTGAGCGAGATGCTAAACGGATTCTACCGTATACCGAAATCGATGCTTTGAGCCAATCAGGTCTTTGGGCAATTACAGTGCCAAAGCAATATGGCGGTGCCGAAGTTTCCAGTCATACTGTTGCTAAAGTGATTGCACTTTTAAGCGGTGCCGATGGTTCAATTGGACAAATTCCACAGAACCATTTCTATGCTTTAGAAGTATTGCGCAATACAGGCACAGAAGCTCAGAAACAACGTTTATACGGCGAAGTGTTGAATGGTACTCGCTTTGGTAATGCCCTTGCTGAATTCAAAACTAAAACCTCAACTCATAAACAAACCAATATCCGTCCGCATGAAAATGGGTATTTGATTCAGGGTGAAAAGTTTTACTGCACAGGAAGTTTATTTGCTCACCGTATTCCAACCTTAGTTTTAGACGATGCAGGTCGAGAGTATTTAGCATTTGTAAAAAGTGGTTCACAAGGACTAAAACTTGTTGATGACTGGTCTGGCTTTGGACAGAAAACCACAGGTAGCGGCACGGTTAAATTTGATCAGGTTTTTGTCGATGCAGATGATGTCATTCCTTTTGATACTGCATTTTTACAACCAACCTTAGTGGGTCCTTTTGCCCAAATTATGCATGCATCAATTGAGGTAGGCATTGCTCGAGCGGCCTTTAAAGAAAGCTTGCAAAGAGTGCATCAAGCTCGCCCATGGATCGATTCAAATGTAGAAACTGCAAACCAAGATCCTTTAACGATTTATGAATTAGGACGCATTGCGGTAGATGTACGAGCAAGTGAAGTGTTATTAAAACAGGCAGCTCAATCAATTGACGCCGCAAAAATTGAAACCACACCTGAAAGCATTGCAAAAGCATCCATCGATGTTGCCAAAGTACGTGCCCATAGTAGCGATACAGCTCTCAAAGCATCATCGAAGCTGATTGAACTTGCTGGTAGTCGTGGAAGTCAGTCACAAGATGGTTTAGACCGTTTCTGGCGCAATGCACGCGTACATACGTTGCATGACGCTGCACGCTGGAAATATTACTTTATTGGGAACTATGTTCTTAACGGTGTTCTACCACCTCGTCGGGGGACATTGTAATGACAGATTTTAAAGCGAAAGAGATTTTACTTAATGCCTTTGATATGAACTGTGTCGGGCATATCAATCATGGCTTATGGACACATCCACGTGATGAATCACACCGTTTTAATGAGTTGAGCTATTGGACAGAACAAGCCAAAACCTTAGAAAGTGGTTTATTTGATGGTTTGTTTATAGCTGATATTACAGGCGTGTATGACGTCTATCAAAATGGTATAGATCTAACACTAAAAGAGTCCATTCAGCTTCCGAGCCATGACCCATCTACACTCATTTCTGCTATGGCAGCAGTTACTCAAAACTTAAGTTTTGGAGTCACTGTGAACTTAAGCTATGAGCATCCATATCAATTTGCCCGCCGCTTTGCGAGTCTTGACCATTTAACTCAAGGCCGTATTGGCTGGAATATCGTGACAGGTTATCTAGATAGTGCAGAACGTCTAATTGGCCAAAAAGGTTTAAAAGACCACGATGCTCGCTATGAACAAGCCGAAGAGTTTTTAGAACTTTGCTACAAATATTGGGAAGGTTCTTGGGAAAACGACGCAGTTAAAAAAGATAAAGCACGACGCGTTTTTACAGACCCATCCAAAGTGCACACCATTCACCACCATGGAAAGTATTACCAGAGTGAAGGTGTGTTTCAGGTGTCTCCTTCTGTGCAACGTACTCCAACCCTATTTCAAGCAGGCGCTTCACCAAAAGGTATGCAGTTTGCGACTCGTCATGCTGAATGTGTATTTATTGGCGGGGATAAACCCGAAAAAATACGCGAACAAGTGAAAAAGATTCGTGCTCTTGCCGAACAGCAAGGCCGTTCAGCGGATGACATTAAAGTCTTTGTTGGCATAACCGTTGTTGTTGCCGAAACACATGATCTGGCTGTACAAAAACTGAATGAATACCGTCAGTACGCAAGCCCTGAAGCAGGCTTAGCGCATTATGCGAGTTCAACTGGTATCGACTTAAGTAAATTTGCCGATGATGAAGCAATTCCTTACCAGAAAAGTAACAGTATTGTTTCGATTACCGAAAAATTTAAAGAGCAACAAATCACGAAAAATGACTTAAAAGCTCAGCATGTTTTAGGTGGTCGTTATCCCCTCATCGTGGGTAGTGGCGAAGAAGTTGCTGAATACTTAATTCATCTTTTAGATGAGACAGATATTGATGGCTTTAATTTGACACGTACAGTTGCACCTGAGTCTCACCACGACTTTATTCGCTTGGTTATTCCTGAGCTACAACAACGTGGTCGCTATAAAACTGCATATAAAACGGGTTCACTGCGGAACAAAATTTTTAATCGGGGTGATCAATTACCAGAACAACACCCTGTTCAAGCGTTCCGATGTAGTCCCTATAACAACAGCAAAAACCTAACAACAATTGAAGAAATAACCGCTTAAATTTGGAGATAGACATGGCTCAAACAGCCTCTAAAAAATGGCTAGGCGTAGGCTTAGTCGTTGTAGTCCTTTTTGTTGCTTTATTCTTTTGGAATAAACACCGTCAAAGTGGCTCAAATGAACTTGTGATTGGCATTAGCCCACCATTTGCAAAAACCTTACAAGCTGCTGCTGATGAAGCAAAGCAACAAGGTTTAAATGTGAAACTGGTTGAATTTTCTGACTGGAATACACCAAACATTACTTTAAATCATGGGGATATTGATGCGAACTTTTTCCAGCATCAGCCTTTCTTAGACAATGCGATTAAAGAAACTGGCTTTAAACTAAAGGCATTTGCAGTGGGTGCAGCCTCACATGTGGGGCTTTATTCAAAGAAATATAAAAGCCTTGATGAATTGCCACAAAACGCACGTGTAGTCATTCCAAATGATCCAGTGAATCAAGGTCGTGCCCTACTACTTTTACAGCAAGCTAAATTAATTACGCTTAAAGATTCAAACAATCATTTATCTGCACTCAAAGATGTGGTTTCAAACCCTAAAAACTTGCAATTTATTGAAGTTGAAGGACCACAGACTGCCCGTGCAATTGATGATGTTGATTTGGCTTTTGGCTACCCACATTACTTGCGCTTAGCAAAAACAGCTGACCCTGATAGTGCACTTTTACTAGATGACAATACCAATAAACGTTACGCGATTTTGTTTGTGGTGCGTGACGACTATCAGGACAAGGGCGACAAATTAAAGAAATTTGTTGAGATCTATCAAAACTCGCCAAAAGTTAAAGCTGTGTTAGATGCTGAGATTGGGCCAAAACTTTGGTTCCCTGGCTGGAAGTAATAACGGAAAGATTATGGCGAATCAGTTCAAACAGCATAAGCCTTGGTTACTCGGAATTACGATAATTATCGTAGTTCTGGGCCTTGTCGGTTACCGTTATATTAAAAATAAACAAGCCGATGATGTTTTAACAATTGGCATTAGCCCACCTTATGCTGAGTTATTACAAAGCGTTGCCAATGAAGTAGAAAAGCAAGGCGTTCATGTCAAACTCGTTGAATTTTCTGACTGGCGAGCACCAAATGTTGCCGTACAAAACGGTGATATTGATGCAAACTTTTTCCAGCAAAGCGTATTTCTACGTAATGCTGTAAAAGAAACGGGTTATGACTTACATGCATTTGCCGTGGGCTCAGGAAGTCATGTGGGTTTATATTCAAAAAAATATAAATCACTTAAAGACTTACCTACAAATGCACGTGTTGCTATTCCAAACGATCCGGTCAATTTAGCCCGTGCTTTAATTTTATTGCACCGTGCAGGTTTAATTCAGCTTAAAGACATTAATAATGAACTTTCAACCACTCAAGACATTATTGCTAATCCTAAACAGCTAAGCTTTGTTGAGGTTGAAGGCCCTCAAACCGCACATGCATATAACGATGTCGATTTAATTTTCGGCTTCCCTCACTACTTAAAAATGGCAAAGGTAACCGACCCACATAGCGCATTATTTTTAGATCCAATCGATAAAAAATATGCAATTTTGTTTGTAACCCGTCGCGATTACCAAGATAAAAACCAAAAACTTGCAACCTTTGTTAAAGCATTCCAGAACTCAAAAAAAGCACAAGATATTCTGGATAAAGACTTTGGCCAAGGTATGTGGTTTCAAGGCTGGAAATAAGGAGAATGACAATGGTGAGTTTTGGATCACAAGTTGATTTTTCTCTACCTCATATCAAAATTCGTGGTTTAAATAAGTTTTACCAATCGCAGGGTCAAAAACTGCATGCTTTAAAAGAGATTAACCTTGATATTCCCCAAGGTAAGATTTTAGGCATTATTGGTAAAAGTGGTGCGGGAAAATCTTCGTTACTCCGCACTTTAAATGGCTTAGAACAAGTGAATACAGGCAGTATTCATATTCATCAACAAAACATTGCTGAATTGAGTCATTCCGAGCTTATTCAAACTCGCCAACGTATTGGAATGATTTTTCAACATTTCAATTTGATGTCTGCAAAAACGGTCTGGGAAAATGTGGCATTGCCCTTAAAGGTTTCCAATTATAACAAAGCAGATATCGATCAACGTGTAAATGAAGTTCTGGCACTCGTAGGTCTTGCAGATAAGTCTGGTCATTATCCATCACAACTTTCAGGCGGGCAAAAGCAACGTGTCGGTATTGCACGTGCACTTGTTCACCACCCAGAAATTTTACTGTGTGATGAAGCCACCTCAGCACTTGACCCAGAAAGTACCGCTACTATTTTGGCTTTACTTAAAAAGATTAATCAGGAACTTGGTCTAACAATTGTACTCATCACACACGAAATGCAGGTCATTCGAGAAATATGTGATCAAGTCGTTGTGATTAACCAAGGTGAAATTGTCGAGGCTGGACAAGTCTGGTCCGTATTTTCACGACCAGAACAGCAAATTACCCAAGAATTGTTAAACCTTGAGCAGATCACTCTGCCTTTTAAAATCAGTCCTCTACCAGATGAAGATTCAACTCATATTATTGTAAAACTGAAATATGAAGCTGAAGCACATCAGGTTCCAGATATTCAAGAACTACTTGCTAGATTTAAAGCACCCGTCAATTTATATCAAAGTCAGGTCGATACCATTCAAGGGCACATTATTGGTTCACTTTTAGTGGGTATTCCTAACGTAGAAATTGATCTTTCATCTATACGACAAGACGCATCAACTGCAATTGCACAATTTGAGGTACTTGGCTATGCACGACCAGCTCGTTGATTTATTAATTACTGGAACCGTAGATACCTTACTCATGGTAGGTGCATCTGCATTTATTGCTTTTTTAATTGGCTTACCTATTGCTGTTGTTTTAGTCAGTACATCTGAGCACGGCATTCATCCATCACAAAAGATTAATCAAGCTTTGGGTTGGGTCATTAACATTACTCGCTCCGTACCCTTTCTTATTTTAATGGTTGCACTGATTCCGCTTACTCGCTGGATTGTGGGTACAAGTTACGGGGTTTGGGCTGCCGTTGTTCCATTGACCATTGCAGCAATTCCCTTCTTTGCACGTATTGCAGAAGTCAGTTTACGCGAAGTCGACCAAGGCTTAATTGAAGCGGCACAGGCCATGGGTTGTAACCGTAAACAAATTATTTGGCATGTGCTTTTACCAGAGGCTTTACCGGGAATTATTGCAGGCTTTACCGTGACTATTGTAACTATGATTAACTCCTCTGCGATTGCTGGTGCTATTGGTGCAGGTGGCCTAGGGGACATTGCCTATCGTTATGGTTATCAACGTTTTGATATGCAAATTATGTTGGCTGTAATTTTTGTGCTCATTGTTTTAGTCATGTTGGTACAAGCAACTGGCGATGCATTAGCCCAGCAACTTGATAAACGTAAAGTTTAAACGCAATACAACCCTGCTCTAGCCATGACTTTGTCATGGCTTTCATGTAAAATCAGCGACAATTTTTAATTTACACATTTGTGAGTGGTTTTCATGGGTTTTAATTGCGGTATTGTTGGTCTGCCAAACGTAGGGAAATCTACCCTTTTCAATGCATTAACGAAAGCAGCGATTGCAGCGGAAAACTTCCCTTTCTGTACCATTGAACCAAACACAGGTATTGTTCCTGTACCAGATCCACGTTTAGACAAACTTGCTGCGATTGTTAAACCACAGCGTATTTTGCCAACTACAATGGAATTTGTGGACATTGCAGGTCTTGTTGCTGGTGCATCAAAAGGTGAAGGCTTAGGCAACCAATTCCTTGCTAACATCCGTGAAACTGATGCAATCGCTCATGTTGTACGTTGTTTCGAAGACGAAAACGTAATTCACGTAAATGGTAAAATCGATCCATTAGACGACATCGCAACTATTAATACTGAACTTGCACTTGCCGATCTTGAAACGGTTGCTAAAGCAATTTTACGTTTAACTAAAGTTGCTAAAGGCGGTGACAAAGAAGCTGTAGCAACTAAAGCAGTTTTAGAAAAAATCCAACCTTTACTTGACGAAGGTAAACCAGCTCGCGCGGCTGATTTGTCTGATGATGAACGTAAATTAGTTCGCGGTTTTGGTTTAATGACTTTAAAACCAACCATGTATATTGCAAACGTTGCAGAAGACGGTTTTGAAAACAATCCGCACTTAGACGCAGTAAAAAAACTTGCTGCGGAAGAAAACGCAATTGTTGTTCCACTTTGCAACCAAATCGAAGCTGAAATTTCATTATTAGAAGATGAAGATCGTGCTGAGTTCCTAGAAGCAATGGGCATGGAAGAACCGGGCTTAAATGTGGTTATTCGTGCAGGTTATGCACTTTTAGGTTTACAGACTTATTTCACTGCAGGTGTACAAGAAGTACGTGCATGGACAGTAAAAGTTGGTGCAACTGCTCCTCAAGCTGCTGGTGTGATTCACACTGACTTCGAAAAAGGCTTTATCCGTGCTGAAGTTGTTGCATATGATGACTTCGTACAATACAACGGTGAAAACGGCGCTAAAGAAGCTGGTAAATGGCGTTTAGAAGGTAAAACTTACGTTGTTCAAGATGGCGATGTAATGCACTTCCGTTTTAACGTATAAGTTAAAGCTCAAAAAAAGCCCCATCATATTGGGGCTTTTTTTATGTTTAATGACTTAAATCCATCGTCTCTCGTTTACTGCGCGCCTCTTGTAAAATACGCGCATGCAAAGGCTTTCTAAAACCTAGCATAAATATAAATTCTGCCAATACAAATAGCGGTCCTATCGCGAGTCCAATCACATCATCAACAAAAGCAGGTTTTTTCTTTTCGAAATAATGTCCCACAAATTGAAAGACCCAACCCACTACAAAGAAACCAATACTTGCCGCTAACCATTGTCCTAAAGAAAACTCGGCAATTTGGCTCGCCAGTGGATACACAGCGGCCAAAAGAATTAGCATGAGTAAACCAAAAACTTTATCTAAAATAAAATAATAGATGGTACTAGCTGCAATCAACAGCATGGCTAAAGTCAGTTTAAAACTACCAATATCGACTCCAGCTCTCGCAGTTAAACATAAAATTGAAAATACGATGAGTGGAATACCAATAAAATGCGTCAATATATTTTTATGATTTAAATGATAAGCCGCATATTTGCTAAGTTGTTGCTCCAGATTTGACATGAGTTATTCCCTATTCACTTCCATATAGTCATACTGTACATATAAGGAAAACTTAAAGTTGTCAGCTATTTGACAAAGTAAAGAATTTTTTCATGGATGATCGGATATTGGACCTAATTTATATTAACCGACTAAAAGAAAACACATGGTTTAGTGTGCTTCCAGAAACATTCCAAAACTTTATTTTAGAACATGGCAAGCAAATCACCTTTGAGAAAAATAGCTATATTTTCCATGCTCAAGATGTATTTGATGGCATTTATACCGTACTTGAAGGCTCAATTAGCTTGGGTTATGTCGATGTAAACGGTAATGAAGCTCTTTCTGCTATTGCTGAGCCGATTATGTGGTTTGGTGAAATATCATTGATTGACCATGAGCCGCGATCACATGACGCAATTGCTTTGAAAAAAAGTACAATACTGCACATTCCCGCGAAGCCTTTAAATGACCTACTCAATGAAAATCCCTATTATTGGTACTACCTTGCACGATTAACTAGCCAAAAACTCAGGTATGTTTTCTTAGAACAGATTGCGATACAAACACGCAGTATTTCTCAAAGGCTGGCTCAACGTCTTCTGTTCATTTTAGAAGGATATGGCAATCATATTGTTATTCAAGATCGTCAAATTCATATTTCTCAAGAACAGTTGGCCAATATGCTGACCACATCTAGGCAGACGATCAATCATGAACTGAACCTACTCGAAAAACAAAAGATCATCAAAATTGCTTTTAGAAAAATTGAGATTTTAGATATTGAGAGATTGAAAGGAGTTGCTCAAGCACAATCCTAATTTTTTAAAAGCGGCTAAATAATAAAAACTTAAAATTAAATTAAAAAATTAGATAACACTGCAAAACAACACATTGTTCAAACTCTATTTCCACAAAATAAATGTGTTAAAGCAGATATTTTCACCCTACACTCAAGCTGAGCAATAATACTCAACAAGGCGCTGATTAACATGAAAAAATTATCAACAATTCTTACAGCAGGCGTATTGGCTATGTTAAGTGTTTCGGCATTTGCATGTCCTAAAGGAACTCAACTACAAGGTGGTACAGGACCAAATCATAAAGGTGGAAAATGTGTAGCAGTACATGGAAAAGCTACCGCTCAAAAAGTGAAGAAAGAAGCAGCTAAAACTAAACAGGATGTAAAAAAAGATTTAACTACGCAAAAACATGACGCAATGACCAGTGCGACTCATGCACAACATGAATCACATCAAATGACTCACCAAATGAAGCAAGATGCTGTAAAAACTGCCAACACAGCTAAAGCTGCAACAAAACCATAATTATCATTCACCCACTATCGTTTAAAGCAAAAAAGCGAGATTGATCATCTCGCTTTTTTATATGTATAGGCTTTATTTAGGAGATGTGTTTCCTAAATTCGGATTTTCAATCGCTTCCTTACACTGCTGTTTATCACGCTCATAATCTGCCTGTTTTTGAGCAACCGAACTATTATTTTCAAGCGTTTCGCGCGCCCATACATCTAGACTCGTTAAAGCTTTACGGCAAAGCGCATATTTTCCTTCAGTGACCGAATCTGTCATTTTTACATTGATACGCCAGTCCGTACTTAATTGACGTAACGGTTTACGAACTTTGTCATCGATTTGGCTGAGTTGCTTTTCATAAACTAAATGCTCAACCGTGTTAATTAATGTCCATGCTTTTTGAGCATAAACAGTTGCATCATTGGTTAGTTTCGGTGCTGGCTTAATTTCTACTTTTTTTTCTGCACCTTGATTACCATTATCACAGCCCTGCAATGTAAAAATACCTGCACACATCATGGCGATATAAACTAAACGAATCTTTGCCTTGAACATATCAAACTGCCGATTAAACATTTCGGCACTATGCTATTAAATTCGGCTACAATACTCAATCTTTCAAGTATTTTTATCATTTGGTTTATTGCCAAGGTGTATTGTGTCCGAACAACAATTGATGCCTGCCCAAACGGCAACTTTTTGGCAAGGCGCCAAAGATAGCCAAGCTATCGTACTCACCTATTTACCCGTTTCTTTTGCCTTTGGCGTTTCTGCATCCCAGTTTGGTTTTACACCATGGGAAGCTTTTTTTCTATCTTGCTCAATGTATGCCGGCGCTAGCCAATTTTTGGTTGTTGCACTTTTGGCTAGTGGTTCATCCATCTGGCTAACAGCATTAACAGTTATTGCCCTCGATATTCGCCATGTCCTTTATGGACCTGCTCTATACAACTTGATTCCCAATAAATTAAATCTTAAGAAAACGGCAGTGTGGGCTTGGGGCTTAACGGATGAAGTTTTTGCCAGCGGAATGATCCAACTTTCACAGCGCAGACAGCAATGGTCCGAGTCATGGATGCTGGGCTTAAGTCTATTTAGTTGGATGGCTTGGGCATCCGGTTCTTTGTTGGGCGGATTATTTGCCGATCAAGTCGCTCATCTTCCAAAGTTTTTACAAGCAGCTTTAGATTTCTTATTACCTGCTTTATTTTTAAGTTTTTTATTAGCGGCTTTTGAGCGAAAGCATAGCCTTGTTGTTGCTGTATCGTTATTAGTTTCAGCCTTGGCCTGTTATTGGATTAACTTATCAGCGGCTATTTTTATTGGCATTCTTTCAGGCATTTTAGCTGGTCTGTTTAAACACTACGTGCTGAAACAGCATGATGAGGTAGAGGTTTAATATGAACCTAGAAATTATTCTGGTAGGCATTATTGTGGGTATTGCCAACTTTGCTTCACGTTTCGGGCCATTTTTTGTAATACAAAAATTACAGGGTTCGCAGCAAAGACGCGGCTCAGTCTGGATCAAAATTGCTTTAGGAAGTATTGGTATCTCCGCAATTAGCGCTATGCTTGTGGTTGCAACTCTTCCACCACTCCTTGAAACCCCAGATAAAAGCTTAGCGATGCTGATTGGTTTTTTGGTTTTAGCAGGTCTTTATTTTAAATTTAAGAAAATTGTACCGGCAACTTTAACTGCCGCAATTGTTTATGGCCTGATCTATACTTATTTACCTTTATAAATAGATAAACTGATCTTCCTTATATAAAATAAAACCTAGCCAGAAGTATTTAAGATTGAAACTTCTGGCTTGAAAAATCTAATTTTTGAATTGATTAAAAAGATAACCTTAGCTACTTAATAGAGATAAAAATGTCACAAGTTAAAATTTACGCAAATGAACAAACCATTATGCAGTATCGAGAACTGCTTTCTCATGCAATCCATCAAGCACTTATTGAAGAATTGAAATATCCTGTTGAGAAAAGATTTCAACGTTTTATTAGTCTTAAACCAGGGAATTTCATTTACCCTTCTGACCGAAGCCAACATTATATTATTATTGAGCTTTCAATGTTTGCAGGGCGCAGTCCAGCGACTAAAAAGCAACTCATTCAAACCCTATTTCGCAATATTCAAGAACAATGCAAAATTGCACCTCAAGATATCGAAATCACTATTTTTGAAACACCTAAGGAAAATTGGGGCATCCGTGGTAAAAATGGAGATGAGTTGCTCTTAAACTATCAAGTGAATATCTAAAAAGTACATTTTTAATTGTCCGACAAAATTACTTTTTTTATGCGTTATAAGGCTTAACTCGACCATAAGTTCTGCTATGCTTAAAAAAATAATTTTGTCAGGATGATTCGCATGAGCGTGACACTCGGTACCCCACTTCAATCTTCTGCATTTAAAGTTTTATTGTTAGGTTCAGGAGAGCTTGGTAAAGAAGTTGTAATTTCCTTACAACGCCTTGGTGTAGAAGTACATGCAGCCGACCGTTATGATCATGCACCAGCCATGCAAGTTGCACATTACTCTTATGTGCTCAACATGGCCGATCCAACTGAGTTAAAACAGCTCATCGAAAAAATTAAACCGAATTTAATTGTCCCTGAAATTGAAGCAATTGCCACAGAAGTTTTACTTGAAATTGAAGCAAACCAAACCGCAACTGTGATTCCTTCTGCTAAAGCTGTAAATCTCACCATGAACCGTGAAGGCATTCGTCGTCTTGCGGCTGAAGAGCTTGGTTTACCTACTTCTGCTTATCGTTTTGCTGACTCTCTAGAAAGTTTCCGTGCTGCTTGTGATGATATTGGTTATCCAAACTTTGTAAAACCAGTCATGTCATCTTCAGGGAAAGGTCAGTCTCGTGTGAAAAGCTTTGACGAGGTCGATGCTGCTTGGGAATATGCGATGCAAGGTGGCCGGGTTAACCAAGGCACGGTCATTATTGAATCTCAAATTGACTTTGATTTTGAAATTACCTTACTTACCGTTCGTGCTAAAAATCCTGAATCGGGCGAAATTGAAACTCATTACTGTGATCCAATTGGTCACCGCCAAGATGCCGGTGATTATGTAGAAAGCTGGCAACCTCAGCCCATGACTGCGGCTGCACTTGAAGAAGCAAAACGTATTGCAAATAAAGTGACAACAGCACTGGGTGGTTGTGGTATTTTTGGTGTAGAGCTGTTTATTAAAGGCGATAAGGTCTGGTTCAGTGAAGTTTCACCTCGCCCACACGACACTGGCCTCGTAACACTAGCATCGCAATTTCAAAGCGAATTTGAGTTACATGCCCGTGCGATTTTAGGTTTACCTGTAAATACAGCACGTCACAGTGTAGCTGCAAGTGCAGTGATTTATGCGGGTGTAGATGCCAACAACTTAAGCTTTAGCGGTTTAAATACAGCATTAGCCAATCCAGATACTGACCTACGATTGTTTGGTAAGCCAGAAGGTTTCAAACGCCGTCGTATGGGTGTAGCAACTGCACGTGCAGAAAACACCGATCTTGCTCGTACTTTAGCGAAAGAAACCGCTGATCAAGTAAGCGTAAAAACCAACTCTTAATATTTATTTATTGGTAGACCTATTTTCATGATCAATACATCGCCATTGTTGAACTACGTTACAAGCCATCATGATATTAAAGCCATTAATCAGTGGCGAACGGATGTAGAAAAGCAATTGCAAGATTCATATGAAAATGGGCAATCTATTCGGGATGTAATTAAAGCGCGCTCAGACCTCGTTGATGAAGCACTGATCTTTTTATGGAAACATGCCGAACTCGACCAGACTGGACTCGGCTTATTTGCGGTAGGTGGTTATGGGCGACGTGAAATGTTGCCCTATTCTGACGTTGATATCATGATTTTATCGGAACATGAAATTAACGAAGAAAATGAAAAACGCATCTCTACTTTTATTTCCTCTTTATGGGACGTTGGTAATTTCAAACCCGGTATTAGCGTTCGCACCATTCAAAGCTGTGTTGAACAAGCCGCGACCGATTTAACCGTTGCAACCACTTTAATTGAAGCGCGATTAATTACGGGCAATAGCCAACTTGCAAAATGGCCTCGCCGTATTGTTTCGCAAACGTGGACAGACAAAACATTTTATGACGCAAAAATGGCAGAGCAAGCCAAGCGTTATCACCAACACAATAATACAGAAAGTAATTTAGAACCTGACATTAAAAATGCACCAGGTGGTATCCGAGATATTAACCAGATTGGCTGGATTGCTAAACGCCACTTCCGAGTAAACCGTATTTATGATTTAGTGCATTTAGGTTTCATTTCAGAGTTTGAACTTGCAGTTTTAGAAGAAGCTGAAAGTTTTCTTTGGGAAATCCGTCACCATTTACACCGTTTAGCCAAACGTGATGAAAACCGCTTACTCTTTGACCACCAAAGAGAGATCGCCGCTAAATTTGGGTATGTGCGCCAAGAAGGTCAACCTGTAAATTACGGTGTTGAACAATTCATGAAACGCTACTACCGTACAGCACAACAGGTTTCAACACTCAATGAAATGCTACTGGCGTATTTTAGCGAATCGGTCATTACCCCTCGTTTACCAAACTACGAACGCAAAATTGAAGAAGTTAACAATCATTTTAAAATTGTCGACAATAAGCTTGCCGTACAGCATCATAAAATATTCGCAGAACACCCAAGCGCGATTTTAGAACTGTTCTATATTTTAGCCAATCGACCAGATATTGAAGGCATTCGCGCCCGGACTTTACGCTTACTCATTCTTGCTGCGAAACGAATCAACCAAAGTTATCGCGACAATCCGGAGCATCAAGCACTATTTATGTCGATTATTCGTTCACCGTATCGTCTATATGATACTTTGGTTGCGATGAAGCGTTATGGTGTTTTAGGAAACTACATTCCTGCTTTTGGCCAAATTATGGGTCTTATGCAATATGACCTATTCCATATCTATACAGTCGATGCTCACACATTATTATTACTTCGCAATTTAAACCGTTTTAGAGAACCCGAATTCGCTAAAGAATTCCCTGTGGTAAGTTCTGTTTTCCAACGTCTTGCCCGTCAAGATATTGTGTTTATTGCTGCTTTATTCCATGACATTGCAAAAGGTCGCGGTGGTGACCATAGTGAACTTGGTGCAGAAGATGCTATTGAGTTTGGACGTGCACATGGCTTTACAGAGCGTGAATGTAAATTAATTGCATGGCTCATTCAAAACCATTTACTCATGTCTTTAACAGCTCAGAAAAAAGATATTTCCGATCCGGATGTTGTTAAAGATTTCGCTGAAAAACTTGGTGATATGGAGCATCTCGATTATCTATACACTTTAACAGTTGCCGATATTAATGCGACAAACCCAAAACTTTGGAATACATGGCGCGCCTCTCTTATGCGTCAACTTTATACGCATGCTCGTGATGTAATCCGTACCGGTTTAGGTCGTCCTGTTGATTATCAAATGCTGATTGAAGATACCAAATTTGCAGCAAGTGAATTACTGGTAAATAACTTCTCATTGGCAGATGTCGAAAAAGTATGGCAAGAACTTGGTGATGAATACTTCATTAAAGAATCGGCAGATGAAATTGCATGGCACACACAAGCCATTTTAAAACACGGCGATAATCCTGAGCCATTAGTCCTCTTGCGTGCTCACCGTAAAGCAGCTCAAGATGCAGTACAGATCTTTATTTATACACGCGATCAACCTAACCTGTTTGCCACCACTGTTGCAGTTTTAGACCGAATGAACCTAGACGTTCAAGACGCAAAAATTATCACCGCAAGTACAGCTTTTAGCTTAGACACCTATGTTGTACTTGATCGTTTCGGTACGTTACTTACTGACCCAGAACGTGAAGAAACGGTTAAAAATGCATTAGTGAAGGCACTTAGCCAACCAGATCAATACCCAGGGCTCATGCAGCGCCGTATTCCACGTCAATTACGTCACTTTGATATTGAAAATACAGTCGACGTAACATTGAATGAAGCGTTACAGCAAAATATGGTCGAAATTTCAACACTTGATCATCCTGGCCTACTTGCACGCGTGGGTGGTTTATTTATGATGCAAGGTTTAGACATCCATTCAGCTCGAATCGCAACTTTAGGTGAACGTGCAGAAGATATTTTCTTTGTCACCAAAAAGGATGGAAAACCGCTGAATAACGAAGAGGTCAAACTCTTCTCGGAAAAACTGAAAGCTGCATTAGATGAAGCATCTAATCAAATTTGTCAGCACTGAAACTCAACTACTTGGTAACTGTTTAATGAACTCTAGCTTGTCGTTATTACACCCGTATCCATTTGAAAAGTTAAACCAACTTTTTAAGGATACTACTCCTGCTAACCTTCCCTTGATTCCTTTATCAATTGGCGAACCGAAGCATCCAGCACCAGAGTTTGTTAAACAGGCTATTATTGATAACTTTAACCATCTATCAACTTATCCAAACAGCAAAGGCTTACCTGAGCTTCGCCAAAGCATTGCAGATTGGTTAACCAAGCGCTTTAAACTTAACAATATTAGTGCTGAAAACCACATTTTGCCTGTGTCTGGTACTCGTGAAGGTATTTTCTCTTTTGTACAGGCGTTAATTAATCGTGAAGATGCACCTTATGTGGTGATGCCAAACCCGTTTTATCAAATTTACGAAGGTGCCGCATTACTTGCTGGTGCAAAGCCCTACTTCATTAATTGCACTGAAGAAAATGGTTACTTAGGCGACTTTGATGCTGTACCAGCCGAAGTTTGGGAAAAGACAGCTCTTCTTTTTGTATGCACACCGGGCAACCCAACAGGTACGGTACTTTCTAAAGAACAATTCAAAAAGCTGATTGCCTTATCTGATCAATATAATTTTGTTATTGCTTCCGATGAGTGCTATTCAGAACTTTGGTTCGACCAAGCACCTACTGGTCTATTAGAAGTTTGTGCTGAACTTGGTCGTGATGACTATAAGAACTGTATCGTTTTCCATTCACTGTCTAAACGCTCAAATTTACCGGGTCTACGCTCAGGTTTTGTAGCGGGTGATGCTGAACTATTAAAACCATATTTGCAATACCGTACCTATCACGGCGCGGCAATGCCTGTTCAACATCAGCTTGCATCAATTGCAGCATGGAATGACGAAAACCATGTTGAAGAAAACCGTAAGCAATATCGTGCAAAATTTGACTTATTTCAATCAGAGCTAGGACATTTACTTCCATTACAAAAGCCAGACGCTGGTTTTTATTACTGGTTAAAAGTCGATAATGATGAAACTTTTGCCAAAATGCTTATGGAAAAAGCACACATTAAAGTTTTACCGGGTCGTTATTTATCTCGTGATACCGAGCAAGGTAACCCAGGCGCCAACCATGTACGCATGGCTTTAGTGGCAGACTTAGCACAATGTGAAGAAGTGGTTAAGCGTTTAAAAGCGATTCTGTAAGCGTCTTCTTACCAGTTGTACCCCTTTCCTCAGGTCGTACAACTGGGCTACAACACTATTTATATGTAATCAAAAGTACAGCAAAAATAATAAAAGCGATACCAGAACAATAGTATAAACCTGTCGCAGAGCGCTTAATCTTGTCTAAAACTCGTCTCTGAGCAAGTAGTTTAACCAATAAGATATTCCAGATTAAAACCACTCCGACCATCCATGTACTCATGAGCAATTTTTGAAATAAGCTAACATCCTTTTGAATAAGCAGCATTAAACTGCTGTAGAACATTATATTTTTAGGATTTAGAAGACTGGACTGCAAACCCAAAGCTAAGCTTTTAATCTTATTTTTATAACTGAACTCTTGTTTAACCAAAATATTTTCTTCAACCGTCATATTTACGTTAGCACCTTGGGCTGCTTTAAAACAAAGAAAACTCAGATAAGCTAAATATCCAGCCCCCATCCATTTAAGTACTAAAAGAATGGTTGTACTTAAATTGCCAAGCATCATAAATCCAAATAGACAAACCATTAAGATCAAGGCATTGCCCAAGGTAACTCCTAAAACAACACCATAGGTATAACGACGACCTTTTTGCAAAAGACTAGTAAGAATAAGAAAAAAATCTGGACCTGGAGATAACAATGCTAAAAAGTGGGTAAAGGCAATAACCAAAAAAACTTCCATAACGATTTCATCTTTAAAACTGTATGGAGTAGCTTAAAAATAGCGAAAATTAATTTCTTGTAAATTATTGCGCGGCTGCAAGTTGGAACTGACGAGGAGTGATTCCTGTATGCGCTTTGAAAGCTTTATGAAAATGGCTCTGATCACTAAAACCTAAATTTATTGCCAATTCTACGAGTGAAATTCCTTGTTTCAACTGGGCTCTAGCTTGATTAATTTTTAAATTAATTTGAAATGCATGTGGTGTTAGGCCAACATTGGCTTTAAATAAACGAATGATTGCATATCGGCTCAGGCCTACCTGCTCAGCAAGCGCTTCTAAAGAAATAAATCGCTCTGACGATTTAATAATATTAATTAAGTCCAAGAAATCTTCATACAAATATTGAGTTTTCTGTATTTCTTCTAATATGAAATGAGGGAGTAATAATTGAGTAAGGCAATAAATCAATGATTGTTCTTTTTCAATAATTAACTTTTGAGGGTCGAATAAAGTCTCATTCATAATAGAAAAAGCCTGATATAAAGACTCATCTTTTATAATAAGGGGTCTATGCTGGGGTAAATTTAAATCAAAGCCCTCTTTTTGAAACTCTGTAAACCATTGCTTAAGCCATGAGATATCCAAATGTAGCATCTGGTAGCTCCAAGCTTGATCTGGCAAAGGATTACATGAATGCTCAATATGTGCCGGTACAATAACCAAAGTACCAGCACTAATCTTTTGGGACGTACCAAATGAGCTTTGAAAAACGCTATTCCCCTCATCGATAGCCCCAATAGAAAAGGTTGGGTGACTATGTGACTTATAACATGTTCGGCTAAAACAAGACCTTCTAGTTTGAACATACGGCATTCGCCCATCTTGCCAAAACTCAAAGGCTGGAGGAATAGCGCTCATTTAAACGATTAACTCGCCAATGCTTTTTCAATGTCAGCTTCTAAAGCTTCTGGTTTAGTCGTAGGTGCATAGCGATTTAGAACAGCACCATCTTTACCTACCAAAAATTTGGTGAAGTTCCACTTAATACTACTACTGCCTAAAATACCTTTAGCTTCACGTGTTAAATATCTGAAAATCACGTGGGCTTCCGGGCCTTTTACATCAACTTTAGCAAACATGGGAAATTTCACCCCATAGTTACGCTGACAAAAACTACCGATTTCTTTATTAGTTCCCGGATCTTGCCCACCAAACTGATTGCAGGGAAAACCTAAAATTTCTAATCCTTGATCTTTATATTTTTCATAAAGCTTTTCAAGACCAGCAAATTGTGGTGTAAAACCACATTTACTTGCAGTATTTACAATTAGTAAAACTTTACCTTTGTAATCAGCCAATTGCTTAACTTCACCCTCTAATAGCTCAGCTTCAAACTGATAAATATTACTCATGGATAGGTTTCCTCATCATTTTTTTCTTGTGTTTTCAGTTGTAATGATGCCGAGTTTACACAATAGCGCAAACCAGTCGGCTGTGGTCCATCTTCAAATACATGCCCTAAATGAGCCTCGCAATCATGACAAACTATTTCCGTTCTGACCATACCATGCGTTAAATCTTCATGTTCATCAATGACAGCACCATTGATCGGACGAAAGAAACTTGGCCAGCCGCACCCGCTGTCATATTTTGTATCTGATGAGAACAATTCTGCACCGCAGCAACGGCATACATATGTACCATGTTGCTTCGTATTCCAGTATTGCCCCGTAAATGCTGGTTCAGTGCCCTTTTGTCGCGTTATCCGATATTCTTCAGGTGATAACTCTCTTTGCCATTCTCGGTCTGTTTTATTAACTTTTCCCATGACCTGCACCTTTTATTCTGATGTAAACATAAATTGATAAACGTATTTTATATTTACGCCATTCATCAAAAAAACACTAGTCTCTGAACGTAAAAATTGTTGGAATTTAAACAACTAAGCCATAGAAAGCAAAAAGTAAGCAAAATACAAAAGTAAAAGTAAGCAAATTTACATTTTATTTTCTTCCAAGGAAGCAAAGATGGTGCTATTCTTGTGTGGCACGGTTGTACAGGACAAAACATGTCTCAGAAAAAAAGTGTGCTTTTCCAGCAACTACTACCAGTTATTAAACAATATCAACAATCGGGTTTTACCCATGAAAAAATTGTTGAACTATTGAAAGATCAACATGATCTGAATTTGGTAACAGTTAAAACATTTAAAAGTTATTTATACCGATATGCAAAAGTGAATCCAGCTATGTCTAAAAATACTGCTACTCTCCAATCCATGCCAACTTCTCGAGAAATTAAAAAATCATCGAAGCTTGAGCATGTTTGCTATGACATTCGTGGACCAGTATTGCGAGCCGCCAATGAAATGGAAGAGCAAGGACATAAAATTATTAAGCTGAATATCGGTAACCCTGCTCCATTTGGCTTTGAAGCACCACAAGAAATTATTAATGACGTTGCTTTAAACCTACCAAATGCGATTGGTTATGTAGATTCAAAAGGTATCTTTCCGGCACGTAAAGCGATCTGCCAGTACTACCAGCAAAAAGGCATCTTAAATATGCACGTTAATGACGTGTATGTGGGTAACGGTGTGTCTGAGCTCATCGTCATGGCTATGCAAGGCCTATTAGATGACGGAGATGAAATGCTTATTCCAATGCCGGATTACCCACTTTGGACAGCAGCCGTTAATCTTTCAGGCGGTACAGCAATTCACTATAAATGTGATGAAGAAAATAGCTGGTATCCGGATATTGCTGATATTGAAAGTAAAATTACTCCGAATACTCGTGGTATTGTCATCATTAACCCTAATAACCCGACGGGTTCGGTTTACCCACGTCATATTCTTGAACAGATTGTAGCGCTTGCGAAAAAATATGATCTAATTTTATTTGCCGATGAAATTTACGACAAAATTATTTATGACGGTATTGAACATGTTTCAGTAGCATCATTAGCGGGCGACCAGCTTTGTGTATCTTTTAACGGCCTATCAAAAGCTTATCGTATTGCAGGCTTCCGCTCAGGTTGGATGGCAATCACTGGCGATAAAAGCCGTGCTGCCGACTATATCGAAGGATTAGACATGTTGGCATCAATGCGTCTATGTGCAAACGTTCAAGCTCAATATGCAATCCAAACTGCCCTAGGCGGTTATCAATCTATTAATGACTTGATCCGTCCCGGTGGTCGTTTATACGAGCAACGTAATATCGCCTGGGAAATGCTTAATGAGATTCCTGGGGTGAGCTGTGTAAAACCAGATGGAGCAATGTACTGTTTCCCACGCCTCGATCCAAACATCTACCCAATCGAAGATGATGAAAAATTAATGCTTGATTTGCTGCGCGCGGAAAAAGTCTTATTGGTTCAAGGCACGGGCTTTAACTGGCCAACACCCGATCATTTCCGTGTGGTTTTCCTACCTGCCGAAAATGAATTACGTGAAGCAATTACACGACTAGGCCGTTTCTTAGCCAACCGTCGTTAAAAAAAATGCATAATAAAAAAGGCATCTTAAACTAGGTGCCTTTTTTATAATTCTGGTTTATTCATTTTTGTAAAAGAAGAATTATAGAGCTTCCCCACACCTTACTCTCCAAAAATAAGATATTGAAGTTAAAATATTTTTGTACACCTATTCATTTTTTTAAGTGTAAAAGATAGTGCACGTTTTTATCCATATATTTTTTACCATACGTTCAAAATTACTTATATTCTGTTAACTTAGCCAATTTTTATTATGCAAAAAATGCATGGTTCAATATATTTTTGCATTTCACACTGCTTCAAAATCGAGCAACAATCCCTCTCCATAACAACATCGCCATATTCGATTCGGTTAAAACAGATACAGATCTAGGAAGATAAAATCGTTAAAACGACCGGACTGAACTAACAAGGAAAGCTTTCAATTATCCAAATCCCATCAAAGGATGATTGAATCAAATGGATAGAGGTTCATATGAAGCAAAAGAAATTGCTCAAGTATATTGTTATTGCTATTTTACTTGGCGTACTAACAGGTTGGATTTGTCACCACTTCTTCAATGAAGGTGAACAACTCAAACAGATCGCTTCTTATTTCAACATTGGTACAGACATCTTTTTGCGTCTTATCAAAATGATTATTGCTCCATTGGTATTTGCCACAATTGTTTCGGGCATTGTCTCAATGGGAAAATCAACATCAATCGGCAGTATTACCGTTAAGTCGATGACTTGGTTCATTACCGCTTCGTTTGTATCGCTTGCGATCGGCATGGGCTTAGCAAACTTTTTCCAACCTGGTGCGGCTCTAGATTTAGCATTACCAACAGCTCAGCAATTGAGTGGCGCTTCTCTTCCAACAACGAGTGGTTTTACCCTGCAATCATTCATCAGCCATGTGTTCCCTCGCAGCATTACAGAAGCAATGGCAAATAATGATATTTTACAGGTCCTTGTTTTCTCTATTTTCTTTGGTTCAGCTCTCGCTTTTGTAAATCAAGGCAAAGAAAAAGATTCAGTGATTATTCGTTTGACTGATGAACTAAGCAAGATCATGTTCCGCATTACCGATTACGTCATGATGTTTGCACCTGTAGCAGTATTTGCAGCAATCGCTTCAGCCATTACAGTACAGGGTTTAGGTTTGATTGTTGATTATGGCATCTTAATCGCAGAGTTCTACTTCGGTCTTTTATTACTGTGGATCATCTTATTCTCTGTCGGTGCAATCGTACTTAAAAAAGATATCTTTCGCTTAGGCAAATTAATTCGTGAACCTGTAACGCTCGCTTTTGCTACAGCTTCAAGCGAATCAGCCTACCCTAAAGTAATGGATGCACTAAATAAGTTTGGTGTGCCTAAGAAAGTAACGAGCTTCGTATTACCTTTAGGCTATTCATTTAACCTAGATGGTTCAATGATGTACACCACGTTTGCAGTACTGTTTATTGCTCAAGCGTACAACATTGATCTTAGCTTTACTCAACAAATCTTAATTTTGTTAACTCTCATGGTAACAAGTAAAGGTATTGCAGGTGTTTCACGAGCTTCAATTGTCGTTATTTCAGCAACACTCACCATGTTCCACTTGCCTGAAGCTGGCATCCTTTTATTGCTCGGTATCGATCAGTTCCTTGATATGGGCCGTACTGCAACAAATGTAGTAGGTAACAGTATTGCGACCGCAGTTGTTGCCAAGCTTGAAGGCGACAAAGTGACCGATACTGAAGAATTACCAGAATCTGTATTAATTAAATCAACTCAAGAACAAACGATCGCTTAAGTTTCTCTTTTCTCCCACTCTCCCAACTTAAGAGCAATTTTATATGACCTTATAAAATTGCTCTTTTTTTTATTCTCAAGTTAAGGGTTAGAAATACGCACATATTTTTATATTAAATAATGATTTTAAAGTACTATTAAATTTTCTTAAATTAAACCTTAAAAATAGAATAAAAATTACGCAAACAAAATTTATATTATTGAAAATGAATATCAAATGATTAATTTTTAATTCATTTTATTCGCGTTTAATTATATTAATTTAATAAAATTAATATTTAGTTCATTTTTAAAAATTATAAAAAATAGTTAAATTAAATTATAACAATAAAAAATCAATAACATAAAAAACACCAAATAGTAAATTAAAGTTCTATCTCTCCTATTATTTTTTAATTTTATAAAGATAAAAAAATCATTTGTTTTACTTATATTAAAAAATAAACAAATCGAGATAAATTAGAAAAACTTAATAGATTTTTTATTTTATTCATGTTATTTATTAACGCTAAATAAAAGCAATGACTAAGCTATTGTTGATGAAACAAAATGCTATTCAGGGATGCTTCTTATTCAAACAAGTTATGAATATGTTTTACATGGTATGTATTTTGCTTAGGAAAAGCAGACTTATTCAACAAACTTTTACTTCGTCACTTCATAAGGATATTTTCGATGTTGACTAAAACTGTTAAATCTTTAGGTTTAGCGATGGGCTTATTAGCCTGCTCTCTCCCACTTTATGCAAAAAATAATGTTGTTGTTGTTGCAACTGGCGGTACTATCGCTGGTGCTGGCGCAAGCTCGGCAAACAGTGCAACTTATACTGCTGCAAAGGTTCCTGTTGATACGCTAATCAACGCAGTTCCACAAATCAAAGATTTAGCAAATGTAACTGGTATTCAGGCATTACAAATCGCTTCTGAGAGTATTACTGATAAGGAATTATTAGAAATTGCTCGTCAAGTTAATGAACTTGTTAAAAAGCCATCTGTTAATGGTGTCGTGATTACCCACGGTACAGATACTTTAGAAGAGACAGCATTTTTCTTAAATTTGGTTGTTCATACTGATAAACCAATTGTACTTGTTGGTTCAATGCGTCCTTCAACTGCTCTTTCAGCAGATGGTCCGCTTAACCTTTATAGTGCAGTTGCTTTGGCAGCTTCCGATGATGCAAAAAATAAGGGCGTTATGGTTCTCATGAACGATTCTATTTTTGCTGCACGTGATGTAACTAAAGGCATTAACATCCATACAAATGCTTTTGTTAGCCAATGGGGTGCTTTAGGTACATTAGTTGAAGGCAAGCCGTACTGGTTCAGACAATCTGTAAAACGTCACACCAATGCTTCAGAATTTAATATTGAAAATATTAAAGGCGATGCACTTCCAACTGTACAGATCGTTTATGGTTCGGACTCTATGCTTCCAGATGCATATGAAGCATATGCAAAAGCTGGTGCTAAAGCGATTATTAACGCTGGTACAGGTAACGGCTCTGTACCAAAATATATCGTACCAACCTTACAAAATCTTCACGACAAAAACGGTATCCAAATTATCCGTTCGTCACGTGTTGCACAAGGTTTTGTATTACGTGATGCAGAACAACCTGACTCTAAATATGGTTGGGTAGCAGCACATGATTTAAACCCACAAAAAGCGCGTCTTCTTGCAGCCTTAGCTCTTACTAAGACGAATGATACGAAAGAAATTCAACGCATGTTCTGGCAGTACTAAGCTTTTCAACCAGTCCAAACATAAGGTTTGGACTGGTCCTATTTAATAAAAACAAGCTCTTTTATATTAAATCTGTACAATAGATGTTCAAATCATTCTTCTTAAATAATAAAATCCTTAACAGTTTGCCAAAATATTAAGCATTTCGTTTTAACTTTGCGTGCTAAACTATGCTGCAGTCGTATTAAGGATTGGTTTATGCAGTTTGTTCATCTCGGTATTTATACAGAATTTTCGATTACAGAGTCGATAGTTCGCATACCTGACTTGGTCAACGCTGCGGTTAAAGACCAAATGCCAGCGCTGGCATTAACCGACCTTTCAAACCTGCATGCAGCGGTAAAATTTTATAATTCTTGTTTAAAAAAAGGGATTAAACCGCTTTTAGGTAGCACAATCCGCCTTGATGATGCACAACATCGTGCAACTTTACTTGCAATGAGTAATGTAGGCTGGAAAAGTCTGACCGAAATCGTTTCACGCGGTTTTATTGAAGGTCAACAACTCAGTATTCCATGTGTAAAAAAAGAATGGGTACTTGAACAGCATCAAGATATTATCGTTTTACTTGGCCAGCATAGTGATGTGGGTCAGATGCTTTGTTCATCTAACCCTCAAAAAGCAGCTCCTCTTTTAGAAGCATGGATCGAAAAATTTGGTAATCGTGTTTATCTTGCTTTAACACGTACTGACCGTCCTGGTGAAGAAGATTTTATTCAAGAGGCCGCAAAACTTGCTGCCTACTATAATGTGGGTGTAGTTGCGCATAATGATGTGCACTTTGTAGAAAAAGAAGATTTTGAGGCACACGAAGCTCGTGTTTGTATTGCTGATGGCTATGTATTAGCAGATGATCGTCGTCCACGTTTATATAGCCCTGAACAGCACTTTAAAACCTCCGATGAAATGATCGAATTGTTTTCTGATATCCCAAGTGCTATCGAAAACACCTATAACATTGCAAAACGCTGTAATGTTAGCCTACAACTTGGCACCTACTTTTTACCTGATTACCCAATTCCAGATGGTTTTACCATCGACACTTACTTTGAACATTTGTCAAAAGTAGGTTTAGAAGAACGTTTAGATTATCTTTACCCTGTCGAAAAACGTGGCGAAGATTGGCTAGAAATTCGTAAGCCTTACGATGAACGAATTGATTATGAAGTCGGTATTATCCTGAAAATGGGGTTCCCGGGTTACTTCCTTATCGTCATGGACTTCATTCAATGGGCAAAAAATAACGGCGTTCCTGTGGGTCCAGGCCGTGGTTCAGGTGCGGGTTCTCTTGTTGCATATAGTTTAAAAATTACCGATCTTGATCCTCTTCGTTACGATCTACTTTTCGAACGTTTCTTAAACCCAGAACGTGTTTCGATGCCCGACTTTGATGTCGACTTCTGTATTGCTGGACGTGACCGCGTTATTGATTATGTTTCACGCACTTATGGACGTGAAGCCGTTTCGCAAATTGCAACTTTCGGTACGATGGCAGCAAAAGGTGCGATTCGTGACGTTGCCCGTGTATTAGGTAAATCTTACGGTTTAGCTGACCGTATCTCAAAAATGGTACCTACTAAACCACTTGGTGTAGACTTAGCCACTGCTATTGAGATGGAACCTCAGCTTAAAGATATTGTTACCAATCCATCTAATCCAGATAATGACGATGCCAGTGAAATCTGGGAAATGGCATTAAAATTAGAAGGTATTACCCGAAATACCGGTAAACATGCTGGTGGTGTTGTCATTGCACCGGGTAAGATTACCGATTTCTCGGCTGTACTTTGTGATGAAGACGGAACCAGCCGTGTTGCGCAATACGATAAAGACGATGTAGAGGCAGCCGGTCTCGTTAAGTTCGACTTCTTGGGTTTACGTAACTTAACCGTTATTGAAGACGCAATTCAAAATATCAATAAAAACCGCGATAGTAATGATCCACTCATTATTTCGCATGTTCCACTTGATGATGCTAAAGCATATTCTGTCTTTGCCGATGCAAATACAACCGCGGTATTCCAGTTTGAATCCGTCGGCATGAAACGAATGCTTAAAGAAGCACGTCCAAGTAAATTTGAAGAGATTATTGCGTTCGTATCATTGTACCGCCCTGGCCCAATGGACCTGATTCCTGACTTTATTCACCGTATGCATGGTGGGGATTTTGAATATCTTCACCCCCTTCTTGAAGGTGTATTAGAACCAACTTACGGGATTATGGTTTACCAAGAACAGGTTATGCAGACGGCACAGATTTGTGCGGGTTATACACTCGGTGGCGCTGACTTACTACGTCGTGCAATGGGTAAAAAGAAACCTGAGGAGATGGTTAAGCAGCGTCAAATTTTCTTAGCAGGTGCTGCTGAAAAAGGAATTGACGAAAGTACAGCCAACCATATCTTTGACTATATGGAAAAGTTCGCAGGCTATGGTTTTAACAAATCTCACGCTGCTGCTTATGCCCTCGTTGCCTACCATACTGCATGGTTAAAAGCTCATTATCCTGCTGAGTTTATGGCAGCGGTAATGTCATCGGAAATGCAGAACACCGACAGTGTTGTATTTTTAATTGATGACTGCCGAAATAATGGCCTAGAAGTTTTACCACCATCCGTCAACATGTCGACTTATCATTTCCATGCGAGCGATGATAAAACGATTGTATATGGTTTAGGTGCGATTAAAGGTGTTGGCGAGCAAGCCATGCAGTCCGTGATTGACTCTCGTCGACAGTTTGGCCCTTATACGGATCTATTTGATTTTTGCCATCGTATTGATCTGAAAAAAATTAATAAGCGTACTTTAGAGGCATTAATCCGTGCAGGCGCACTCGATTGCTTAGGAATCGAACGTGCAAGCTTGATGGCTCAATTGCCTGAAGCTGTGCAAGCTGCCGAACAAGCACGCAGTAACCGTGAAAGCGGTATTATGGATTTGTTTGGTGAAGTTGAAGAAGTTCAACGTAAACCAGCTAAACCGGTAAAACCGTGGAGTGATGAAGTTCGTCTAAAAGGCGAAAAAGATACGCTTGGGTTATATTTAACGGGCCATCCAATTGATGTTTACCGACAAGAACTTAAAGCTTTTATTCCTGTAAAACTTAATGAAATTACGGCTACACGTCGTGGTGTTACAACAGTTTATGCAGGACTAGTGATTGACGTTGCAAACTTTCCAAACCGTGTAGTTATCGTACTAGATGACGGTACCGCTCGTATTGAAGTAAGTTGTAATCATGAACGTTTCCAACGTTTTAAAGATATTATCCAAGTTGAGCGCGTTGTCGTCTTTGAAGGCGAAATTTATGAAAGAGAAGGCTTTGATCGTCCAATGGGACGTTTGAACAAAGCCTTTACTTTAAATGAAATACGACAAAAACGTGCCAATAGTATTCAGATCAAATTAGCAGAAGAGTTTATGCAAGCTACTTTGGCAAAAGATCTGCAAAATATCATCTTGCCATTTTGCAATGTAGATATGCATCAACATATCACCTTACAACTCCTGATAGATCAACCTTATGCTCAAGCAGAGCTTCAACTTGGTCCGCAATGGAAAGTCGCTCCTCTAGATGAATTACTTGCTAAACTCAGAGATTATTTTGGTAAAGATAATATTTACATTGAATATCAAGTAAAGTCGAAAGCAGCTAAAGCAGCAGAACCTGTCCGTCCGCAAACTGTTGCCTCTCCTCCTGCAGGCATGTCCATGGACGATGCATTGGATTTATACCAAAGCGAAGTTTCTCAATATTCGTAATTTCTGGAAATCTTATGAGTTCGTTTGATCACACTACTGTGTCAAAACAGTTAGCACAAGTGCGTATTGTCATGGTAAATACCACTTTGCCTGCTAATATTGGCAGCGCTTTACGTGCCATGAAAACAATGGGACTAATTAAATTAGTTCTGGTTGCTCCAAAAACATATCCGCATCCAGATATACAAGCGCTCGCTGCTGGTGCTCAAGATTTATTTGAACATCTTGAGATTGTAGATACTTTAGAAGATGCCATTAAAGATTGCCATTTAGTGTTTGGAACAAGTGCACGTAGCCGCACCATTCCTTGGCCTCTACTTGATGTACGACCTGCAGCTAAAGAAGCCATTAAAGCTACCACTCAAGGGCAACAAATTGCGATTGTTTTTGGCCGTGAAGATCGTGGTTTAACAAACGAAGAATTAGCACTGGCCAATTATCATTTAACAATTCCTGTAAATCCTGACTATGGCGTATTAAATGTTGCGCAAGCAATCCAAGTCGTATGTTACGAACTTCGCATGTCTGCTCTAGAGCAACAAAACGTGGACCAAGATGCAGAAGAAATGTCATTAGTTCAAGGTCAAAGCATGCAATGGGATGAACCATTGGTGACTCAGCAACAAATGGAAGAGTTTTATCCTCATCTAGAAAAAATGTTGACTGAAATTGAATTTTTAGATCCAGACAATCCACGTTTATTACCTTTACGCTTGCGTCGTTTATTTGGTCGTATACAATTAGATCGTATGGAATATCATTTACTTCGCGGTATTTTTAGTCGTGTACAAGCCCTAACAAGTGGTAAATGGAAAAAAGCATTATCTGACAAGGAGGATCAACCCAATGCTTAAACAGCTTAAAGAAGATATAAAGGCTGTATTTGCGCGAGATCCTGCTGCACGCAATACACTCGAAGTTCTTACCACCTACCCTGGCATTCATGCAATTATGATGCATCGTGTCGCGCATGAATTATGGCAAAAAGATTGTAAAGGTGCAGCTCGCCTACTTTCTTCATTTAGCCGTTTTGCAACAGGTATTGAAATTCATCCAGGCGCTAAAATTGGTAAGCGTTTTTTTATTGATCATGGCATGGGTGTTGTGATTGGTGAAACTGCTGAAATTGGCGACGATGTAACGCTTTATCATGGGGTAACCTTAGGTGGTACAACATGGAAGACCGGCAAACGTCACCCAACTTTAGAAGATGGCGTGGTGGTTGGTGCGGGTGCGAAAATCTTAGGCCCATTTACGGTGGGTAAAGGTGCAAAAGTCGGTTCAAATGCAGTTGTAACTAAAGCCGTTCCTGCCGGTGTGACTGCTGTAGGCAACCCTGCTCGCTATATTTATAAAGATGCAGACAAAACTAAAGATAAAGATGAAGAACGTCGTCGTGATTATGCACAAAGTATTGGTTTCGCCCCATATGCGACCACGGCTGCTGATCAGTCAGACCCTATTTTAGATGGTATGCGAGTTTTACTTGATCGTATTCAGCACAATGAAACACGTATGAATAATTTATGTCAGCGTTTATCAGAGCTAGACCCTAGTTTTAAAAAAGAAAGTCAGGATCAGCAACCTTTTAGCGATGAAGAGTTAAAAATTCTTGAAGAAGTTCGTCGTGAATGCGGTGCGCAAACCAAGACATCAAAAACGTAATATTCTTGATTCATAATGTAACACGCTTACCCTTGCATGTCGGTTTAGCTTTTCCTAGACTTACCTGTACCAAATCTGACTTTACTAAAATGAACGGAAGATCCTATGAATTTTAAGCCTTTGGCATATATACTCCTTGCGACCTCAAGTTTAACCGCTTGTACAATGGCACCTGTAAAACAACAAAAAATTGAGCCTTTTGTTTTCAAGGAACCAGAGCTTACTCCTCCTTTTTATGCACTAAATCCTTTTAACTATGATCAGCCACCGGCATTTGAAGTTGCATTAAAAGATGCTGCTGCACAGCCTGTAACAAAAATGGTGGTTAATCGTCAAGATGATCCGACCAAACAGCTTACTCTCGATGTTAACAAACTCATTGTTCCGACTGTAAATAATTCACAACGCTCAATGAAATATGCAGTTTTAGCGGGTGAGAATGAAATTGACGTAACGTCTATTGATGACTTCTTACAGTTAGTAGAAGGTAAAGCACGTCACTACCCACCTCGCTTTACTGACCGTCAGGAACGTAAAGGCTTTGAAAGTAAGCTTAAAGAAGTAACACAGCAACTCGATACACTTGCTGCAAATGAAAATGCATCATTTGATATTCTACTTCGTGCTTTTAAAGCAAGTGTTCTTGCACGTAACCTTGATTTAGGTACTGTTCATACCACTAAATCTTTAGAATATGCTCAAAGACTTTTAAAAATTAATCCAGATGATGCGGAAACAAACTTCTGGTTTGGTTTTGGTTTATCTGAAGGTGGCGGCCAACGTGAAGCCATTCCATATTTAGACAAAGCCATTAAAGGTAATGTCCAAGAAGCATATCTAGCTGCAGCCAATAACTATATTGCGATGGAGCAAAAGAAAAACGCGATTCAGACATTGAAGAATTATAAAGTTAAATATCCAGATGAAGCTGAAGTTGCTGATCGTTTAATTCAAGAAATTGAAAAACAAGGTCGTTGGAATGTATGGCAAGTTTTGACTAACCCGGCTATGTCTCCTGCTACTCCTACACAAACACCTAAAAAGTAAGTTTAATGATTTAAAAAGGGCTGTTTTGACAGCCCTTTTTTATATTTGATCATTTGAAAATTACTTTAAAATTTGTATGATCTACCTACCATTGAGCCACTATATTTTGACCCTAATGTTTTCAATAAAAAGAAACAAAACACTGCTGACGGTCATGCTACTCGGTTCAATTCTGAGTGGATGTCAGGTCGTAAATGTTAAACAGCAAGCTTTAAATGTAACGATTGCAAATGAACGTAATAGTATTCTTACGCAAGATAAACTCAGCGAAGCAAGCCTGAATGTTTTATCTATGTCGGGTCAGGAAGCTAAAGTTTGTACAGACACCCCTGAAACCTGTGTAAATCAACTCAAAAACCTTCCTCAAATTTTAGATGAACAATTCTTATCAGCTGCAAGTGAGATGTATCTCGCAAAAGCAATGGCTTTATCAGATAGCTCTGACTGCAAAGTAAGTAGATTTACCAAACATAAATCTGAAGAAGAACAAAAGAGTATCCAGAATAGTTATGATAACTGCTTAGACCAGCAATTAAATTTACTCGATAAAAGTATTCGTTATAGCTACGCGTATCTATTTTCAACAAAACGTCAGCCTAATGACCGTATTTTTGATAATAGACAGGTTCAAATTCGCGACTTCTATAATCAAGCAATTGCCAAAATGGTCAGTGTTTATGATTTAAGGCACCCCAAGAAAAATGTGGTTGAACCACAAATTCACATTGGTAAAAGTGTTTACTCAATTGACTTTGAGTTTCATAGACAGTTAACAGGTCAAAAATTAGAAAAATTAATTTCAAGTTATAACTTAAATTTTTCAGGTTTAAGAACTATTAACCGCCGTGATGGCTTTGGGTCTGAATTTGTGGCTGTTTTCCCGAGTTCAGGAAGCGAAGATATTAATGAATATATTTTAGATCCCCTTAAATACAATTATAAAAATGGTGTGAATCCAAATATTCATCATGCACGCTACTTAGCTGCGACGATTGTAGCTGAACCAAAACACGCAAATACTGTTGAAGAAATTATTAATAATCCTGAATTCGTAATCCGAGTTTACGACCCATATCGGACAGATAATATTAAGGTAGCTGGTAAACAATATCCTCTAGCTGCTAACTTTTCAGCGCCTTATGGTCTATGGTTAGCCGAAAACAACCTAGGAGTCGCAGCCTATTTAAGTCTGATTGACCGCGATCAGCATTTAACTATGCCGCACCTCTACATGCTTGAACCATACAATCCAAATAAGAAAATTATTGTATTAGTACATGGTTTGGCAAGTAGCCCCGAAGCTTGGATTGCGCTCACCAATGATGTTATGGGCGATACGGTATTAAGAGACAATTATCAAGTTTGGCAAGTCTTTTATTCAACTAACATGCCAATTTTGGAAAGCCGTTTCCAAATTTATGCACTACTCAAACAAGCTTTTAGTTCGCTAAACCCAAGCGACCCGGCCGCCCATGATGCTGTTCTTGTAGGACATAGCATGGGAGGCATTATTAGCCGTTTACTGGTGAGTGATGGAGATATTACTAAACCAGCCTTAGAGCTAATGACGATCCGCCAGCAAAATCGCTTTAAAAAACATCCAATGATTACTGAACGATTGCAAATGCATTCAATCAATAATTTTGATCGCGCAATTTTCTTAGCTTCCCCTCATCGAGGTACAGATTATGCAGACCGTTGGTTTACCTTAGCAGCGCGTAAAATTATTCGCTTACCGGGTGCATTTTTGTCGGCTGTAGCCACCTCTCTGACAACCGAAAATTTAGATGTTAAAGATTTCTTGAGTAATATTGACAATGGTTTGATTCAAAATGGACCAAGCGATTTAAGTCATCAATCTAAATTTATGGAACTCACAAAAGATATTAATCCACACCAAGGCTTAGTTTTCCATTCAATTATGGGAAATATAACCAAGAGCGATGATCCAAATGTAATTACCGATGGTATCGTTCCGTATAAAAGTGCTCACTTAGACGGAGCAAAGTCAGAAAAAGTTCTTCCAGGTGGTCACTCAATCCAGCTTACACCACAAGCTGTATTAGAACTGCGTCGTATTTTACGAGAACATTTAGTCGAACATGGTTTATATAAACCATAAAAAGAAAAAGAGCCAAAGGATAACCTTTGGCTCTTTCGTTTTAGTATTAAATTTTACTGCCCAGAACGGATGATGTAATCAAACGCAGAGAGTGATGCTTTAGCACCTTCACCTGTGGCAATAATGATTTGCTTGTAAGGTACAGTGGTACAGTCACCTGCAGCAAATACACCTTGAACATTGGTTTCGTTGCGGTCATTGACAATGATCTCACCACGGTTGGTTAACTCAACTTCACTGTCTTTCAAGAAGTCAGTGTTTGGCAGTAAACCAATCTGTACAAAGATCCCTGCAAGTTCTACCACATGCTCTTCATCAGTGGCACGGTCTTTATATTTAAGACCAGTCACTTGTGAGCCATCACCCAGCACTTCTGTGCTTAACGCATTCATAATCACAGTGGTGTTTGGCAAGCTATGCAATTTGTTTTGCAACACTTGGTCTGCACGAAGTTTGGTATCGAACTCAACCAGTGTCACATGCTCAACAATCCCTGCAAGGTCAATCGCAGCTTCAACACCTGAGTTACCGCCACCAATCACTGCGACACGTTTGCCTTTGAACAACGGACCATCACAGTGTGGGCAATACGCTACACCACGGGTACGGTATTCTTGCTCACCCGGTACATTCATTTCTCTCCAACGTGCACCTGTTGAAAGGATCACTGTTTTCGATTCAAGTTTTGCACCGTTTTCAAGTTCAACTTTAACCAGACCGTTTTCAGTTTGGTTGGCACCTGTGATTTTGCTCACACGTTGCAGGTTCATGATATCGACATCATATTCACGGACATGGGCTTCCATCTCGGCAGCAAACTTAGGACCTTGTGTCTTTTGCACAGAGGTGAAGTTTTCAATGTCCATGGTATCCATGACCTGACCACCAAAGCGTTCAGCCACGATGCCCGTGTTAATGCCTTTACGTGCCGCATAGATTGCTGCTGTTGCACCCGCAGGCCCACCACCAATCACCAATACATCAAAGGCATCTTTGGCATTGAGTGCTGCTGCATCTTTTTCAGCAGAATTGGTGTCAAGTTTCGCCACAATCTCTTCAAGGGTCATACGACCTTGACCAATGTGTTCGTTGTCTTGGAATACCATCGGTACAGCCATGATTTTGCGTTGTTCAACTTCGTCTTGGAAGAATGAACCGTCAATCATGGTTGCTGTGGTGTTCTGGTTATAAATGGCAATCAGGTTAAGCGCCTGTACTACATCAGGACAGTTATGACAGCTTAATGATACAAACACATCAAAGTTGGCTTTGAGGTTTAAGTCTTTAATCTGGTTGAGCACTTCATCTGACACTTTAGGTGCATAGCCAGACACCTGTAACAGTGCCAAGATCAAAGACGTAAACTCATGACCCATCGGTAAGCCTGCAAAAAACACACGAGGCTGTTCACCTGCTTTAGCCACACCAAAGCTTGGACGACGTGTATTGTTGCCATCAAAACGGGCAGTGACCTTGTCAGAAAGCTCGGCGATTTCACTCACCAGCTCTTTAATTTGAGCAGCTTTATCTGACTCATCTAAAGCAGCAACTAATTCGATTGGACTTTCTAAACGTTCTAAGTAAGCTTTTAATTGAGTTTTAATATTTTGATCTAACATCTGTTTTTACTCCAATGCATCCAAATTCTTTCAATAGATGCATAGTACGTTAAAACATAAAATAGGTAAAACAGTATGTTTTTATGTATTTAATCGGTTTTTTAGATTTTATTATTATTCACTTCAAATCAAAAAAAGCCAACCTGAACTCATCCCAGCGCAGGTCAGCAAACTGGTTAAACTAGAGTAAGACCACGCCAAATACAGCGCCAGCAATCAGGACATGCAAGGGATGAACTTTTTTAATTAAAGATAATAAAGTTGCAATGACTACCATAATAATAAGTAAAGTATTTATTGCCGCTGCCTCAGAGATAATCCAAGCACTGGCAAGCACCGTTCCAACAGTGACAGGTTGTAAAGCAAGCTGTAAAACACGGCGCCATTTTTTATCTTTAAATTTTGACCAACCTCTCATTACAAACACAGTAATAATCGATGAAGGTAAAAATTTAGCTATAGAAGTCACGAGTAGACCAGACAACCCTGCTACATGCCACCCTACCAACGGTACAATCATCATATTTGGACCGGGTGCTGCTTGAGCCATAGCAAACAGAGCACTAAATTCTTGTGCTGTCATCCAATGGTGAATATCAACCACTTGGCGTTGCATTTCGGGCAAAATCGTATTCCCACCACCAAATGCAATAAGAGACAACTGAGTAAAAATGATGGCTAAAGTAAGTAGAACTGCGCCCATTACACACGTCTCCAAATAATAGTTGAATAAAGAGCCAACAAAATTAGCATGGTCAAAAGCAAGGAGATTTTTAGAAAAGCAATACTGATAATTGCCGCCACGACAACACACATCGCTATTGGGTTACGCAACAATGGTTTCAACATTTTTAAGCCGGTTGCGACCAAAAGCCCTGCTGCTGCTGCACCTAACCCTTCGAAAAGATGCTTAACCATTAAATTATCTTGGAACTGTTCATAGACATAATGCAGAAGTACGACAATGACTGTTGGAGCAAAAATGAGGCCAATGAGTGCACTCGCGGCTCCACGGACACCGCGGAATTCCATCCCAATCGCAACAGATAAATTAATAATATTGCCACCTGGTAGGAATTGGCATAGACCAAGTAACTCAGTGAATTTTTCAGGACTTAGCCACTGCCTTTGCTCTACAACAACTTTACGTGCTAAAGGCAATACACCACCAAATCCAATTAAACCTAATGTTAAAAAACCTAAAAATAACTCTGTGCAGGACGGTACGCTCTCCTTCTGCACGGCAATCTCAACATGGTTCATTTTCGTTACTTTTCACTTTAACTGACCAAGATAGAATGATACTTTTATGATATATCTACAAATGCTTTTATTTTCACTAACCATACCCTAAAGGTATTCCTATGTTAGATTTACATAAGCTTCATGCCTTCGTGGTGGTGGTTGAAGAAAGAAATATTACTCATGCAGCAAACCGTTTGTTTATTCAACAGCCGCCTCTAACGCGTTTACTCAAGAAACTTGAACAAGAACTCGGTACTCAATTACTTATTCGTCAACCGCGTGGAATTGAACCGACAGAAGCAGGTTTAGCCTTATTTAAAGAAGCACAACTTTTATTAGAACATGCCAGACATATACCCCAATTAGTCCAAGATGTTAGCCAAGGTAAAACGGGACAACTTAATATTGGTTTTACTAGTTCAGCCGGCTTACATCCGCTTATCTCATTAGTATTACGTTCATATCGGGAAATATATCCAGGAGTACAAACCAAACTTGAAGAAGCAGGCAGTCAAAAACAACTGGACTGGTTAATTTCAGAAAAGCTAGATATTGCTTTTTTAAGAGCACCGATCAGCCGTGATATTGGGTTAAAACACTTACATATATTAGATGAGCCGATGGTGGTTGCATTGCCTATAGGACATCCTCTTACGCAAAAAGAGAAAATTAGTTTAAGTGACTTATCAGATGAGAATTTTGTTTTATACCGTCGCTCTTCTGGGCAAGGTTTATATGACAATATTTTATATAGTTGCTATCAGGCAGGTTTTAGTCCACGCATTATTCAAGAAGCGCCGCGTCCTACCGCAACATTAAATTTAGTTGCTGCCGGAATTGGCATTACTATTGTGCCAGCCTCAATGCATAATTTTTGGGATCATGAAATTATTTATCGCGAGTTTGATCATTCAATAAAACTGAATGCGCCTATTTACTTGATTACCAGAGAAAATGAAAATTCGGCCAAAGTTTCAAACTTTATTGAATTATTACAAAAACTATTACCTACAATGACTTAGTCTCAAAACACTCAATAAAAAGTGCTCTAACTAGAGCACTTTTTGGGATAAAACTTTTTATTTTTGATTTACTCGTTTTGATAGCTCTTCTGCCGATTCTTTACGCTCCGAATAGCGATTAGTCAGGTACTGTTTTTGCCCACGTGTTAATAAAGTGAACTTATAGAGTTCTTCCATGACATCAACAATTCGGTCAAAGTAAGAGGATGGTTTCATACTGCCATCTTCTTCAAACTCTAAAAAAGCTTTAGCAACAGAAGACTGATTTGGGATGGTAATCATGCGCATCCAACGTCCTAAAATACGCATTTGATTCACGGCATTAAAAGACTGTGAACCACCGCTGACTTGCATAACGGCTAAGGTTTTACCTTGTGTTGCACGTATTGCTCCGCCAGCTAAAGGAATCCAATCAATTTGAGCTTTTAAAATTGAACTCATTGCCCCATGACGTTCAGGCGAACACCACACCATACCTTCTGACCAAGTCAAAAGTTCATGTAACTCTTGTACTTTTGGATGATCAGTTGCTGCATCTTCGGGCAAAGGCAAACCTTTAGGGTGAAAAATTTTGACTTCGGCACCTAGGTATTCAAGGATACGCCCAGCAGTTAGCACAGCAAAACGGCTATAAGAGCGTTCACGGTTAGAACCATATAACAATAAAATACGGGGTGGATGTTCAAGCTGCTGTGCTTGTATTTCTTCGAATGTAGGCTTATCCAAAAGGCTTAGCTCTACATTTGCTAAATCATTATTAGAACTGTTCATGTGAAAAATACTTTTTCTTTAACCAAAGCGAAACTGAAACGAGTGAAATTAAAACCGGAACTTCAACCAATGGTCCAATTACTGTAGTAAAAGCAACCGGAGAAGCTAAACCAAATGTTGCAATTGCCACTGCTAAAGCGAGCTCAAAATTGTTACCCGCTGCGGTAAATGAAATGGCAGTCGTACGTGGGTAGTTATTCCCCATCTGTTTACTCATAAAGAAGCTGATAAAGAACATCACCACAAAGTAAATCGTCAGTGGGACAGCAATTAACAATACATCTAGAGGTAAACTCACCACATCGCCACCTTTTAAACTAAACATGGCGACAATAGTAAAGAGTAAGGCGATTAGACTTAACGGGCTAATTTTTGGTAAAAACTTGGTTTGATACCAATTCAAACCTTTTGCCTTAACTAAAACTAGACGAGTCAAGAAACCCATTAAAAATGGAATACCCAAATACACCAATACAGCATGGGTAATAGTCCAAAAATCGACATTAATGACTTGTCCTGCCACACCAAAGTACGGAGGCAAAAAGGTCAGAAATAGCCATGCATAAGTGCTAAAGAATAAAATTTGGAAAATACTGTTAAAGGCGACCAAAGCTGCAACATATTGGTTATCGCCACATGCCAAGCCATTCCAAACCAAAACCATTGCAATACAACGTGCTAACCCAATTAGAATGAGACCCGTCATATATTCTGGATAGCTATGTAAAAAAATAACCGCAAGAATAAACATTAAGACTGGAGCAATAATCCAGTTTTGTATTAAAGACAAAGCGAGTGTTTTCTTATCTTTAAACACTTCAGGCAAAGCTGCATAGTCTACTTTTGCCAAAGGCGGATACATCATTAAAATTAAACCAATCGCAATTGGAATATTAACGTTATCTACACTGAGCTGATTTAAAGACATTGATGCTTGAGGAAAGAAAACACCAATGGCTACACCTAAAGCCATAGCAATAAAAATCCATAGCGTTAGGTTTCTATCTAAAAATGATAGCTTAGATTTGGCCATGTCATTCTCTTTAATCAATATGCGAGATTTGGTTAATTTCATTAATAAGTTGCGAACGGCTCAAATGTGCAACGTCTAATGCAAATAAAGCATCTAAACGGCGGTTAATATGATCAACAGTATTTTGGAACGCTTTGAGTTTTTCTTCTTTTGGTAAGTCGAGATGTGATGGGTCACTTAAGCCCCAATGTGCTTTAATTGCACCACCTAAATACAATGGGCATGCTTCTTGCGCTGCTGAGTCACAAACAGTAATCACTACATCTGATTGATATTGCTCGCAATCATCAATCGTTTTACTCCATAAGCCATCTGTAGATAAACTTAAATTTTCAAGTGTTTCAATCGTTAGCGGATGTACCTGACCGGAAGGTTTGCTACCAGCACTATAAGCATTCCACCCTTCTGGTGCGCGGCTGTTAAATAAAACTTCTGACAAAATACTACGGCAACTATTACCCGTACATAGAAATAGAAATTTCATGATCTTTACTCACAAAAGGTAGAAATAGACCCTAGCTGACCAGACAATGGTTTCATTGCATCGTCATCTTGCTGCGCCAAAATATTCAAAATGTTGATTGCCCAGATCGGCAGTTCAGGATTAACGCTGTAATACACCCATTGCCCCTGTCTTGAATCAAGAAGGATGCCATGGGTCCGTAATAGGGCTAAATGTCGGGAAATTTTTGGTTGGCTCAACTCAAGCTGTTCAGTTAGCTCGCAGACACAGATATTTTGTTTACTCAGAACTAACTTAAGAATGTTTAAACGAGTTTGATCAGAAAGACATTTAAAGAAATCGACTTGAGTGATCATATGTGCAGCCACTTATATTCGTTATTGCAAATATACGGATATCCATATATAAATGCAATATCTTAATTCAATGAATAATTATCATGGCGGAACTAGTGAAGATTTATCATAACCCTGCATGTGGCACATCACGCAATACATTGGCGTTCATTCGTCATGCGGGGTTTGAGCCTATCGTTATTGAATATTTAAAAACACCACCCAGTAAAGATGAACTAATTCAACTTATTAGGGATTCAAACTTAACTGTACGTGA
The DNA here is from genome assembly GCF_034067285.1 of Acinetobacter pittii. NCBI lineage: Bacteria > Pseudomonadati > Pseudomonadota > Gammaproteobacteria > Moraxellales > Moraxellaceae > Acinetobacter > Acinetobacter pittii. The sequence continues at coordinate 2,080,781 of NZ_CP139286.1, forward strand.
AGCAATCCGTAAAAATGTTGATCCGTATAAAGATTTAGAACTGGAACAAGAGCATTGGACCTGTGAACAGTTAATTGATTTTATGGTTCAGTACCCAATTTTAATTAATCGCCCATTTGTGGTTACATCCAAAGGCACACGTCTTTGCCGCCCTTCTGAGGTTGTATTGGACATTTTAGATTCACAAAACTTAGGCTATTTCGCAAAAGAAGATGGTGAAGTCATTATTGATGAGCAAGGCCGTCGTATAAAATAATTGAAGACACTCATCAATATAAAAAGCTAAATGGCACAACACCATTTAGCTTTTTTGAGTGAAACGGTTTAAAAATAAGACTTAATAAAAGGAAGAAGTTGCTCTCCTATTACCATGCCTAATAACCCCACTAATGCAACAAGAGGAGGAGCTGGTGACTTAACATTTAAGACGTAATATAAGACACCAACGAGCAACCCTACAGCCAAAGATAACAAGTACATTTTCATCGTACATACCTTAAGGAAACAAGCCATTTAACGAAGCAGGTTCCCAAACTGTTTTATTTAAAATGCAAAACAAGAACACCCGAGTGCGCCCCAGAAAGATGTTTTGTCCTTATCATTTACAGGAACATCAAGCATCCAAGCGTGGCTATGTCCATGCATGCCACAACTGCTGGCGCATGCGCACAATGCACTTTGTGACTGTAGTGACTGATTGGATGGTGCATTACGGTTTTCAGATAAACGCCATTGTCCACCGAAGCGTTTTACTGGCGACCATGTTGGTGATGCTGGCGGTAACGGCGGATCTTCTTGCTTGAATTCTGCTCCTGCATATACCACTTTTCCGCCTAAAACAGTGAGTACAGACTCAATCCACTGGATATCTTCTGCTTCAACTTTGAAGTAGTCATCGGACAGCACAACCAAGTCAGCAAGTTCCCCTTCTGTGAGTGAACCTTTAACATCTTTTTCACCAGAGAACCAAGCCGAACCTTTAGTCCAGAGTTTGAGTGCTGTCTGACGGTCTAATAGATTTTTTTCATCATAGAGTGGCAAACCACCGACTGTTTTACCAGTACTTAGCCAATACAAACAAACCCAAGGGTTATAGGATGCAACACGGGTCGCATCTGTGCCCGCACCCACAGGCACACCGAGTTCTAGCATTTTTTTAACAGGTGGCGTTGCCTGAGCAGCCTCAGCACCATAGCGTTTTACGAAAATCTCACCTTGATATGCCATACGGTGTTGAATGGCGATACCACCACCCAACGCACCTATACGTTCGATATTACGCTCAGATACGGTTTCGGCATGGTCAATAATAAATCGAGTTGCAAATGGCTGTTTTGAATTGACGCGCTCAAATACATTGAGCAAACGATTGATACTTTCATCATAGGTTGCATGAATACGGAATGGCCATTTCTTTTCAGCCAAGTGCTCTACAATAGCTTCGAGTTCACCTTCCATTTTTTCCGGTAAATCTGGACGTGGCTCATAGAAATCTTCGAAGTCACCTGCCGACCAAGTCAGGTTCTCACCTGCTCCATTCATTCTAAATAGCTCATCACCATCACCCGGAAATGTCATTTCGGTCCAACGGCGATAATCATCAAGCTCTTGGCCTGCCTTCTGAGCAAATAGGTTATAAGCAATTCGAACCGTCATTTGATTTTGATCGTGCAATTGCTTAATCACATCATAATCTTCAGGATAATTTTGACCGCCACCACCCGCATCAATTGCGGAAGTAATGCCTAATCGGTTCAGCTCACGCATGAAATGACGAGTTGAATTGACTTGATCTTCAACTGGCAATTTCGGCGCTTTACCTAGAGTCGAATATAAAATCATAGCGGATGGAGTTGCGAGCAACAGACCAGTTGGTTCACCCTTTTCATCTCGTACAATCTTGCCACCCGGCGGATCCGGTGTATCTTTATTAAAGCCTAATACATCAAGTGCTGCTCGGTTCAACAAAGCACTGGCATATAAATGTAAAACGAACACAGGAGTATCTGGCGCAGCTTTATTAATTTCTTCTAAAGTCGGTAAACGCTTTTCAGCAAACTGGAACTCAGTCCAGCCACCTACTACACGGACCCATTGTGGCGCTGGCGTATTATCTGCTTGCTCTTTAAGTAAGCGTAGTGCATCCGCAACGGATGGTACACCTTCCCAGCGCAGCTCCATATTGTAATTTAGGCCACCACGAATAATATGCAGATGACTGTCATTTAGACCCGGTATAACGCGACGACCATTTAAGTCTACAACTTTACTTGTTGGAGTAGCGAGCTTCATAACCTCATCATTTGTACCCGTACGTACGACTTTACCATCTGCAATCGCTATTGCTTGTACTTCAGGGTTTTGAGGATCTAGCGTTGTAATTTTACCGTTTTTGAATATGAGGTTTATTTCGGTCATTCTGAACTCCATTCTTGTGAATTATCGTTCTAAAAAATAAAAGCATATCTGTATTAATATCGCTTAAATATTAAATACTAGACATGCCTTTACCTAAATCAGTTCTGTTTTATTTTGCCGGAACTGGTGCAAGTACTTCGTGTTTTGACGTTGTCCGCTCAGGCGCCTTATGTACCATCGTATAGGCATAGTCCACACCCATACCGTAAGCACCAGAGTGCTCACGTACAATTGCCATAACTGCATCATACGTATCACGGTGTGCCCAATCACGTTGCCACTCAAGTAATACTTGTTGCCAAGTTACAGGAACAACACCCGCTTGAATCATGCGTTGCATCGCATAGTCATGTGCTTCTTTTGATGTACCACCAGAAGCATCTGCCACCATATAAATTTCATAATCGCCTTCAAGCATGGCACCAAAAGCAAAGGTGTTATTGCACACTTCAGTCCACAAACCTGAAACAATCACTTTTTTACGATTATTTTTTGCAAGCGAATCACGTACTTTTTGGTCATCCCATGAATTCATTGAAGTACGTTCTAGTAATGGAGCATCTGGAAATACATCTAAAAGTTCTGGATAGGTATGGCCAGAGAAGCTTTCTGTTTCAACCGTGGTAATGGTGACAGGAATATTGAATGTTTTAGCTGCTTTTGCTAACCCTACAGTATTATTTTTTAATACTTGACGATCTATTGACTGTACCCCAAAAGCCATTTGTGGCTGATGATCAATAAAAATAACCTGACAATTCGTTGGTGAAAGTTGTTCTAAAAGTGACTTATTCATGGGTAAACTCCATTATTCCTTATGAGTAATGCTTTAAAATTGCTTACTGGTCACTATAAAAACAGATAAAAATGTAAAAGCATAGACAGCAAATCAGCACGAATCTGTATGCTGTATGGATACAATAAAAACAATGATTGCTTTTTAATTTTTATAGTTTAATCATTGATATATATTTTTTAACTTTCGCTTATCCATGGATCGATTAGACTGTATTTCCACTTTTGTAAGTGTCGTAGAACATGGGAATTTTAGTAGTGCCGCTAGAGCACTTGATATCTCTCGCGACTTGGTTGCCAAACGTGTTTGCTACCTCGAAAATGACCTAAAAACCACACTATTAACCCGCACCACCAGACAGATGAACCTTACCTCTTGTGGGGAAAAGTTTTATCAGCATAGTAAAGTCATTTTAAGTGAGTTCGAGTGGGCTGCCTATGAAATTAGCTATAACCAGCAATATCCTGAAGGTGAACTCAAGCTCAATACACCAATGTCTTTTAGCAATATTTTTCTTCAACAGATCATTTCAGACTTTATAGAGAAATACCCCAGCATCAAAATTGATTTATTCATGACTGATCAGCTATTAGATATGAATAATAATAAATTTGATTTAACCATTCGTGTAGATGGCTCTCCTCCAAATTTGGCAAATAGTAAAATATTAAATACCTATCAGCGCTATCTATATGCAACACCTGAGTATTTTAATCAGCATGGATTACCAGACTCATTAGAAGAACTTAAAGAACATAAGTTTCTAATTTACTATCAAGATAGTCGGCATAAAAAGTTGATTTTCCAAAAAGATCAGAAAGAAGTGTCGTTCAATTGCTTCCCAGTGATGACCTGTAATAATGGTGAATTATTATTAGATATGTGCCTAAAAGACCACGGCATTGTCTTTCTTCCTGAGTTTATTGCTGAACCTTACTACAAAGAAGGTAAATTACAGAAGTGTTTGGAGGATTACACCAGTCAACCCCTTCACTTATATGTGACATGGCCAAACCGTAAAATTCTATCGAAGAAAGTAAAACTATTTATTGACTTTCTGACGCAACAAATCGTTCCTATAAAATAAAGGGACTGGGCCTTTTCCAGAAGAATTGGCCCATTATTTTTTAGTTAGTTTGAATGGTTTCAATTTTCTTATTTTTAAATAAATTTAATAAATTTTGCTCTACGGATGCTGTGCTATTTTCTTCAATAAATGTCGTCGCGTAGTGTTCTAAATGCTCCTCCATCAATTGAGTAGCTAATTTTTCATTTCCTTGCTCAATGGCATCTAAAATCGCACGATGTTCATCTGCTGAACAATTATTATGTTTTGGAATTTCATATAACCCAATTAATAACGAAGTCCTCGCAATAAGCGTCTGCAAATAACTGGTCATGATCGTATTCTGATTTGCCTCGACAAGTTTTAAATGAAATTGACCTGATAGCTTAATCCACTCAGCCCAATTGCCAGCTAAACGCTCATGAGACTCTTGGTCTACTAAGCCTCGAAGCTCACTAAAATCTAGGTTATGTGACTTTTGAGCTAGCTTTTTTACCGTGGCGATTTCAAGCATGCTGCGTGCTTCAAAGACCTCTTTTGTTTCATGAGCACTATGTTTTGCGATGAGTGCCCCACGATTGGGCTGAATTTCGATCACCTTATCATGTGCAAGTTTCACGAAGACACGTCTTAATACTCCTCGCGTTACACCAAATGCTTCACACAAAGGTGCTTCAACCAAACGTGCGCCAGGTGCGAGTTGTCGATTTAAAATAGCATCTACAATTGCATTATATATATGGTCATCAATTTCATCATTGCTCATTTCTACAGCTTTTTTTGGTGCATTCGATGACATTGATTTCTCCATTTTTATTAATGTCTCCTCTTTTTAGAACTTTATCTATTTTGAATAGTGTAAGTTTAACTTAAGCAGTTGGAAATATTTCTCTCATTCCCCCAACGCTTATGTTGAGCTAAACAATTTAATATTTGTTATTAAACTATCAACTTATATCACTAAATTTATTTACTTTTTATTAAAAAATCAGTCCTTCTCATTTTAGAAATCTCTCTCTTCATATCCAAAATTCATACCATTTTTAATGACTCATAAACGCTACTTCTTAAATTTGGCATAACTTTTGCTCAATTGGAATTGTGCACAATTTAAATACCACATTGTACACAATTTTAATTTCATTCTTTTAGACAGAACAACAATGCTGCTGAAAGTGCCTCCATCTTAAAGAAGTGAGTGTTCAAGATGAATAATACGGAAGCAATAATTAAACCTTCTTATGATGCAAAACTGACAAATCAAGACCTAGCTCCTTTAAAAAAGCAAACGTGGGGCGCTTATAATATTTTTGCCTTTTGGATGTCCGATGTTCATAGTGTCGGCGGTTATGTCATGGCTGGGAGCCTTTTTGCACTAGGGCTCAATAGCTGGCAGGTACTTTTATCTTTACTGATCGGTATTGCTATAGTTCAGTTTTTTACAAACCTCATTGCCAAGTCTAGCCAACAAACTGGCACGCCCTATCCTGTTATTTGCCGCGCAACCTTCGGGGTGCTTGGTGCCAATATTCCTGCCGTTATTCGTGGGCTTATTGCTGTCGCATGGTATGGCATTCAAACCTATTTGGCATCCAGTGCCTTTTTATTGGTTATTTTAAAGTTCTTTCCAGAATGGTCAGTCTATGCCGATGTTTCAAATTACGGGTTTCTTGGGCTTTCCTATTTAGGATGGGTTGGCTTCATGCTGCTTTGGCTACTACAAGCGATTGTTTTCTGGTCGGGCATGGACAGCATTCGTAAGTTCATTGACTGGGCGGGTCCGGCTGTCTACATCGTAATGTTTGCCATGGCAATATGGCTGATCTGGAAAGCTGGCTGGCAGAATATTGATTTAAACTTGAGTGGGGTTCAATACGACGGTTTTGCAGTTGTACCAGTCATGATTGGTGCTATTGCGCTTGTTGTTTCATATTTTTCAGGGCCTATGCTGAACTTTGGCGACTTCTCTCGTTATGGCAAAAGCTTTAAGGCCATTAAAATGGGCAACTTTCTTGGACTACCGATTAACTTCTTAGGTTTTTCTTTACTTACTGTGGTTTGTATTGCAGCAACTTTGCCAGTGTACGGCAAGCTCATTACAGACCCTGTCGAGATGGTCGGTAAACTTGATAATACTTTTGTGGTGATTTTAGGCAGCTTGACCTTAATGATTGCCACCATCGGAATTAATATTGTCGCTAACTTTGTTTCACCGGCCTTTGATTTTTCTAATGTTTCACCGAGTAAAATTAGCTGGCGCATGGGTGGAATGATTGCAGCAGTGGGTTCAATTTTTATTACGCCATGGAATTTATTTAATAACCCTCAAGTAATCCATTACACCATTGATATTTTAGGTGCATTTATTGGTCCACTTTTTGGTGTCTTGCTCGCCGATTTTTACCTCGTTAAAAAACAAAAAATCGTGGTAGATGATTTATATACTTTAGATACTCAAGGCTCGTATTGGTACAAAAATGGTTATAACCACTCTGCCTTTTATGCCTTAATTCCAGCTTCATTAATTCCTATTCTCTGCGTACTTTTACCACAACTCTCTGGGCTGGCTAATTTCACATGGTTTATTGGGATGGGATTTGGTTTTGTCATTTATCGGTTTCTGAACCAACCGCTTGGCCATACTAAATCGGCAATGACTAAGGCAAAAGCACAATGAAAATTAAAATTATTAACCCCAACACCACACAAAGCATGACTAACAAAATTGCTGCATCAGCCAAGATAGTCGCAGGTTCTGATACTAAAATTATTGCAGTGAGTCCTCAAATGGGCCCTGCAACGATTGAAAGTTATTATGATGAAGCATTAAGCGCAGTAGGTGTTTTAGAAGAAATTCGCCAAGGTGAACTTCTAGGCGTAGATGCTTATGTTATTGCTTGTTTTGGTGACCCCGCGCTTTATGCTGCCCGTGAAATCACTTCGGCACCTGTGATCGGGATTGCCGAAGCAGCTATGCGAACTGCAAGTTATGTAAGTACTGGTTTTAGTGTGGTCACAACCTTACAACGCACAGTGAATATGAGTTGGCATCTGGCTCATCGCTATGGGGCTACACCATTTTGTAAAAATGTTCGAGCTTGTGACATTGCAGTTGAAGAGTTGGAGCTTCCTGACTCAGACGCTTATAGGACCATACGAGATGAGTGCAAAAAAGCACTCGCAGAAGATAAAAGCGATGCGATTGTTTTAGGCTGTGCAGGCATGAGTGATTTATGTTTAAAGCTACAAAACGAGTTGGGAGTGATTGTTATTGACGGCGTTGCAGCAGCAGTTAAACAAGCTGAAATGTTAGTTCAATTAAATTTAAAAACCAGCAAAATTGGTGATTGGGCCTTGCCTCCTGTAAAGAACTACACAGGCATATTGTCTAGTTTTGGAGCATAATAGAGATAACTTACTGTTTCAATTCCAACTCAAAATGCGGCGTTGGAATTGAAACATAGAGTATAAAAGAATTAAGCCTCTGCTAACTCTGGTTGTTTTTCTTCTTTATAAAATGGTACATCGCCATTAATAGTTGCACGGTGCATGATGCGATGGGCATCGCCATAATCAAATAATGCTTTATGTTGTGTGCAACGGTTATCCCAAATCGCGACATCACCATCTTGCCATTTCCAACGCAAATGAAACTGCTCTTGAGTCGCATGTTCAAACAAGAAATTAAGCAACTGCTCACTTTCTTGTTCAGGTAACTCATTAATTCGAGTGGTAAAGCCCTCACTTACAAACAACAAAGGCTCACCTGTAACCGGATGAGTACGCACTACTGGGTGAACCACTGGTGGGTTACGCTTAAATGTTTGCAAAAGCTTTTCACGTTCTTCTTCGTTATGAGCAAAACGCTCAATCGGAAAAGACTTACGAATATCGTGTGTTGCAGTTAAGCCACGTAATTTTTGCTGTAACTCAAGCGAGAGCCCTTTAAAAGCTGCTGTATTACTCGACCACAACGTGTCACCGCCTACAGGTGGAATTTTAATAGCTTGCAACACACAACCTAAAGGTGGATTTTTACTAAAAGTCACATCTGTGTGCCAAAGTTCATTGTCACGCAAATCTTGTTTCCAGCTATCGAGCACCATCACTTCAGGTACATCTTCAATTGAAGGATAAATCGGGTGCACATGTAAGCTGCCAAAACTACGTGCCAAGTCTGCCTGTGCTTGCGGTACTAATTGTTGCTTTCGAAAAAAAATGACTTGATGATCAAGCAAAGCCTGCTGGATTTGTTGCCTTGTTTGTTCATTTAACGCATTCAAATCAATATCGTGAATAATTGCGCCAATGGTAGGCTTGATCACTTCAATATTTAAGTTTGCTACTACTGTATTCATCTTCTTTACTACAACTGCTGACCATACCAAGGAGAAAACTGTTTTTGTAACCAACGTAACAACAGCTCAAAACTAACTGCGACAATCGCAATCACAATAATGCCCAGAATTACCGTATCGGTAATTAAGAATTGCGCTGCGGATTGCACCATAAAACCAATACCGCGATCCGCTGCAACTAACTCTGCTGCAACTAATGTTGACCAGCCCACCCCTAAACCAATACGAATACCGGTAATAATATGAGGTAATGCCGTCGGTAAAATGACATGCCAAAAGACTTGTGACTGACTTGCTCCTAGCGACAGTGCCGCACGTTCACGATTAAGCTGATGGCTTAACACACCATGCGCACTACTAATAATGACAGGCGCCAAAATCGAGAAGAAAATCAAAAGTACTTTTGTGGTTTCGCCAATACCGAACCAAATTACGAGTAAGGGTAAATAAGCTAACGGTGGAATTGGACGTAATAATTCAACCAAAGGATCTAGAACAGCGCGAACCCATTTGTTCAGACCCATCCATAAGCCCAGTGGTACACCAATCACCACGGCAGCAATCAAGGCTAAAAAAACACGCGAGATACTAGCGGCCAAGTGTTGCCACAAAGTAGCCTTCATAAAGCCTTCTTGGCTGACCGATATAAATTTTTGCCAGACTGCCTGTGGACTCGGTAAAAATAGCTCAGGTACGATATGCAAAGCAGTAATGAGAAACCAAAGCGCAACTACACTTCCCACACTAATTATGCTGACCGCCAAAGTTCGATGCTTTTCAAAAAATGAAGATAGAAATGAAGCTTTTTCTGTTTGCGCATCTGGCTTAAGTTTTAGCTCTGCTTTGTCATATTCGTAGACGTTATCTTTAGTGTTCATGTAGGTAACGCCTCCTTACCGCTTTGTTTTTGTGCCCTTAAACTTTCAAATAACTGTTCTCTGAGCTGAATAAATTGAGGGTCTGATTTAATTGAGCGAATAGATTCGCCCTGACGATATCGTTGAGCAAAATCGAGGTGTAGAGTTTCTACAATTTTGCCCGGATGGGCTGTCATAAGAATCAACTGATTGCTGAGCAATAATGCTTCTTCAATGTCATGTGTAATTAAAAAGAAGCTTTTATTTTGTTGAATCCATAAATCGAGCACTAGCTGCTGCATGTTTTCACGCGTAAAAGCATCTAAGGCGGCAAAAGGTTCATCTAATAAAATAAACGGCGCGTGACTGATCAAAGCTCGGGCAATACCAACACGTTGTTTCATACCACCGGAAAGTTCCCAGATATTGGCTTTTTCAACATGACTTAAACCCACAATTTTCAAAATTGCGTTTACTTGTGCCTCGATATCTACGCGCTTTAAACCTTTTAACTGCAAAGCGAAACCAACATTATCTGCAACATTTAGCCAAGGAAGTAAGGCGTGATCTTGAAATACAACAGCACGAGTTACATCTGGTCCAATTACGACTTCATGATTTACAAGCACATCACCAGAACTCGGCTTTTGAAACCCTGCCAAGATATTAAGCAAAGTTGTTTTGCCACAACCCGACTCACCTAAAATCACGGTTAAAGAACCTTCTTCAATGGTTAGGTTAATGTCTTGTAAAACTGGCTTTTGCTGTTTAGGAAAAGTCAGATGAATATGTTTGGCTTCTAATACACTCATGACAACTCCTTAAGGCTGCAAAAATGAAGAGTTCACATTGCCTTTATAATCGGCTTTCAGTTGATCGACCTTACCCTGACCTTTTAAGAATTTCGCTGTATCAAAAATATTTTGTGCAAATTCACCATCTAACGTTTGTTTTTGCTGAGCGTGGTCAAGGTAAATATTTCCACTTAATAAAAGCGGGATATCTTTTGGATCGGAACCTGTGAGCTGCGCAATTTTTTGCACGTTATCGGTATCTTTAACGTAAGCGGCTGGGTCTTGATTATATTTTTCAAGCTGCTCAAGCGTAGTTTGGACAAAAGCTTTTAAGAAGTCAGGATTTTTCTCTGCAAAGTCTTTACGTACTACCCATAAATCATAAGTTGGAGCGCCCCATTCACCGACTTGTTTTGAGTCAGTTAAGACTGTGCCAGATGCTTTAGCTTTGCTTAAAGCAGGTTCCCACACATAGGCAGCATCAATGTCACCACGTTCCCAAGCAGCTGAAATTTCAGGTGGACGCAAGTTAATAATTTTTACTTTATCTTCTGGAATATTCCAATGTTTCAGTGCAGACAAAAGGCTGTAATGTGTGGTTGAAACAAACGGTACAGCAATGGTTTTGCCAATTAAATCTTGAGGGCTTTTAATGCCTGATTTATTACTTACTACGAGTGCTTCAGATGCACCAAGTTTTGAAGTAATTAAGAATACTTCAATCGGTAAATCACGGCTGGCCGCAGCAGCAAGTGGGCTTGAGCCAATATTGCCAAGTACGACATCGCCCGAGGCAAGTGCATTAACTACGTCTGAACCCGCATCAAATTTTTTCCACTGGATAGTCCGCTGGCTATGTTTTTCATAATCCCCATTCGCCTGCGCCACTTTGCTTGGGTCAACCCCAGTTTGATAAGCAATCACAACAGGTTTGTTGTCACGAACTGAAGCACTTGTATTATTGTCTTTTTTATTTTGCCATACGATAAATGCAACAATTGCGACTACTACAATTGCCGTGATAATCAACGGTTTGGTCTTCGTGCTCATAATTTCATGATCTTTCAATAATATAAGCTCATGGTATTCAGCCGACTTTATAATGAAAAATAAAAAAATATGAGTTGCTTATCTAATTTTTATAAATAACTTTTACTTATAAGTTTTTATCTTTTGGTAAAAAGCAAATTTTAAGCAATCATATAGATTAGCGGTAAAATTAAAATACTTATATATCAATAATTAAAAACGATATTCACAAAAGATAAGATGAGAAAAGGCTGACACACATCCTGTAAGTATTTTATCCTATTCATTTCATCATTTTTATTTTTGCTTATCGCATCCAGAGTTTTGCATCTAATTAATTTTCATTCTTTTATATAAAGTACAGATTTTATTATCTTTTTATCTTGAATCTTCTGCAAATATTAAGATTTGGACAAATCTTTTTCTGGTTTATACATGAGGCAAATTTAATTTTTATTTTTAAGAGGAGAAATCATCCCTTGTTTAAACGTCCTACAACTTTCAAAAAAATATTCATCGCGACGACTTTGATTACATTCAGCCTCTCAAGTCATGCAGCCCTTACCTTTGGCAATGCTGAAGAAGGTCAACTTAAAGTAAGTGGTACTGTTCGGGCTAAATATATTTATGATTTTGACTCTGAACCCTCTACCAGTAAATTTTCCTTTAATGACGCAGTATTATGGCTGGACTACAACTCACCGAAATGGATTGGCCATCTAGATTATCGGGTTTATGAGTATTATGGACGTTTAGGCGATGCCAACTGGCTCACCGATGCGTGGTTGGGTTATAAAATTAATGACAACAGTAAAATTATTGCTGGCTTAAACCCCGTTCCTTTTGGCTTGGGTCGATTTTGGGGAAATACTTATTATTTAGGCATTGCCAATAGTGCGGGTTGGGAAGATGTACACAACCTTGGCTTAAAATATGATTTCAATGATGGAACCAATGAAGCACAACTTGCCTTTTACCCTACCGATGGTGGCACCTATAGAGGTAAAAGCAAAGACTCGAGTCGATTTAGTATCAACCCTGTCAATGCGGATGACTCTGTACCGCAAGGCACCAATACTAAAGAAAAGAACTCGATTGTTGTTCGCGGCGCTCATACCTTTAAAAATGTCTTAGGCCAAGAAAATTTCTCTACCCAACTGGGTGCTTCTCTTTGGTATTCCACCATTGAAAACAAACGTTCAGGACAAGATGGCGATCGTCAAGTCTATTCAGTTTTTAGCAATACCAATTACAACCAATGGAATTTACAGCTTTTAGCTGGTTATCAAGATATCGATAATGCCGACACTCAATATAAAGACCACCTGACTTTAGGCGGTTTCGATTATTCATTTAACTCGGCAACCAAAGGTCAGATTTATTCAGCCGAACTCAGCTATTTATTTCCTCAGCAATTTGGCCCCATTACCTCTGTTCGTCCTTACCTAAACTATAGTTCTTATCGAAAAGAACAAGATGGCTTTAAAGATTCAACCCGTTTTATTCCCGGCATTGCCTTTAACTATCAAAAATTGACAGTACAAGCCGAATTACTGATGGGTAAACACGATCCATATCTAGGAGACAGTGAAGGCCTTGCAGCTGGTGGAACCAATGATAAATGGAATAAAAAAGCATTTGTGATTTTTGCTTACTACTTCTAACTCCAAAAATAAAGGCCAACATGTGTTGGCCTTTATTTCATTTAGATAATTATTTTTACTCTAGTCGATTACTGGTGAATTGCTGAGAGGAAGTTCTGTTTTATCTTCATCGATAACATCGACATCTTGGGCAGTAGGCTCAAACTTAATCAGTAGCCCAATCACAATTAAAGGAATAAAGGCAAAGATAGAAATAATCAGGTAAACATCGGTTTTATAACCCGCCATCCAAATTGGTAAAACAAACAAGGCAATGGCTTGAGCAACACCTGTTACGGCACGGTTAAAGCCAACACCAACACCACGAATCGAAGCTGGATAAGCCATGGTTGGATAAACCATCATTTGTGCCCCAGGCCCAAAGCCTTCGGCAAAAAGCCATAAACCTAGCATGCCAATTGCGGTGTAGAGTAAAAAGCTATTACCGGGTTCACCAATTAATGCTAAGGCAATAAGGGCTATAAACTGGAGTAAAAAACCTGTAAGCAACACGTGACGAGATTTAAATCTGCTAGCAACAAATACGCCTAACAGCCCGCCCGTAAATGCAAACAATAAATTAAGCCCAAGTGTGGTGGTAATCGTTGTTAAAACATCAGTATGAAAGAACCGCGTTAAAATAGAAGGTAAAAAGAAGGCAATGGTCGTGTACTGAAATGCCACCGAAATGTGAATCACAATGGCCACAATCGTTCTTGGCAAATAGGTTTTATTAAATAAAACAGCAAAACCCTCGCGCTTTTTCTTTTCAGCAATTCTTTCTACTTTTTCAACTGTAGCGACTGCATGAATTGCATAGGATTCTTGTAGAACTTTAGCTGCGCCTTTTAAATCGCCTTGGTTTGCAAGCCAAATAGGTGATTCAGTTAAATATTTACCGCGAATAAAAATAATGAGTAACGCTGGCACTGCTCCAAAAATTAAAGATGCTCGCCATAACCAATTGCTATGTTCAGGCGGTAAAAGAAAGTAAAGCGCCAAAACCAGACCAAAACACACCGAAGAAGCGGCATACCACATTGGGCACCATGCGGCTAAACGCGCTGCCTTGTTGCTACTGCCGTTAAATTTGGAGAATTCAGATAAGTATGACATTGCCACAGGCAAATCAATACCAACACTAATTCCCATAATAAATCTGGCTAAAATCAAAACCCATACATTCGGTGCAAAGCCTGCGACAATTGCCGCAATGACAAAGAGCACCATGTCTGCCATAAATACCCGATAACGGCCGATTTTATCTGTCAGCCAACCACCAATCAGGTTACCAACAATGGTTCCGCAGACAATTGCTGAAGCCACCACCCCAGTCATGACAGGGCTTAAAGAAAACTCAGAGATGACTTGCTCAATACCAAATGAGAGCGTTGTTAAATCATAGGCATCAATAAACACCCCAATCAGTGCCAACCAAATAACTTTATTCGATTTACCCTTCCCTGCAAATTTGGAAATTAATTGTGAAACATCATCGGGAGATTTAATTTCATAACGATGGTTATGATCGAGTTCTTGTGTGCTCACTTAATAATTCCTGTATTTTGATCACAGGAACAAAATAATGATTATTCACATAATACAAAAACAAATTAATCTGATGTTTTAATCTAAATTATAGAATTATCTTTTCATTATTAACTCAGCAATAAAACCGATATAAAAAGACAAAATAAAAGCTGGCATTTAACCAGCTATTTATTTAAAGGTTTTCAAAAATATTAACTCGCCTCAGCAAGTTTTAACTCTTTTAGATTACGATATTTTGCACCGCGGTGATTTTCAGGCAAATATGGCCCAGCACCAAATAATTTCTCTCTTAATGTTCCTTGTGTATAGGATGTTTGATAAACCCCACGTTTTTGCAATTCTGGCACAATAAACTCAACTACATCGGCAAAGGTTTGATGAGCCAAAATGTAAGCTAAGTTAAAGCCATCAATATCGGTATCTTCAACCCATTGCTGTAGAGCATCTGAAACGGTTTCTGCCGAACCCACTAACACAGGCCCATTACCACCTAAGCTGTTCCAATTTGCAATTTCTTCAATGGTCCAAACACGGTCTGGATCTGCATTTACATAAGAATCTAATAAAGATTGAATCGCGTTGGTTTGAATATATTCAACTTTGTCCGTTGGTTGATATTGTGAGAAGTCCACACCTGACCAGCCAGACAGCAATGTTAATGCCCCATCATAGCTTCCATAGTTTTGATATTCTTTAAACTTAGCCTGTGCTTTTGCATCGGTTTCATCAGTGACAATCGACAAAAGTGCATAAATTTTAACTGAGTACGGATCGCGGCCTTCTTGAGCCAATTTTTGGCGAATACCCTGCACCACTTTTTTTGTGGCAATTTTAGACGGCGCTGCAATAAATACACACTCAGCATTTTGACTCGCAAACTTCTGACCGCGTGAAGATGCGCCTGCTTGGTAGAGTACTGGGGTTCGCTGCGGTGATGGTTCACAAATATGGATGCCCGGCACCGTAAAGTATTTACCTTCGTGCTGAATTGGATGTACTTTTTTATGGTCAGCAAAGATACCGCTTTCACGATCACGCAGTACCGAACCTTTTTCCCAAGAACCCTCCCAAAGTTTGTAAAGGACTTCTAAGTATTCATCAGCAATATCATAACGATTGTCATGATTAACCTGAGTTTTTAAACCTAAGTTTTTCGAACCACTTTCCAAGTAAGACGTCACGATATTCCAACCAACTCGCCCTTTGGTTAAATGGTCTAGCGTGCTAATACGTCTAGCAAAAGGATAAGGATGTTCAAAGGAAATCGAGGTTGTGACACCGAAGCCCAAATGCTTTGTGACTGCCGCCATAGCAGGCACAATCTGCAAAGGATCATTGACCGGAACTTGTACTGCACCTGTTAAGGCATGCTCAGCGCTTTGATGATAAACGTCATAAATACCGAGCACATCTGCAATAAAAATACCGTCAAAAAAACCACGCTCAAGAATTTGTGCTAAATCTGTCCAATATTCTAAATCTTTATATTCAACAGATCGATCTTGAGGGTGTCGCCATAATCCAGGAGACTGGTGGGCAATACAATTCATTTCAAAAGCATTAAAACTAATTTTCTTAGTCATAAAATATCAACCAGCATTTTATTTAATTTTTATACTAAAGCAATTTTCAGGTTTTCTTTATAATATAAACCCCAAACAAAATATGATTTTATTCTAATAGATTTTTATAATTTATTTTAACAAATAGAAATAATATTAAGCCACTAAAATAGCAGCTTAATATCTAAAACTATAATTTACTGTTTAGCAACATTCCCTATTCGCCATTGATAAGGTGGTAATGTGCCGTTTACACTAAAATCTCCGACAATTCGATTTTTAAATACTCTCGGGTTGTGTGAAGATAAAGTTCTTACATTACGCCAGTATCGATCTAGGCCTAAATCTTTGTCTGTTGCCGAAGCGCCTAAAGCGTCAAATAAAATCGTAGAAGCATTTAAAATTAAATCGGTAATGATCGTTTGTGACTGTGCACTTTCAAGCTCGGCAAGCGCATTTTGCTCTTCTTCCAACTGCTCATTATTTTGAAATGCAGCCAAGTAAGCACGCTGTAAGCTTTGTGCAACTTTTTCAACAATCGCCCCTGCACTGTAAGCCGCACCACGGATTTGTCCTACTACTTGTAAAATTTGCGGATCCTGTTTTACAAATTGGGCATTTGCATGCGTGTAGTTTCGGGTACGTTTAGCAACAGCTTGAGAAACATCATAGGTTGCAGCACGTCCTAGACCTGTAATGATTGCCAGTTGGACCAGTTGATAGTAAGCCGCTGAATATTTAAAGCGATCATCGTCAGGTAAAATTTCAGTTTCATCTACCAATACGTCATGGAAATATGCTGTACCGCTTGCAGTGAGTTGCTGACCAAAGCCGTTCCAGTCATCGACAATTTCAACGCCTTCATCTTCGCGGCGAACAACGACCGAACCAGATTCACCCTTTAAGTCAGTTACACCAATTTCGACCCAGTCTGCATATAGACTTCCTGTGGTGTAATATTTTTGACCTTTAACACGAATTTTTCCGTCACTGTCTCGATACAAATGAGTTTCAAATTGATCAATTGACTCTTTCCCGCCTTCTGACCAAGCACTGCCCACCGTTTCCCCATTGGCAATTCGGCTAAGCCAACGCTGTTGAAAAGCTTTATCTTTACTCACCAACACATCTTCAGTGAAACCAAAGTGCACACGCAAAGCTTGCGGTAAGTTTGAATCAGCCTCTGCAAGTTCAATGAGCAATGCAAATAATTCAGGAATAGTGGCATCAAAGCCCCCATGAGCTTTGGGAAGTCTTAACCGTGTAAAACCAACATCTTTGAGCCACTGAAGTTGTTCATAGGGCAAAATATGCTGTTGCTCACGAATTAAAACCCCTTCTTTAATACGAGCAAAAGTCGGTCTGAAATGTTGTGCCAACTCATCATAACGTGATGACGGCCCTTCACCCCACACCCGAGAAATAATTGTGGCCTGACTAAGTGCCGCATGCGTTAGTGAACCGAGATGATGCTCAAAATTTAAATTTGTCATATAAGTAAAACCAATATTGCTTTGCTTTTACCATAAAATATTTATTTCACATGAAAACGATTATTTTTTTATAACAGTATTCAAACTTTATATAACGCACAATAAAAGCATGCCAACGCTAAGCGATTTCTTTCTTGTTAAGACTATGCTGACTTTGCAATAAGGTTTGCATATATTCTGAATAGACAGATAGCTTTTCGAAAATATGCTCTGAATAAAACATATCATCAATTAAATGAGTCATTTGATGCGTCGTGAAGGTATCACATAGTCCCACAAGCTTCGCATTCATCTGAGCAAATTGTGCACATAGCTGTACATAGGTTTCATCTTTATTTTTGAATAATAATTTCCGCATTTCTAAGCTATTAAAGTTTTTTAAGTCCTTATCTTTTGTCGTTTTAATCCAATAAATTTTGACCTTTAGAAATTGCTCAAGAGCTTCTAAATGCTCAATATCTATGTCTAAACTTGTAATTAAAAAAACTGTAGAAAGCTCACTTCGACACAGAGCTTTGATTAAGCTTAAATAAATAAACTCAACTTCATTAAGCTCTGCAAGTTCCAAATCAATATAAATTTTTAGACTTTCTAAAACTTCATCTACCTTAAATAGCACCTTTTTATCTGCTTGATAATATTTATTGAGAATAGAAAGTACAGGTGCAGTTGCAGGTGTCGTATAAATGGCAGGCTTGTTTAAGTTTGCAAAAATAAAAGGTGAAAATAGATAGGCCACGCTACTTTGCTGTGGCTCAATATGAGATTGGATTAAATATACAGTTTCAGATTTAGAAAAGTCTCTGAGTACTTTCGCTCTTAATAAAGTAGCTTCAAAATTAACGTAGGTTTGCTCTAACTGAGCCAATATAGATGCAGGAATAGGCTGATTTTTAATAATTTTATGCAGGACATTGAGTTGAGAAGTAATAAACATTTTTTAACATCCAAGCTATTTTAGAAGAGCTACACTTAAATCAGGTCTTTAATAACCTACGTAA
Organism: Acinetobacter pittii; assembly: GCF_034067285.1. Taxonomy (NCBI): domain Bacteria; kingdom Pseudomonadati; phylum Pseudomonadota; class Gammaproteobacteria; order Moraxellales; family Moraxellaceae; genus Acinetobacter; species Acinetobacter pittii. The sequence goes on from NZ_CP139286.1 coordinate 2,099,349, forward strand.
CAACCAGACCTCACGCAAAACAACAAAGGAATAAAAGAGAAGAAACTATTCTGCGCTTATTACCCAAAGTCGCATTCACTTTGTTTTGGAAAGTGATTTTGGCCATTCGTAAATCTTGTTCATTTATTTTGAACTTTTGAAGAATGGATACATAGCTACAGATAATTGAAAAAAAACTATAGCACACCTCATGACAGCTCCAGACTGTTATAGTTTTATAAAAAATTTCTGTATCTACATATACAAAGATAGTAAGTGCATGATTAAGGAAACTTCTTAAGGTAGGTAGTTTTCATGAGACGATCTATTGCATATCGCCAGATATTTCATCAATGTTTCAATGCAACATGCTTTTTTACAAATGCAACATCAAGCATAAACTTTGTTAACAGACTGAGAACAATTAATCAGTCTATTCTCTTGAAATATCAAGCAATTATATTGCTTTACCCTGTTGGCATTTTACTTGCTAAGAACATTTATCACAGATGCAAGTTTAATCGTCAAAATACTTTGTTGCCTGAAAATAAGTATTTAACTCATTCAACCATCATCAGCTAGTTCACAGGGGGAAAGTTTATGAGCCTCGGTCTAACCGCTTTAGAATTAGCACGAATACAATTTGCTTTTACAGTATCGTTCCATATTATTTTTCCGGCCACCTCTATCGGTCTTGCTTGCTTTTTAGCAGTGTTAGAGTGGAAGTGGTTAAGAACCCAAAACCCGATTTATAAAGATCTATTTAAATACTGGATTAAGATCTTTGCCGTTGCCTTTGGTATGGGTGTGGTCTCGGGCGTGGTCATGAGTTACCAGTTCGGTACTAACTGGAGTGAATTTTCACGCGTCGCCGGAAGTATTACTGGTCCTTTACTTACCTATGAAGTCTTGAGTGCCTTCTTCTTAGAAGCAGGTTTCTTAGGCATTATGTTATTTGGTTGGGGACGTGTCGGTCCTCGAGCCCATTTCTTCGCAACACTTATGGTTGCCATCGGAACGTGTATTTCCATGTTCTGGATTTTATCTTCCAATAGCTGGATGCAGACCCCTCAAGGCTTTGCCATCGAAAATGGCATTATTGTGCCAAAAGACTGGTTTGCAATTGTCTTTAACCCGTCCTTCCCTTACCGCTTTGCACACATGGGTGCTGCCGCTTTCTTGGTTTCATCATTATTGGTTGTAGGAACATCTGCATGGCATTTAGTAAAAGGCCGTCGTGATGAGTTGGTGAAAAAATCATTCTCGATGGGTTTATGGATGGTGCTTGTGACTTCTTGTTTGCAAGTGGTGATTGGCGATAACCACGGTTTAAATACTCGTGAACATCAACCTGCCAAACTTGCAGCAATGGAGGGACACTGGGAAACCAATCACAATGAGCCGATGCCATTATTGTTATTTGCCATTCCGGATATGAAAGAAGAGCGTAACCACTTTGAAGTGGGCGTTCCATATTTGGGTAGTTTAATTTTAACGCACAGTTTAGATGGTCAAGTGACTGGGTTAAAAGAGTTCGCGCCTGAAGATCGTCCAAACTCAACCATTATTTTCTGGAGCTTCCGTGTGATGGTGGGTCTTGGTGTACTCATGGTCACCCTATCACTCATTGCACTTTGGTTACGTAAGCGTGGAAAACTCTATGAAACTTCATGGTTCCATAAATTCGCTTTATTAATGGGACCTGCAGGTTATGTGGCAATGCTTGCAGGTTGGATTACCACTGAGGTCGGCCGTCAACCGTGGGTTGTATACGGCATTATGCGAACCAAAGATGGGCTTTCACATACAGTTTCTGCCGATCAGGTGGGTCTAAGTCTCTTTATTTTTGTGGTGGTATACACCATCGTTTTTGGTAGCGGTATTTACTACACCTTAAAACTCATTAATAAAGGCCCTGTATTTATCGATACACCAACTATTGAATCTGGTGGCGTTGGACACTTTAAAACACCAATGCGTCCACTCAGTGCTGTCGATGAAAACATTGACGATAATCAAAAATCTGGGGAGAAACATCATGATTGATCTTTCTTTAATATGGGTCGGTATTATTGGTTTAGGTGTTTTGATTTACGTGGTCATGGATGGTTTTGACTTAGGAATCGGGATTATGTTCCCTTTCATTAAGAACAGCCAAGAACGTGACGTGATGATGAATACCGTCGCCCCTGTTTGGGATGGTAACGAAACGTGGATGGTACTCGGTGGTGCTGGGCTATATGCAGCATTTCCACTGGTTTATTCAACAGTTTTATCAGCACTCTACCTGCCTATTATTTTCATGGTCATTGCCCTGATTTTCCGTGGCGTTGCGTTTGAATTCCGTTTTAAAGCTCACCGTACCAAGCATCTGTGGGACTTAGCCTTTATTTGGGGCTCAGTTTTAACCAGCTTCCTACAAGGGATTATTTTGGGTGCCTATATCCAAGGGATTAAAACCGAAAATGGTATTTATGCTGGTGGTCCATTTGACTGGTTATCACCATTTACGATCTTTACAGGTATTGGTGTAGTTGCGATGTATGCAACTTTAGGATGTGGATGGCTTATTTTAAAAACTGAAAAAGGTTTGCAGCAACGTATGTATGAGCTTATGCCAAAGCTGATTATTGCATTGCTCATTATTTTTGGTGGTGTGAGTTTATATACTCCTTTGACTCATCCTGAAATTGCAGATCGCTGGTTCTCTTTACCAAATCTGTTCTATTTTAGTCCTGTACCTATTTTGGTCTTATTGTTTGTTGGCCTGATTTTATCAGCATGTAAAAAACAGCAGCATGACCTTAAGCCATTTGCATATACATTGGCCCTCGTTTTCCTTGCATTTACTGGATTCGTGATTAGTTTATGGCCATATATTATTCCGCCATCAGTCACCATCTGGCAGGCCGCAGCACCACATTCAAGCCAGATGTTTGCTTTGGTCGGTGCGTTAATTCTGATTCCAATTATTATTGCTTACACCATTGTCTCTTATTGGGTATTCCGTGACAAAGTGCGTGTAGGTGACGAAGGTTATCATTAAGTATGGAGGGTTTTATGAAAAAGTCATCCGTTAAACTCAATCAAACTCAATGGTTTATTCTATTATGGCTTGGCGGTTTTTTAGCCTTAGCTGTGATTGCTGGTTTGTTTAAAGTCATATTGATTTATGCTGCCCCTTACTTAAAGTAAATCTATCGTTCTAAACAAATGCCGTTTGTAGATTCTGCAAACGGCATTTATTATTGATTAAGTGCATCTTTCATTTTGTTATTTCGTGCAGCTCATACATGTATAAATCAGAACAACTCGCTCATAGCATTCGCCAACTCATTGAGAGCGGCACTTTAAATGCACATGAAAAATTACCTTCATTAAGAGATCAGGTACAACGCTCTGGCTTTAGTTTAATGACCGTAATGAATGCTTATCAGGAGCTTGAATCACAAGGTCTGATCTATTCAAAAGAAAAATCTGGCTACTTTGTTGCCGAGCAAATTGCACTTAAACCTTTAGAGCAATATTCAGTTGTTTCCCTGAATTCTAAAATTGAAATTAACTCATTAGTTTTTAAATATCTTAAATCGATTCAACATGAGTCTGTCGTACCTTTTGGCTCAGCTTTTCCTGATAGTCAACTTCTAACAGCACCCAAACTTATTCAAATTATGGGACAGCTTGCCCGTCAAAGACAAAGTTATGACCAGACAACCAGTTTGCCTCCCGGTAATTTAGCCTTAAGAAAATTAATTGCTCAGCGCTACTGTATGCAAGGCATACAGACCGATCCAGATGACATTGTCATTACATCAGGTGGTTTGGATGCACTAAACCTTTCGCTACAAGCTGTCGCTCAACCCGGCGATTATATTTTATTACAGCAAAACGTGTTTTATGGAGCTTGGCAAGCCGCAGAGCGTTTAGGACTTAAAGTGATTACCATTCCTGAACATCCTCAACATGGTTTTGACCTAGAGGCTTTTGAACAGGTTATTCAAACATATCCAATAAAGGTGTGTTGGCTCATGTTGAATGCCCATAACCCAATTGGTTTTACCGTCAGTGATGACATTAAATATAAAATTGCCAAGTTGCTTCACGAACACCAAATTTATTTGATTGAAGATGATGTCTATGAAGAACTTTTTTATGGTGGCCAAAAACCACTTTCAATGAAGTATTTTGATCAACAAAATCTGGTGCTTCACTGCTCTTCTTTTTCTAAAACGTTAGGCGCAGGCTTTCGAGTCGGTTGGGTCTATGCGGGTAAGTTTTCAGACCATATTCAACACTTGCAGCTTATGAGTACCATTTCAGTCAATGCACTCATTCAAAATGCATTGGTTGAGTTCTTATCTCATCATCATTATGAAAAGCACTTGCGTACACTTAGACTTTCACTTGAGCGTTATAAAAAGCAGTTTTATCATTATTTAAAGCAACATCTGCCTACGTCTTGCGAAGTGTATTACTACCCAAGCGGTTATTTTCTATGGGTTAAATTGCCTCATAAACTCGATAGCATGCAAATTTATGAAGAACTCATCCAACAAGACATTGGCGTTGCGCCAAGCCCTCTGTTTAGTGTTTTACCCGCACAGCAGCATTATTTACGAATTAATTGTTCTTTTGAATGGAACACTAAAATTCAAAGCGCATTAGATCAGGTTATCAAAACCATTCAACAAAGAGTTGAAGCAAGTTTCTAAAGAAATGCTTCGACCTAAGCACAATTTTATAGACTTTATTTTGTGGTAACTTTATAACTCAAATCTATAGTTTTCAGGGAAACAGGTTCAAGGAATTAATATGGAAATTGATGAAGAACTCACCCTTAAAAAAATACAGATTTTTTTAGCTTTTATGCGCTGTGGAAATTTGTCTAAAACAGCCACAGAAATGCAGTTGAGTAATGTCAGTGTTCATAAAGCCTTACATTCTTTAGAAAGTGCTTTGCGTTGCCCTCTTTTTAAAAATGAAGGCCGTAACCTCATTCCTTTAAAAAGTGCTTATGTCTTTGAAGAACGGGCACAAAAAATCGTACAAGACATTTTTATTACCGTAAATAAAACCAGAGAAGCTGCTGGTTTTGCGGCTAAGGTTTTACATTTAGGTTCGCTTTATTCTCTGACGGTAAACACAATTCCAAATGTGATTAGCGGTCTTAAGCTCAGACGTAGTGAGCTTGATATTCAACTTTTGCTGAGTTCAAATCAGGATTTGGTGAAAAAGCTTAAAGCGACAGAGCTTGATGCCATTATCGTAGCTCTTAATGAAACCACTCAAGATGATGACTTTGAAATTTTGCCAATGTTTTCAGACGACATTTTTTTGGCAGTCAATAAAGATTCTAAATATGCTGAGTTTAAAGATATTGATTTAAGCCTTTTAAAAGAAGAAACTTTTTTAACTTTAACTAAGGGTTTTGCTACTCATAACGACAGCGACATCATTTTTAAAAAAGCTGGTTTTTCACCTAAAGTTGCTTTACAGGTCAATGATATTTTTACCCTCATTAGTATGGTCAGCTCAGGTGTCGGTTTTGCTCTACTACCTGGTCGTATTTCTGCTGTTTATGAAAGTTCGGTCAAACTTATTCCTTTAAAACAGCAATATCATATGCAACAAGAAATTGGTCTGGTCTTTTTAAAAAGTAAGGAACGAGACCCTAACTTACTTGCGCTGATTGCTGAATGTCGAATGTTTGCCTCTAATTTCAAAAATAAAAAAGACCGTTGTTAATAGCAACGGCCTTTTTGACTGAGTATTAAATACTGATTAACCGACTAAAGCTTTAACAGCAAAGAACAAAACGGTTGGTCCCATTAAACAGCCAAGGCCTGTATGGAACGTTGCTGTAAGCGCACCGTAAGGAACCAAGCGACGGTCTGTCGCTGCTAAACCAGCAGAAACACCACTTACTGTTCCTGCCAAGCCACCAAAAATCATGGCAGAGCGTGGATTATCAAGTCCCATAAATTTTGCGGTAAGTGGTGTTGAAACCATTACACAAATTGCTTTTACCAGCCCCGTTGCAATGGAAAGTGCCATGACTTCAGAACTCGCGCCAATTGCAACACCTGTCACTGGCCCCACAATGTAAGTCACTGCACCTGCGCCAATTGTGGTAATACTTACCGCATCACGATAGCCGAAAATCCACGCAAACATACAACCGACAATAAACGGCAAAATGGTCCCGAGAAATAAAGAGAAGGCACCAATAAATCCTGCTTTTTTCGCCTCAGTCGCTTGTACCTCAAAGGCTGTTGCTACAATGGTAAAGTCACGAAGCATTGCACCGCCCATAAGTCCCACACCCGTAAAGAGCGCAAGGTCAGTCAAGCCTTTTTCACCACCTGTCATTTTTCCGCCAAACCATGCCAAAATCAAACCAATCACAATCGCAATTGCTGAAGCATGCACACGTCCGTTGGTTAAATATTTAGAGAGCTTGGTCGACAGCCACATAATTAAGGCAATTAAGGCAAAAGCTGTAATTAAACCTAAATGGGTTAAGTCTTTTAATAATAATTCAACCATGAACTTTACCTCCAATGCGGTTTAATACGGTGTCCTCTTCTTTAGGTAAAGGGCTTGCTTTGTTGTAACGACTTAAACCGGCAATAGTGAGTGTACAAACTGCAACTGAAACTACAGCAGCAAACAGTGCCATATGACCACTAGATAAAGCGGCAACTACATTTTGTTGCGCTGCCATGGCAACAACAACAGGAATATACATAGTGCCCCAGAATGAAACGCCTTTTTCAGTTTCAACTGTCATAACACCGCGTTTTTCCATCCATAACCGTATGCAAATGAGTAAAATCATGGCGATACCCACGCCACCAACGTTGGACTTTACTCCCAATAAAACGCCCAACAGATCGCCGACAATAACACCCACCAAGGTGCAAAGTGCGAGTAAACCAACTCCATATATAATCATGACAATCCCTCATATCCTTGGATCATTTATGCTTTTGTAAATCAGAATCAAAAAGATCAATAATTCTGCTGTTCTTTTTGCATCGCAATCTGAATGCTATCTATACGTGTCCCTTGAAATGACAACACGGTTCCTTCTTTAAATGTTCGACGTGCAAGTGTAGTAAGTACCGTTCCCGGTAAAGCTTCTATCTGCAACCTTACACCTCGCTCCCATGCAGCTTGGATGGTACTTTCCCAATCTACAGTTCGACTCATATTAAAAGCCAAGTCATCACCAATCTGTTCTGGTCTGCTCAGCGTACGAGCCGTTGTACCACTTAAATAACGTATTTTAGGCTGCTTTAAAGTGACTCCCTCCATAGACGCTGCAAGTTGCTTTGCTTGCTGACTTAATAATTCACAGTGCGATGGCACCGATACATCTAATTTTTTTGCCACCACGCCTTGTTGCCTTGCCAAAACAGCAACTTGGTTCATGGCTTCAAAACTTCCTGAAATAACGATCTGGTTATGTGCATTAATATTTGCAACAAACACCTCTGGCGTTATTTCATAAATTTGTTTGACCCATGTTTCGACAGCTGCACGATCTGTACCAATTAGTGCCGTCATGCCATATCCAGTGGGATAAGCGTTTTGCATGAGTTCACCTCGATAGGCAACTAAACGAATAGCATCTTCATAGTTTAGAACTCCTGCTACAACCGCAGCCGACCATGCGCCAATTGATAAACCCGCAACATAATCTGGTGTTAAGTTTTCCGCTGTTAATAAAGCTGAACTCACCACACCTGAAATCAGTAAACAAAGCTGTACTGCACGTGTCGATTGCAATGCAGCCGGACTATCTAACATCAAGACATCTTCTTTGAGTGCATCTGATGCCCGCTCAAGGTACTCTTTAACTAGAGCGATTTGAGGTAAGTCGTGCAACATATTGCTTCGTTGCACACCTTGTCCCGGATATACCCAAATTGAAGCCATGATATCTATTCCCTAATTCCATGGGTTTTCTACTAAAACAGCACCATCAGCACGTTTTAATAGAACTTTTCCACTGTTCCCAGCCCATTCTTTTAAAGCCAAACCACCTTGTGGAAGTTGAAGCTGTATATCCACATTGAGGCCTGCGTGCTGAAAATTTTCGAGTAGCTCAATCGCCTGCTTTTTGGCAAAAGGTTGTTCAGCTCGAATCAACAAATCTATGTCACTTTGCTGAGTAACTGTTTTAATGCCGGTTGCCAGTTCAAACCCGAAACTTCCTGTATATCCCCAACATCCCGAAAAGTTTTTCATAATGCTGGAAATGGTCTGTAAACGTTCTGCCAAATGTGCAAACTGCTGCATATCTACATAAGTCAGTGCTTCGGGTTTAAGCTGTCTGCTAATCGCAGATATTGGCATTTGAGCTGCATATCGTTGATAGCGAAATTGCCCCCTTACACCTACCGCCACCTGATCTTCAGGAGTAATTGCCCGTCGAACCACAATAGGATCGCCTCGTAGTAACACCTCTTTCACCCAATGCGGAGCATCATCGGCTAAGCAGTCGACCGTCATGCCCCACAGTAAATCATGGGCTTCGAGCTTAAGTTTCATGACCATTGCTCACGCAATAATTCACGGACCCTTTTAGACATCTGACGGTTTTGGCCGTGAAGTCTTTGTTCTAATCCTCTCGATTGCTCAGCATTAATTTCTTTAAACGCTTGTGCAATTGCCTGCTTCGCTAACGAAAGATCAGCGGTTGTCGGTTGTTCAGCGTTTTCAACAGATAACAGTTCAGATAACAAACCAAGCGTGGCATAGCTTTCAATGTCATAAGCCATTGGCGGAATGCTTGAGGCCAATTGCTCTAACTCATCAACCGAGCGTAAGGTAACGCGTGCAGCAGATTCCTTACCCATTGCATGCACCATAACACCTGAATCTTTTAAGGCAATAATACGATTGGCTTGGTATCCATGCGCCAAGAAAGCTCCCGACATCGACTTACCTACCAATAAACTGACAACAGGATGGCCTGCCAATCTGGCTCTGGCATAACTATCTACTGCACCCGCTAAAGCTTGATGAATACCTAATAATTCTTCACGGCGCCCATAGGCCTGACTTGGCACATCAACCAAACATAAAATAGCGCGTTTAGTTTCAGCCTGTGCATCGGCTTGAATCACTTCATCAACCGCTTTTGCTAAACTCCAGCCTTCCAAGAGTCCAACTTCTCCTTGTTTTGCCCGTGGGAACAGATTATTGCTGTCTTGCACAACTGCAACCACACGTACCGCTTGCTGATCAATTTGACCATCAGCTACCCAAACTGAAGCTGGAAAACCTTCAACTGTCTTAAAGCCCTGTGTAAATGCTTTAAACCAATGTGCACCACGTGTAGATGCTTTTAATGTATCAACGGCGATATTCATACTTGCTCTCCTTGATACAAAGCTTGAACCTGTGCTGGGGTAATCTGCTCAGCCGTATCAACTTGTTGTAACTTTTCTAAATAGAATGAGTAATTTGAACTACGATGCTGATGAGGCACGCCTTGAGTTAAATAATCGATGACTTGCTGCCGAATTTTCTGGCGATCATCGTCAACATAAGCATCTGCCAAACCACTAGCGAAACGCTGATTACCACCAGTAATACTCCATATAAATGGACGATCTTTGGCGTTATATTCTTGTACACCAGCTTCTTGTTCTATCACCTGTGGGCCATTTAGACCTAAACGTCCTTCTTGTGTCATTACAATATAGCTACATAGTCCAGCTGCAATTGACATACCGCCGAAGCACCCTACACTACCTGCAACCACAGCAATCACGGGTTGATACTGACGTAAGTTCACTATTGCAGCCTGAATTTCAGCAATGGCTGCCAAACCCAGATTTGCTTCTTGTAAGCGAACGCCGCCCGTTTCCAGTAGTAAAATTGCTGCTGTTGGAATACCTTTTAAATTATCTTCAACCGCAAGTTCTAAGGCACCTGCAATTTTGGCACCACCCACCTCACCTAAACTGCCACCTTGAAATAAACCTTCAATTGAAATTAAAACCACTGGCTGTTCTTGAATAGTTCCCTTTGCAATCACTACCCCATCATCGGCTTGCGGCACAATATTCTGTTTAACGAGCCAAGGCGACATAACACGGGCAAATGGGTCGAGTAACTCTCGAAACGTCCCTTCATCTAATAATGCTTTGGCACGTTCTCTTGCACTCAGCTCAATAAAATCCTGTTTATTTAACAAGCTCTCGATATCAGTCATGAGCAATCTCCTCTAATGCTTGTTCCAGACGTAAGCGAACAACACCGGGAGTTGCACCAAAGTCATGAATATCAATATTGACGGCAGGTGGTATCTGAGCAGTAAAAATTCGTTCAAAAAGATTGTGCCAACGTGCTGCACTGCCATCTACGGAGGTGACAACATGAATAGAGGCTTTTCCCTTTTCACCAGGTTCCATCAAAATTTCTAAATCGCCCGAGCCGACACATCCTACCAATGCTTTTTTTACAGGTGGCTCTGTCGCCACAAATTCAAAATGAATTGTTTCCATTATTAAAATCCCTCTTTATTTTTTAAAGATGACTGCTGAACACGATCTATAAACAATGTTGCTGCCAACAAATCTGCGGCACCACCAGCGGAGGCTTTCATCCGAAGTAGATCAATCTCTAAAAGATGCAAAGCGCGACGACCTTCTAAGCTTGAGCTACCGCCCAAATCCAGTACTTGCTGAGCACCTTGTTGCATACGCTTTAAGCCATTTGTTCCAGATCGATAAAGCACACAGGTATCGGTTAGATCAGTCATCATGGCAAGTAAGGCATCTAAGCGTGCGAACTCTTCTTTCATGGGTTTACTACGGCTTTGATAAAGCTGCTTTAAACCAAAGTTCACAACGGTTGGAAAACCTTGCTGAGCTTGTTCTTTTGCACCTAAGATGCCTAATTTCTTTTGTACTTGCTGACCATGACTTAAAGCCTGCTTTGGAATAAAACGATCTTCAAGCTGGGCAATCTGACCTGCTAACTGACATAGCTCAACAGCCGATAAATATTGTTGATTGGTGCGTGCTACTGCCGCCGCCGTCACCATTAAACCTAAGGCCCAAATTGCACCGCGGTGTGTATTGATGCCCTCTGTCGCCAACATCATGGTGTTTTCGCCTTGCCGACCAATTTCACCAATGTCTTCACGCAGGGCTAAACAAACTTCACCATGGTGCATGGCTGCTTGAGCCATTTCCTTAAACATGGGTCCTAAACTTTTCGCAGAGCGTTCCATTAATTCCAAAGTCAGGTCATCATGGGCACCGCTACCACGGCGATCTACCAAGGCGGGCTTTGGTGTTAAATTAACTTCATCAATTAAAGCCTCGACCGCTAAACTTGCCAAAAGCCGACTATCGCTGAGCGTTTGATATTGAACTTGTGCCATCATTACCAACTCCTAAATTTTGCAGGGGGGTGATATAAACCATCAGACCATGTCACCAAGTCGGCAATATTTTTTGCAGCTAAGAGCTCACGTGTTGCATCGGTACGGCGAATACCCAAATCTTCAGGGAATACCACCAAACCCTCACGTCTTAAACGTGCTGTCGTTTTAGGGTCTTGACTTAAACCAATACTGGTCACACCCGCTACCGCAGCAATCATGGCTTGACGCTCTTCTTGGCTGCTTGCTTTATATAGATAAGCAATGCCTTCTTCGGTCAGTAAATGAGTCACATCATCACCATAAATCATGATCGGGGCTAAAGGTAAGCCTGCGTTTTTGGCGACATCAATCGCATCAAGACGTTCCACAAAAGTTGGCTTACCACCCTCTTGGAAGGTTTCCACCATTTGTACAACTAACTTTTTACCACGTGCCAAATACGTTTCAGTTTCACTGGCACCTTGTAAACGCATATCTAGCCATGCTGGCGTATCGTGACGACGACCACGCGGGTCGTGTCCCATGTTTGGTGCACCACCAAAACCAGCTAAACGTCCTTTGGTAACAGTCGAAGAATGTCCCATTCCATCGACTTGCAAAGTTGCACCAATAAATAGATCAACAGCGTACTGACCCGCGAGCTGACACATCATACGGTTGGAACGTAAAGCACCATCACGACCTGTAAAGAACACATCAGGACGAGCTGCAACATATTTTTCCATACCGAGTTCAGTACCAAAACAATGCACGCTTTCAACCCAACCTGTTTCAATAGCAGGAATTAAGGTTGGATGCGGATTTAGTGTCCAGTTCCGGCAAATTTTTCCTTTTAAACCTAAAGACTCACCATAGGTCGGTAAAATCAGTTCAATTGCCGCAGTGTTAAAACCAATCCCATGATTTAACGATTGCACATTATGCTTTTCATAAATTCCGCGAATTGCCATCATCGCCATAAGCACATGCACTGGCTTGATATGTTTCGGGTCACGAGTAAATAATGGTTCGATATAAAAAGGCTGGTCTGCCACAACTACATAATCCACCCAAGAAGCAGGAATATCGACACGTGGCAAATCAGAGACATCATCGACCAGTTCATTCACCTGTACAATCACAATACCGTCGCTAAAAGCCGCAGGTTCAATAAGTGCAGGAGAATCTTCGGTACTTGGGCCTGTATAGATATTTCCTTGACGGTCTGCCATAAAACCTGCCGAAAGCACTACATTTGGAATAAGGTCAACCACCAAACGTGAATACAACTCAATATAGGTATGAATTGCACCAATCTCTAATAATCCATCTTCAATGAGCTGGCTAATACGTAAACTCTGTGGGCCAGCAAAAGAAAAATCGAGTTTACGTGCAATACCTTTTTCAAACAGATCGAGATGTTCCGAACGTCCCACGCTCGGCATGATCATATGTAAATCATGCAAAATATCAGGGTTGGTTTGAGCCAAAGAGCGCGATAAAAAATCTGCCTGCTTTTGGTTATTCCCTTCGAGTACAACTCTGTCGCCCGGAGTAATCAGGGTTTCTAAAACTTTAATAATGTCTTGAGTTGGAATGACCACACCATCGGTATATTGGTTTGCCATCTCTAGTTTTAGTTGTTTGGCATGACGCCGCTTTGTCCATAACCGTTCTTTATTCTGAACTGAGCCTTCCATGTGTTTACCTATAGATCGCAGTTTTGTTCTGAATCTATAAAAACGCTTTATGGACTTTCAATCAATCAACCTAGATGAGTCGTTATTAACCTCAGGTTAACGATTAATTTTATATTCGATGAATTTCTTCAAAAAACCAATCTAGACAGATTTTGACTTTAGGCAAATTTGCGTATTCCGGTCGGTACACCAAATAATAAGAAAAGGGCGATGAGAAGTGAATTTGAGGAAATAATCGTACCAAACGCCCGGTTTGTATATCTTTTTGCACCATAACACTACGTGCTAATGCAACACCATGTCCTTCCATTGCAGCCTGTAAAACTGCAGATGAACTGTTGATTTGCATACCACGACTGATATTGATGTCATTCAAACCTACACTTTTTAGCCAAGATTGCCACCCCGGAAATTGTTGATGTTTTTCCATAGAAAGATCATGAATTAAAGTGATATTTCTCAGATCATTTGGGGTTAAGAGAGATGAATGTTCATTTAAAAATGCAGGTGAACATACAGGATAAACCTCTTCATCCATAAGTTTAACTGCTTCTAGACCTTGCCATTGGCCTTGACCATATCTCACCCCTACATCAACTTTTTGTTCTAAAAAATCTACGGTTTTCAAGTTAATGTCTAAACGAATATCAATATCTGGATATTGTTTTTGAAAATGATCAATTCTTGGTAATAGCCATTTTTCAGCAAATGCTGGACTTACCGCAATATTAAGCACACCTGATAGAGAATCTTGCTTTAATTTTTCCAAAGCCAAAGTCAGCTTATCAAAACCCGCCCGAATATCCGGTAAAACCGATTCGGCCATTTCAGTAGCGACCAGCCGATTTTTACCGTTAGTTTGCCGATGAAACAACGGAAAGCCTAGCCAATCTTCGAGTGTGCGCACCAATTGCCCCACTGCAGCCGGAGTAACATTTAACTCTTTTGCCGCCGCAGAAAAACTTTTGTGGCGTGCACTGGCTTCAAAAGCACGGAGGGCATTCAAATAAACTGGTGAATTCATAACGCTAAAGATTTTCTTTACTGTAGAAATAGATTATCTCATTTGTACTTATAAATCTTTATTTCTAAAATGTTCTGTAATCTATTCATAATGATTAAATTTTTACATCTTAAATGGGCTTGCTCATTCATTCTATTTATTTTGTTATTGAATAAAGAGAATTTAGTTTACGAGGAGAGTATTCATGTTGATCCATGCCGATTTTTCACAGGCTGTGATTGTCAAACCTGAAGACTATCACTGGGCGAAATCTCCCCACGGGGAAGTTGATCGTGTCATGCTTGATCGTGTTGGTGATGAAGTAGCCCGTGCGACTAGTTTGGTGAAATATGCTCCCCATACAATCTTCCCTGAACATCGACATCATCATGGTGAAGAAATCCTCGTACTTTCAGGCGTATTTACTGAAAATCAAAATCAGCACTACCCCGCTGGATGGTATTTACGGAGTCCCCATCAGTCGGTACATCAACCGTCGAGCGAAGAAGGTGCATTGATTTTTGTCAAACTTATGCAAATTCCTACGTCAGAAAATCAAACTTTACGAATCAACACCAACGATCCAACACAATGGCAAGAAATAGGTTCGCGTTTAATTTGCATATTGGTTGATGCAAGTTATGAGCACACCTATTTAGAAAAACTCAAACCGCAGCAACTTTTTATGGAAGATGCTGAGGGTGGAATCGAAATTTTGATCACCCAAGGTCAGTTGGTCGATAAAGAAATAGTTTATGACGCTGGAACATGGATACGCCTACCTCCGAAAACACATGCCCATTTTCAAGCGGGTTTGTCTGGCGCTTCTATTTATGTAAAAACCGGACACCTAGCCTCAGCTATTGCTGAATATAATTAAAGGCTCGTTATGCTTCAAAATACCATGCACCGCCAAGTATTAATTCTGGCGAGTTCTCAATCACTTTTCCAAACCGTTTCCGTCATGGTCATGACCATTGGTGGCTTGGCTGGCGCTAATATTGCAAACACCCCAACACTTGCAACGCTACCCATCGCATCTATGTTTTTGGGGACAGCCTTAATGATGTTTCCGGCCTCAATGCTCATGGCACGTGTAGGACGACGTAATGGTTTTCTATTCGGCGCTTTCTTAGGTGTACTCGGCGGCATTATTGCATCAATCGGTATTTTTTATAGTTCACTCATGCTTCTGGCTTTGGGTACGCTATGTGTCGGGGCCTATCAGTCCTTTGCTCAGTTTTACCGTTTTGCTGCCAGTGAAGTGGCAACTGACGCGTTTCGCTCACGTGCTATTTCTTGGGTGATGGCAGGTGGAATTGTTGCAGCACTGATTGGTCCGACTTTAGCCCGTTTTGGTGGCCCATTATTTCAACATTTAGAATATATCGGTTCATTTTTAATTATTAGTATTATCTCATTTGTGGCAATGGGAATTTTATCTAGCCTACATATTGCCGATACAGTTGAGCAAAAGTCTGACTTTACTGCTGGTCGCCCATGGCAACAGATTGTCTTTCAACCGACCTATTTGGTTGCGTTATTTGGCGCAGTAACAGGCTATGGCATCATGATTTTAGGTATGACCGCCACACCAATTGCTATGCGACATTCACACCATGAACTTGGATCAATTACCACCGTCATTCAGCTACATGTGCTTGGTATGTTCCTACCTTCATTCTTTACTGGAAATTTAATTGCACGTTTTGGGGTAATTAAAATCATGTTTGCAGGTCTTTTATTATTTGCTTGCTACATTGGATTTGCTCTCTCAGGTATTGAGTTCGCATCTTTTGCTATCTCGCTCATTTTATTAGGCGTGGGTTGGAACTTTTTATTTATTGGCAGTACTTCTTTACTCACAGGAACCTATTCCGTAGCTGAAAAAGCCAAAGCCCAGGCGATTAATGATATGACCGTTTTTGTTGTGGGATTGATTTGTTCGTTTAGTGCAGGTGCTTTACTGGATTTATTTGGCTGGAAAGCAATGAATATGGCGTTAATACCATGGTTGGTGATTGCCGCAGCTTCTCTCTTCTGGCTAAGCCAAAAAAGAGAAAAGCAGTTTGTTTAAATTCTTTTTAACGCGGTTTGCTCAATAGCCATTCTAGATTTTGACGGACCGCAGGCCACTCATGTTTCAAAATGCTATAAACATGTGTGTCCCGTAAAATATCATCTTTCACAATTTGATGGCTTCTTAGCACACCATCGAGCTTTGCACCTAAACGTACAATCGCGGCTTGACTTTGAACATTTAAAGAAGATGTGCGTAATTCAACCGCAATACAGTTTAAAGTCTCAAATGCATGAGCCAATAGGAGCTTTTTACATTCAGTATTTACAGGCGTACGCTGTGCAGACTTGCGATACCACGTCGAACCAATTTCTACACGGCGATGAGCTTCTTCAATATGCATGAGAGTTGTCATGCCCAGCGCTCGCCCCGTTTTTCGGTCTTCAATATAAAAAGGCAACATAGAACCAGATTTTTGCAAATCAAGACGTCTTTCAATTTCAGCAGTCATCTGTTCAGGTCTTGGCACACGGGTATACCAAAGATTATAGAGTTCCCCATCGCAAACGGCCTCTTTGAGCGCTTCAGCTTGAGTTACATCGAGCGGCTTTAAAATAACGTGTTCACCCACTAACTCAACAGGTGTAGTCAAAGACATCTTTATCTCCTCAATTGATATTAAAATTTTATATTTTCAAAATTGTTTATTTAACTCAGCCACACTGTACATGGCATTCGCTATAGTTTGATGACCAGACGTCGATAGGCCATCTGCCGCGCCTAAAATGTCTCGGCGTTCTTTATTTTGCCCAAGTTTTGATTTTCCTTGCAGCTTAGTAATTTCAATTTCTATTCCCACAATCGCCTTTAACATTGGTTCAAGATAGTCTTTTGGTGCATCGGACATTTTCCATGGTTCAGGTTGAGATGCTTCATGGGTACGGGTTAAACGAGCCACTACACCACGAACATAGCGTTCATCATCTCGAATCGTCACCTTGCCATATGCATGCACAACCCTATAGTTCCAAGTAGGCACTTGTCTGTGCTGTTCATGTTTGGATGGGTACCAATTTGGTGAAATATACGCATCGCCAGCTTGAAACACGACGAGTACCTCATCTCCATTTTTAATGTCCTGCCAAACAGAATTATTTCGAGACACATGCGCATGTAGCATGCCAAATTTCCCTTCATTTGCCTGTAACTCGAATGGAAGATGATTTGCATCTAAGCCATTACTTCCATGTGTGAAAAGCACCCCAAATGGATATTCTGTAATAAGAGAATGCAACACATCCAACCTGTTTTCTGCAAAATCATCAGGGATATACATGACTCAAGACCTCGCTGTAAATATTAGGGTTATTTATATTATGTGTTGTAAATTTTCTGGTTTATGTGGTTTATTAAAAAGAACCACTTTGTATTTTTTTAAGTAGACCAGAATTATGGCAAGAATGGCAAAAGTTGTTGAACTTCCGTCTATTGCAAAGATTGATAAAAGCCAAGGAAAGATTAGTGCTCAGCTGACCCAAGCTTTACGTGAAGCTGTACAAAGTGGTGATTTACAACCCGGTGATCCATTGCCTTCTTCCCGTGAACTGGCTTTAACCTTAGGTGTCGCTCGCGGAACCATTATTGAAGCTTATGATCAGCTTTTAGCTGAAGGTGTGTTTGACTCTCAACCACGAACGGGCACTTATGTGTCTCATGCTTTAACTAAAAAAACTACACCGCAACATTCTCAAAAAGAAAATAAACCTAACTCGATATCTTTGACCAAATCGGCACGTTCTTATGCCAAAGTGCTTAAAGAATTTAAACCACTTCCTCATGTTCCTTTTGCGGTATCTGTCCCCGTCGGTCGTACTCAACCAAGTGATATCTGGCGTAAGTTTGGCAATAAATTTAGATCACGAGGTGCAGGTGCTCCTTCGGGTTATGGCGAGCCGCAAGGTGTGTTATCACTCAGAGTTGCTATAGCAGACTATGTACGCCGATCACGCTCTGTACACTGCGAACCTGACCAAATTGTGATTACTCCTGGCATTCAACAGTCACTTTATATTTGCAGCCAGATTTTATTTGAAGCAAAAGATGAAGTTTGGGTTGAAGATCCGGCTTATCGGGGGACCACAGCCATTTTTGAGCATACCGTACAAAACATTCGTATGGTTCGTGTTCCTATCGATGAAGAAGGCATTCAGGTTGAAACTGGCATTAAGCTTGCAAAATATGCACGTGCTGCTTTTGTGACGCCATCTCATCAATACCCACTTGGTATGCCAATGAGTCTAGCAAGACGTACGGCTTTATTGGCTTGGGCAAAACAGCAAAATGCATGGATCATTGAAGATGATTATGACAGCGAACTTCGCTATAACGGTCAACCTTTCCCATCTTTACAAGGCATGGCACCCGACCAAGTGATTTATTTGGGTACTTTCAGCAAAGTGTTATTTCCATCCCTTAGACTTGGCTATGCAGTGTTGCCTAAAGAACTGGTAGCTCCTTTTTGTGGGCTTAGAGTCTTAATTGATAGGCACCCGCCTGCTGCCGACCAGCATGTTTTAGCTGCTTTTATTCAAGAGGGTTATTTAGAGCGACATATTCGACGGACTCGAAATGTCTATGCAGAAGTTCGAGAATACATTATTGGCTTGATTGAAAAATACATCCCTCAAGAACTGGCTTGGTTACAGCCGGGCGATCAAGGCATGCATATGGTGTTATGGCTTGCTCATCATATTAATGATATTGACGTTGCAAGCTCGGCAGTCGATGCAGGTATTGCCATTAAAGCAATTTCACCGACATTTTCAAAAGAACAGCAACGTCCGGGTCTGATTGTCGGTTTAGGAGATTTTGAACCTGAGCTGATGAAACAAGCCATTAAAAAACTATCAAACATTATTCAACAACATGCCAAGCCCACATCGGAAAACCTACAGCACCAACCATAGATGAATCGCAAATGGTCCAATTAATACCATTAAAATACCGGCAATAACCATAGTCAAACTAGCAATTACACCTTCTTCACTATTGCGCTGCTGTGCTCTAACTGTACCAAAACCATGGGCTGCATTACCGAAGGCTGCCCCATTGGCTACATTAGAACGGATTTTAGTAATCGCTAAAATTGCATCGCCGCAGATCATACCAACCAAACCCGTAATAACCGTAAATAAAGAAACCAATGCTGCCGAACCATGAATATCTTCCGCTAAAATCATGGCAAATGGTGTTGAAATAGAACGGGCCATTAAACTGTTGGTCACTTCAGGGCTAAAATGGAACCACTGTGCCATTTCATAGGCAGACATCACACCTACACTCATGCCGACAATAATCGCAATCGAGAGAACCCCGAGGTTTTTACGAATCGTTTCCCGATAGCGATAAATCGGTACAGCAAAAGCAACCGTTGCAGGCCCTAATAAATTCACAATCCACTGGGTATCTTCTGCATAAGTTTGATATGAAATTCCAAAAATCGTCATCAAAATAATGGTGAGTACAGGCACACTAATTGCGGGTGATAACCAAAGTTTTGGATTTTTCTGATAGATCCGCTTTGCCACAACATAGGCTACCAAAGTCCAGATCAGACAAAGAATTGACCAAATATTCATGTCGTTTGCTCTTTAGATATGCTTATGTTGAAGACGTTTTCGAGCCTGTAAATAAGCTTTCAAACGATTGTAATAGTGAATCGTCAGGCACGTACTGAGCATGACCGAAATAGTCCCAACTGCAATGCTCAAGACAATTTGCCACCCTTCAGTCATAAACAAGGTTTTATACTGAACTACGGCGACCACAACAGGCACAAAAAACAGCAACAGTTCACCTAAAACAACAGTTGCTCCCATTGCCACCTGATCCATTTTGATAATTTTAAAGAACAGGCATAAAAGCAATAAAAACATCCCTAAAATGCCTGCCGAGACAGGTACACCAAGTTTTTGATGTAATAGATATCCTACCCACCAAAATCCAGCCAAAATCAAAATTTGTTTAACTAAAATTAAAAATGAAGGTTGTGTGGGTGTTCCCGAAGCAGATTCAGTACTCATTTTGCGAAATTAAATGGTTAACTACACTATTATGCTATCTTGGTTAAAGCTGCTAAATATGAATTATTCATGTTAAAATTATTCAAAAATGGAATAATCTATTCTTTATTATGCTTTCTCTAAAATCATTACAATGCTTCGTTACACTGGTAAAAACTAAAAGCTTTACCCGTGCTGCTGACGAGTTATATCTGACTCAGCCCACCATTAGTAAAATAATACAACAGCTTGAAGAACAGCTTCAGGTCCAACTTTTGGTCAAACCTGAGCACGGCCGAAAAAGACAAATTGAATTAACCCAAATTGGAGAACGCATTTATCAACATGCAGTCGAGCTTCTTCAGGCAGAACAGAACATCTTTCTTGAGATAGAAAATTATCAACAATTAAAAACAGGGACTTTAAAACTTGGCGTTCCGCCTTTAGGTTCACAGCTCTTAACGACTGCCCTGTTTGATTATCACCAACAGTGGCCTGATATTGAATTGGCTTTTATGGAAGTGGGTTCACGCGGTATTGAACAAGCTTTACTTAATAACGAGTTAGATGTTGGTGTTTTATTGCAGCCTTTTGATACGCAAATTTTCAATAGCATTGAGCTATGTAACTACCCTTTAATGGTTCTTTTACGTCGTGATGCCACGTGGGCAACCCGTAAAAAAATAAATCTAGAAGAGCTACAACACCAATCATTTTTAATGTTTCCTGAAAATTTCTCTTTAAACAGTATTATTCTCGATGCATGTAAACAGCATGGTTTTTACCCAACCATTGCTTGCCGTACCAGCCAATGGCATCTTCTGGCAGACATGGTGTTACAACGTATGGGGATCGCACTTCTTCCTCAATATTATACCGATATGCTTGACCCTAGTTTATTTGCAGCAGTGCCACTCGAAAAACCAAATATTCAATGGCACTTAGTCATGGCTTGGAAAAAGAATCTTCCTGCCTCACCAGCAGTTCAAGCTTGGCTGAGCATTATTCGCCAACATTTTCAGCACATTAAAGCTTAATTTAAAAACCGATAAAGCTTTTCCACAAAAAAGCTACCCAATCTTGGATCAGCTCACTTAGACTAGATCCGATTGTTTTATGACATGGACAATAACAATGAATAATGAACGTTTTAAGCTCTACACAGATTCACAATTTCTAAGTCCCTATGCGTTTACAGTTTTTGTAGGGCTACATGAAAAACAAATTCCATTTGAAATAGCAACCATCAACTTAGGTCAGCAAGGCCAGTTTGAAAAATCTTATGTCGAAAAGTCATTAACAGCCAAAGTGCCTGTACTTGAGCATAACGATTTTGCTTTATCAGAATCATCTGCCATTTTGGAATATCTTGAAGATCTCTATCCAGACACAGCTATCTATCCAAAAGATATCCAAGCGCGTGCAAGAGCACGACAAATTCAAGCATGGCTCCGATCAGACCTAGTGGCTCTAAGAACTGAACGACCAACCGATGTTATTTTTATTCAGCCCACATCTAAACCACTTTCTGAACAAGGTCTAAAAGCAGCCGAGAAACTGTTCTTTGTTGTAGAAAAACTTCTTGCCCCGAACGCCGAATTTCTTTTTGGTTCATGGAGCATTGTGGATGCTGAACTTGCATTAATATTGCAACGTCTTATTCAAAACAGTGATGCTGTACCAGAACGCTTAAAGAACTATGCATTACAGCAGTGGCAACGCCCGAGCGTAAGAAAATGGCTTGCCTTACGACATAAATAAATCCTTATATTTACACCAAACACGAGATAAAAAATGAGTGATTCAAACTATATTCCTCCACAAGTTTGGCAATGGACTGGAGAAAAAACCGATTTAAACCAACCTACTTCAGGCTCGCGTTATGAACATACACTTCCGGTAGGGAAACATCCGCTCCAGCTCTACTCTTTAGCAACGCCTAATGGTCAAAAAGTCACGATTTTGCTAGAAGAGCTTTTAGCATTAGGACATCAAGATGCTGAATATGATGCTTGGCTCATCAAAATTGGTGAAGGACAGCAATTTGGCAGCGGTTTTGTAGAAATTAATCCAAACTCTAAAATTCCAGCATTGGTTGACCATAGCCAGAACCCGCCATTAAGAGTGTTTGAGTCTGGTTCAATTTTGCTTTACTTGGCTGAAAAGTTTAAAGCTTTCATTCCAACTGATATTGCTGCACGTACCGAATGTCTCAATTGGCTATTTTGGCAAATGGGTAGCGCACCATATTTAGGTGGTGGTTTTGGGCATTTTTATGCCTATGCCCCTGTTAAAATTGAATATGCGGTTAATCGCTTCGCCATGGAAACAAAACGTTTGCTTGATGTGTTAGATCAACATTTAGCAAAGCATGAATATTTGGCTGGTTCTGAATATACCATTGCAGATATTGCTGCATTCCCTTGGTATGGTGGTCTTGTTAAAAACTGGGTCTATAACGGCGCAGAGTTTTTAGGTGTCGATCAATATAAAAATGTTCAGCGTTGGGCAGATGCGATTTTAGCGCGCCCTGCGGTACAACGTGGTCGAATGGTCAACCGTACTTTTGGCGATTTAGCTACACAGTTACATGAACGCCATGATGCCAGCGACTTTGAAACCAAAACCCAAGATAAAGTTTAATTTTCATTGTTAAAATAAAACCCACTTTTGCTCAAACAGTGGGTTTTATCGTTCTTCCAATAAAAATCTTATTTCTTATTGATGCAAAGAAAGCCCCTTAATTGCTTTATCGACCAATTTTTTAGGACCTCTTAACGCCACTCCGACCAAATTTAATTGATTCGCATCTTCAGCTAAAAAAACCGCCCGATTATCCTCATCATTTCCTGTAGAAAACATGGCGTGTACATAGGGAATTATCGTTAAATCTTGTTCAATTGCTTTGCGATGCGCTTTTTGTAGTCCTGATAAATCCCCTTCAAATACCAACATTGGCTGCCCTAACATATTGCCATACTCATAGCCATTCGCATCGATATAAGGTTTTCCCAACATTTCAGGTACAGCAGAGGCAATTCCCGTTGCCAAAAAAGCCACCACATTTAGCCTTTGCCACGTCGTAAGATCATTACGGACAATCAGCGCAATTTTTGTGTCAAACATAAACCCCTATCCTGAGTCATAACTTTAGGTCGCTCATCATGACTCTTCAGATTTTTCTCGTCTTGTACGTTTGTGCAGGAGCCATCACAAACGTACAAGATTCTAAATTTGCGAGTCACTATGCTGGGTTGTTTTGTTTTAGTAGATGCGTTTATGGAAATCTTTTTTTATACCTTGAGTGTGATGTATAGCCCCGGTCCAGTAAATTTTATGGGTCTAAATGCTGGGCTAACAGGACAATTCAAAAAAACGATTTATTTTTTTATAGGTGTTGGTTGTGCAATGCTGATGTTATTCATGATTTTTGGATATATTGGCGCAGCGATCATTCCAAGAAATGCTTTGCACTATATTGCTTTGTTCGGTGCACTTTATACGTTTTATCTTTCATACCAAATGTTAAAGGCGGACATTGATATTCGTGATGAAACCACTGGAGTTCAGACTTTGTCTTTCTGGAATGGCTTTTGGATACAAGCCTTAAATCCAAAAGGGATATTAGTGATTTTGCCTGTAACCACGATTATGTATCCAACTGCACATATTACTGGCATTCAAATCTTTTTAGTGTCATTGCTCATTTCACTGGGTGCAGCTGGTGCGCCCTGCCTTTACTCTTGGGCAGGTACAGTATTAGGTAAAAAAATTAAAAATAAAAACTGGTTTAACCGCCTAAACAAAGCCATGGGAATAATGCTGATCATTTCCGGCATATTCATGCTTTATGATTTCTTAAAAGGCATACATCTAATTTAAAACAAAGTTGAGGTCGGTCTATACACAGGCTGGCTTTTAAATAACTTGTTTAAGAAGAGAGCTTATTGATCATCCGCCATATGGCTGTAGTCAAACCGAAGGCTTTTAGAAAATGACGTGTCATATGACTTTGATCAAAAAAACCTGCAATTCGTTCCAGATTATTAGAGTCGGTATCGTTATTTTGAAAAATAGCCTGTATATAAGTCACTCAACCAAGCTACAAATGCCCGCACCCGTGGCGAAAGTTGTCGATGTTGCGGGTACAATGCAGAAACCGACATGGCGGGGCTTTTCCAGTCAGACAAAACCTCAACCAATTGCCCATCTTTTAAATGTTCGGCCACATGGTAGCGTGGCACCTGAATTAACCCTGCCCCACGTAAAGCACCTAATACATAGTTTTCAGCGTCATTTACCGCTATCCAGCTTTTCAAAAAATAATCTTGTTTTTTGCCATTAACCATCAATTCAATTGGATAGTTTCGTCCACCTGTAGTTGAGAAGAAATTAACACAATAATGTAATAACAATTCTTCTGGCTGCAAAGGTGTTCCATACTTATTTAAATAGTCAGGACTCGCACAAATGACTTGCGGCATATCGACCAAATGCCGAGCAATTAAAGATGAATCATCCAGACGTCCTGCTCTCACCACACAGTCTATTCCCTCTCTAATAAGATCAACTAAACGGTCACCCGTACTAATTACCAGTTCAATATCGGGATATAACTCGTGAAATTGATCAATACTGGGTAAAACAATTTTAGTCGCATGTGCACCAGATAAATCAATACGTAATAAGCCGCGTGGCTGTGCCACGACATTGCGCAAAGACGATTCGGCATCATCGAGTTCCGATAATATTTGTGTGCAGCGCTCATAAAATGCCTGCCCATCGAGTGATGGTCTAACATGCCGCGTAGTTCGCTCTAGTAAACGGCACTGTAAATTATTTTCTAACTCTTTAATGGCATTACTTGCTGTAGCGCGTGGGATATTCAATTGGTCGGCTGCCTGACTAAAGCTACCCAACTCTACGATGCGGGTAAAAAGCTGTAAGGTATCAAATTTATCCATAATGCTCTCTTTTTAGCCAACCACATTATTAATGTATTTGGAATTATCTTATCCAATTATGAGACTTTATCCCATATTTCTACATTATTAAAATAAACCATACTTACTCGAACAGGCTAGTTAAACAATGAATATTTCGAAAAAAACAGCTCTTGTCACTGGTGCATCTCGTGGTATTGGCCGTGCTATTGCCGAACGTCTAGCTCAAGATGGTTTTTATGTGATCATTAATTATGCTGGCAATGCAAATCATGCCCAAGCAGCTGTAGATCATATTATTGAGCAAGGTGGTCAAGCCTCTGCCATTCAAGCCGATGTTGCAAATGAACATGATGTTAGCCGTTTATTTCAGCAGGCAAAAGCCATTAATGGTCAATTAGATGTCGTGGTTCATAGCGCAGGCATTATGCCTATGGCAAAAATTACACCTGAAGCTCTGCCTGATTTCGATAAAGTGATTCATACCAATTTACGGGGTGCATTTTTAATATTGGCTCATGCGGCCGAAACAGTACCAGATGGTGGCCGAATTATTACGCTTTCAACCAGTGTAATTGCTAAATCTTTTCCGGCATATGGTCCCTATATTGCATCCAAAGCAGGTGTAGAAGGTTTGGTACATGTGTTAGCAAATGAGTTACGCGGCCGAAATATTACTGTAAATGCAGTTGCGCCCGGCCCGACAGGTACTGACCTTTTTTACAATGGAAAAACTGACGAGCAGGTTTCGGCTATTGCAAAACTTGCCCCATTGGAAAGAATTGGAACACCTGAAGAAATTGCCAGTGTAGTTGCCATGCTAGCTGGCCCAGATGGGCGTTGGGTAAATTCACAAGTCATTCGAGTAAATGGTGGATTTGCTTAATTTTTAAATTATATTTAATCTAAGTTTGGAATATGTAAAGTATATTCCAAACTTATAAATGGCTATGCTGTGAAACGTAACAAGTCTAAATTAAAGAAATAATTCCCAAATCAATCTCAATGCAATCCCAATTAATAAAACTCCCATTACCCGCTCAAAATAAACTCCAAACTCTAAAAATCGTTTACGTACAATAGGCTGTGCAAACAGCACACTCACCACCATAAACCAAATAGCATTAACCATACACATCCACACTCCATAAAAAACCTGAACTTTCATCGGTGTGGTGGTACTTACAATCGTCGTAAAAATTGCCAGAAAAAAGATGGTGGCTTTTGGGTTTAATGCATTGGTGAGAAAACCCATCGTAAAAGCTTTAAACAAACTTGGAGCATCACTATCAGTTTGGCTATTGATCTCAAGATTTGTATTCGGCTGACTACGTAAACATTGCCATCCTAAATACACTAAGTAAGCTGCCCCCGCTGTTCTGATCAGTGACATGAGCCATTCGCTTTGTTGAATCAAAAAGCCAATACCAACAAGTGTATAAAATACATGCACTGAAATTCCTACACCAATACCAATTGCGGTTAGACATCCAATTAAGTAGCCGTAACGCACACTTTGTCTTACGGTAATCACAAAATCTGGCCCAGGTAAAATCACCGCCATAAAGTGAATGAGCGCTAGCGTTAAAAACTCATGTCCATACAACTGCCACATAACAATTTAATTTCCTGAAAATCACCTAAAAGATTGTATTGCGATTTTTTAGACGCGATAATCCAATCAAAATCCAAATAACTTTTGCCTCATGAGCACAAATCAAAGTCTGGTTCTGTTAAATGAAATGGCGACTTTCGTTAAGGTTGTCGAGTCGGAAAGTTTTTCTGAAACTGCAAGGCAACTTGGTACAACACCTTCTGCTGTTAGTCGCGCGATTGCCCGTTTAGAACGCGCTTTAGGCACCCGCTTACTCTATCGGACCACCCGGAAACTTCGTTTAAGTGAAAGTGGACAGCAGGTTTATCAACGTTGTCTAGATATGGTGAATGCGGCACAAGCAGTGATGGAAAGTTCAGGCCAATTTCATGTCGAACCAGAAGGTATTATTCGCATGAGTGTTCCGAAAGCTGTGGGACATTTTATGATTCATCCGCATTTACCCGAATTTTTAGAACGCTACCCGAAAATTGATATTCAAATGCTTTTAGAAGATCGCTATGTAGACCTGATTGATGATGGGGTTGATTTAGCACTTCGAATTACAGAGCAACCACCAGGTGGCCTTATGGGTCGAAAACTTATTGATATTGATCACTTGGTTTGTGCAACACCTGAGTATTTGGCAAAGCATGGCACACCGAGTCATCCTCATGATTTAAAGCAGCATGAATGTATTTACTTGGGGGAACAAGCGAGTGACTCAAAATGGAAATTTCAACAAGGAAATAAATCGATAAGTGTGGCTGTGCGTGGGCGTTATGCTGCAAACCATACGGGTGTACGTTTAAGTGCCGCATTACAGCACTTAGGTATTGCGAGCTTGCCGTACTTCGTTGCACGCCATGCTCTACAGCAAGGGACCTTAGTTCAGGTTTTACCAGATTGGTATTTTAAGACTTATTATAGCGGTGGGCTGTGGTTACTTTACCCACCGACACGGCATGTCCCGCCTAAATTGAGTGTATTGATTCAATATCTGGCTGATAAATTAGCAGCAGAGCCGACTTTATTTAAGTTAAAGTAATATAAAGTCAAGGAGTTAGCACGATATAATCCTACCTTTTAACCTCTAAAGCACTCAGCTAATTCTGTTACTTTTTTTGAAAAAAGTAACCAAAAAACTTTCTCATCTACAGAACCTGACCACTGTTTACATCTATAAAAAATATTGCCAAAACATTATCTTTATAAATTATGGGCAGGCTGTAGATGAATCCTAGCTCGAGCAAATACTATTTAGAAGGCTCTTAATCTTTAGAAATTATGAGTATGATTACTCAACTAATAGATCTTTTGGATTAATCGTATCGCCATAGACTGGTTTTAAAGTCTTTTCATAAGCTTGATGAATTACCCCTTCTTTAGCCAGTTTCTCTAAATCTTGATTCAACCAGTCCAATAACTCTTTATCACCTTTTTTCACTGCTGGAGCAATTAAGTCCTGCTCACCTAAATTGGTAATGCCAACAGTGTAATTTGGATTTTCTTTAGCCCACGCTAAAACCAGCAAGTTATCATGGGCAAGCGCAGCGCCACGACCATCTTTTAAAGCATCAAAAGTTTCAGTGTTTTGCTCATACTTTTGTAGTTTAATTTCAGGATGAGTCTTGGTGAAAAATGAATCAGCCGTTGTCCCTTTGTTTACCAACAAAGTTTTGTCTTTCAGTTGAGCAACATCTGTAATTGGATGGCTTTTAGGAGAAACCACGCCCAAAGCAACTTTTAAATAAGGCTTAGCAAAATCGACCACTTCTTTACGTTCTGGCGTAACGGTAAAGTTTGCAAAAATAATATCCACTTTATTGGCTTTTAAATATTCGACACGGTTAGCCGCTTCAGTTAAAACAAACTCAACTTTGTTTTCATCACCGAGCAGATCTTTAGCAACATGCTTGGCAATCTCTACATCAAAGCCCTGATTTTTCCCTTGGGCATCTAAATATCCAAACGGCGGTTTATCGCTAAATACACCAATTCGTACTACGCCATTCTTTTTGATCTGTTCAATACTCGACACAGTTTGTGTGGTATCTGCCGTTTTTTCAGTAGACTGAGTTCCTTTGTCACATGCAACTAAACCTAAACTCAGTAAAGATGCCGCCAAAATATACTTCACGTTTTGAAATGTTAATGTTGTCATTATTTCACCCTATCGTTCTTGTAAAAGTCGTATTTAAAATAGCAGCGCCTAGTTTTAGGCACTGCTTCAGCGATATTAAAAATTATTGGCCTACATCTAAAAACACATTCGGATTGACCGAGTCACCGTAAATTGGTTTCAAGGTTTCATCATAAATTTTCTTAATTTCACCACTTGTTCTGAGCTGCTTGATTTCAGTATTGAGCCAATTCAATAGTTGGGTATTGCCCTTTTTAACTGCTGGTGCAATAAACTCTTGATCACCAATAGACTGAATACCTGCCACATAACTTGGGTTCTTTGCGGCCCACGCTAAAGCATAGGTACTATCTTGTGAAATCGCGTCGCCACGACCGTCGGTTAAGGCTTTAAAGGCATCCGAATTTCTTTCAAACTTGAGTAAATTCACTTTAGGATAATGCTTGGTAAAGTAGGTATCTGAACTGGTGCCTTTATTTACAATTAAGGTCTTACCTTCTAATTGGGCAATATCTGTAATTGGCTTGGCTTTAGGAGAGACTATGCCGAAAGCACCTTTTAAATAAGGTTCGGCAAAATCGACAACCTCTTTGCGTTCAGGGGTTACCGTAAATGTCGCGAACACCATATCGGCACGATTTGATTTTAAAAACTCCACCCGATTTGAAGCTTCAGTCACAATAAACTCAACTTTTTTTTCATCACCGAGCAAATCTTTAGTCACCCGTTTTGCTAAAGCGACATCAAAGCCCTGATTATTCCCCGCGCTATCTACATAACCAAACGGCGGATCATCGGCAAAAACAGCAACTCGTAGAACTCCATTTTTTTTGACTTGTTCTAAAGAATGGTCTTCTTGAACATTACTTGGCTGTTCAGTGGATGGCGTTTTACTACATGCAGTGAGTAACACCCCAGCAACGGCAAGACTGCTTAATATTTTTATTGAATTACGTTCAAACATTCACTTCCTCATGATTCAAATAATAAAAATTTAGTACGACAAAATATTTAAGAAGGCTTTCGCTCGTTCTGTTTTTGGCTGTTCAAAAAATTCTTCTGGTGAAGCCTGTTCAATAATTTTGCCCTTATCCATAAAAATAATGCGGTCGGCAACCTTACGTGCAAAGGACATCTCATGTGTCACAATCAACATGGTCATTCCTTCATTCGCCAATTTAAGGACTACATCAAGCACTTCTCTGACCATTTCTGGGTCAAGCGCAGCGGTAACTTCATCAAGTAAAATGACTTTAGGTTGCATGACCAGTGAACGCACAATAGCGATACGTTGTTTTTGTCCGCCAGACAGTTGGCGTGGATAATCAAGTTTTCGCTCAAACAGTCCAACTCGCTTTAACAACTCATCTGCTACTTGTTCAGCTTCATCGCGGTGGCGTTTTTGTACTTTAAGTGGCCCGAGCAAAATATTGTCAATAACGTTCATATGCCCAAATAGCTCATAGTTCTGAAAAACCATGCCGATTTTTTGACGAGCATTAGTCCAGTCCACATCTTTACCCAAAACACCTGAACCAGTTAAACGGATTTCACCACCCTGAATCGGTTCTAAACCATTAATACAACGCAGTAAGGTACTTTTACCACAGCCCGATGGGCCTAAAATAACAACTACCTCTCCTTGTTCTACATCCAGATCAATGCCCTGTAAAATATGACTTTGTGCAAATGATTTCTGTAATTGTTTTATCGATAACAAAGGCATAATTACTCCCAGACCTTTTCTAAATGTGCCGCCAAACGAGATAAGGGATAGCAAATCAGAAAATACAAAATAAAAATAAAGCCATAAATCCAAAGAGAAGCGCTCGGCACGGTCAACAGCGAATTTTCAATAATTTGCTGGCCAACTTTAATGACCTCAACCACACCAATAAGCACTGCCAAAGAGCTGGTTTTCACCATTCGGGTAAATAAGTTAATCGCGCCTGGTGTTACTCGTTTTAGACTTTGCGGAAAAATGACGTAGATCAAAGTTTGAACATGATTAAGCCCGAGCGCATAAGCTGAATCTCGTTGATGCTGATCAATTGAAGTAATGGCTGCACGCACCAAATCGCCCATTTCAGCCGTACCCCATAAAACAAATACAACAACGCACACCCACATTGCGGAAAACTGCCAGTTAAACCATGTCGCAAAGCCGAAATAAAACACAAACAGCAAAACTAAAATTGGAATGATTCGAATGGCTTCTAAGTACAGGCGGCACAGCGCTTTAACGACTATATTTTTAGAGGTCATAATGACGCCGAAAACTGTGCCGAAAATTGCAGAGAAAAACACCGAAATAAATGCAATTTTTGCAGTTGCCCAAAGTCCCCACATTAAACGTTCGAGGTGATTCGCTTGAAATAGATAATCAAGTTCCATGGCTCACCTTCCGACTTCTGTGCTCCAGATAGCTGGTTAAAATAGACACGGGCAATAAAATAATGAGATAAGCCATGATGAGTAAGAACAACGCTTCTGTGGTTTTATAGTCCATGCCAATTAAGTCTTTGGTGACAAAAAGCAGCTCAACCACAGCAATGGCACTGACCACAGAACTTTCTTTAATCAGAAATAGACAATTTGCCCCGATTGCCGGGATTGAAATAGCCAGTGCTTGAGGAAAAATGACATATCTAAAAATTTGACTCGGTTGTAGACCAATACTTTTTGCAGAATCAATCTGCCCTTTTGCAACAGACTGCAAACCTGCTCGGAAGGCTTCTGCCATATAGCTTCCGCCTAAAAAGGTCAGTCCGATCACACCACAAGCGAAACCATCGATTTTGATACCGAGTTTTGGCAAACCGTAATACAAAAAGAACAATTGAATTAATAAAGGGGTATTTCGAGATAACTCAATATAGAACTGGGCAATTCTATTTAGCACCCGCACGCGATATGTGATTAAAATGCTGCAAATCAGCCCTACAATAATCGCCAAAATAATGCTGATAATTGAGATTTTCAGCGTGGTCAAAGTTGCAGAGAAAAATTGCGGCAACACACTATGGATATACTGCCAGTTCAAGGAAAATTCCAAAAAATAATATTAAAACGTTATAAATATTTAGCTTGATTCAGCCATTAAATATTTGTGTAACGAGTTTATTTTTTTCCCAATTGGTCTAAAACTATTTTTATTAGATAAGCTTTTCTATAAGTTTGATAAATGCGATTTGGCAATCGAAATCTTTCAAATCAGCTGAATACAACTGTTTAAAACATATTCACTAAAACAAAGATGACTGATAAAACCAATAAAAAATCGGACACTCAGGCCCGATTTTTATTTAATTATTTTTAATCTATTGCTTACTTTCTAAGAACATCACCAATACTTGGGTCTTTATCAAAAACCGATTTAGCATATGGGCAAAGCGGAATTACTTTTACTTCTTTTTCACGGACAAAGGCAACTAACGCATCAAGTAATTGGCGGCCTACGCCTTGTCCGCGATAATTTTCATTTACATCTGTGGCATCAATAATTAGCATACCTTCGCCTGCCCATGTATAAGTCATTTCACCAGCAACGGTTTCACCATCAAGTAAGCTAAAGCTGCCGTGTTTTGTATCATCTTTTTGTTGAATATTCACAATGAATTCCTCGTATTACGACTCATATTTATTTAGAAATGACTTTGTATAATCTTTATCTATAAGAACAAATTTATGTGTAAAAAAATAGCCTGTTTTTAGCAGCGAGTCTGTATGCTTTTTAAATACAATCTTCAATTAACTTAATGAAATTCTTGCACCAAACTATTAATGTGCGCCACAGCAGCAGTTCGGTTTTCAACGCAAAGTTTTTCAAAAACATGTTCTAAATGTTTATTCACAGTTCTTGGACTAAGCTCCAAAATTTCTGCAATATCTTTATTGGTTTTCCCTAACAACAACCAGTGCATGACTTCTGCCTCACGTTGAGTCAACTGCGGACAGTATTTCAAAATATCAGCCATTTCCAACGCAGGCGTAGAAGTCTTGATCTGGATCAGATAATTTTTTGCTATGCTCGTTTCAGATTGCCACGGCGTAAGCAATAAAAGCTGTAATTGCTGAGATGGTGTCGAATAAGAACAGCTGGTTAATTTTTTTGGGTCTTTTTCATGCTCTAAGTCTGAAAACCAAGCTTTTAAGCCTGCTTCAAAACCTTCTAATTCGGGTAAATATTGATTTAGTAGATCACTAGCTTTTTGGGTTTTCCACACAATTTTACCCTGAACATCTAGCGCGAGAATGGCTGTTTCCGTTGCATCAATCACCTGCTTTTGTTGCTGCAATAGTTTGGCATGTGCCAAATGTGTTTTTACCCTTGCTAATACTTCTTCAATATTCAGTGGTTTTGTTACATAGTCCACTCCTCCGACCTGAAAACCACGCACAATATGCTCTGTCTCAGACAAGCCCGTCATAAAAATGACGGGAATAAACTGCGTAATTGGGCTCGCTTTAAGCTGTATACAACTTTCAAAACCGTCCATATGTGGCATATTGCCATCAAGCAAAATCATATCTGGTAAGCATCGGTGGGCTATTTCAATAGCACTTAACCCATCGGTTGTGACAAGCACGCGATAACCAGCTTGATCCAGACTTTCATGTAGCAAGCCCAGATTTTCTGGCACATCATCCACAATCAGAATAACAGCCTGCTCGTTTGGAGAAGCTTGCTGAAAAGAAACATGTTGCGCACTCATTGCTTATCCTGAATTAATCGTTGGGCTTGTTTTAAATCAAATTTTTGAATAGCCTGTTCAAGCTGTTCCCATAACTCGTTATGCTCCGGAAAATTTTGACGACATTGCATTAAAGTCTGTTGAATTCCACGAATATAGCCCTGTCCAATCAAATCATTTAACTGTTGCAAGCTTTGCGGTAAATCGAGTAGATCATTATTTTCCGATTGTGTAATTGATGTATGAACAACGACTTGCTCCTGCTTAAACACCTTTACATCAAGTGATTGAGCTTCATTATTTTCAAGTAGTGCATCTGATTTAGAATCAATCCACACCAAGCCTAACTTGTCTCCAATTTTACTCAGCAACAAATTGAGATCGATTGGTTTTAGCATAAAGTCTTCACTTAAGACGGCATCTTGTGGATTGACCTCACGTTCGCCTGCATTCGCTGAAATAATTAAAATCGGCACATTGGTAATATTATTCTGACGCAATAACCGCGCTGTTTCCCACCCGCCCATCAAAGGCATATTTAAATCCATCAAAATCAGATTAGGCTGGAAAATAGGTACATGTCTTAAACAGTCAATGCCCGACTCGGCTTCTTCAATCATAAATCCTAAAGGTTTTAGAAAATTAGCGACTAAGCCTCGGTCCACCGCTTCATTATCGACGACCAAAATTCGTTTTCGCTCGCCTTGATAACCCGTAATTTGGTTGGAGTAAACATTAGAAATTGGATGAACTACTTCTTTTGAAGGTAAGTAAAACTTAATCTTAAACTGTGACCCCTGATTGAGCTGACTACTCACAGATAGCTGGCCACCAAGTAAATCGACCAACAATTTGACAATGGGTAGTCCGAGCCCTGTTCCGGTAAATCCGCCTTGAACCACATTACTGCCCCGTTCAAACGGATTAAATATTCGTTCTAAATCCGCTTCGGCGATACCACAGCCTGTATCTCTAATTTCAAAGTAAGCCGTTTGAAAACGGTACTCAACCTTCAAAGTAATTGTACCGCTCGTCGTAAACTTTAAAGCATTGCCTAGTAAATTGATGAGTACTTGTTCTAAGCGTTTTTTATCAGTACGAACATAGTGCGGCAGGTTCTCTCCAATTTCATAAACAAACTGTAAATTCTTCTGTTCAAACTGTGGCTGAAACATTTGAATAATTTGTTCTATAAAATTTGGGAAATGTACATCCACTACATTTAAAGAAATCTTGCCCGTTTCAATTCGGGCTAAATCTAGTAAACCGTCAATGAGTGAAGTCAAATGCTGCCCACTGCGACTAATCACCCCGAGCGCCATTTTGCCTTGCTCTGAAAGCTGTTCTTGTTTTTGAAGCAATTGGCTATAGCCCAAAATACTATTTAGAGGTGTTCTTAGTTCGTGGCTAATACCAATGACATAACGGCTTTTTGCATCATTTGCTCGCTCTGCTGAAATTCTGGCATCTTGCAGGTCCTTTGAAGTGACTTCATGGGCAGCAATTTCATCAAACAATAATGCCGTTTGTTGGTGTGTCTCGATTTCGGCATTCCGACGGCTTTCATCGTTTAACACTAACCACCATGCAGCAACGCTCATCAATAAAAATAAAATGGTGTAAATTTTGACAAACAGTGTAAAGAGCTGTGGAACCGCTGCCGCATTAATGGTTTCTAAATAGGTTTTTTCCTGAATATAAACCAGACTTAAACTCACTGCCAGAACAATAGACAACCCCAGAGTCAGTAATAAATACAAACTGACCCTGCTATTTAAACGGCTGGCCCAACGTTCGGGTAAATAGTGCCAGATGGCTTTTTTGAGCTGTACTGACCAACGCGCGTCAGGTTTGCATAAGTCGTGGCAGCGTGCTTCAAGTGAACAGCATAATGAGCAAATCGTACCATTATAGGCTGGACAGCCCGCCATATCAGCAAGTTCATAGTCCCGTTCACATACCACGCAGTTAGCAACCGAAGTCGCCTGAATTTTTTCAGGCTGGCGTGCAATGTAATATTTGCCTTTGGTTAAGTAAGCAATAACAGGAACACATAACACCGCACTCCCCAAAGCAATAAAACTCGCCAAGCCTTTTGCCATCAGTCCGAAAAAGCCCAAATAACTCAGCATTGATAACACTGAAGCGATGAGTAAGGCACCCACGCCTACGGGATTAATGTCATATAAATAAGCACGGCGAAATTCAATTCCCTTTGGGCTTAAACCTAAAGGTTTACAGATAATTAAATCGGCAACCACGGCACCGATCCATGCCAAAGCAATATTGCTATATAGCCCCAAAATACGTTCAACCGCGTGGCTAATGCCCATTTCCATCAAAACAATGGCAATAAACACGTTAAAAAGAAGCCAGACAATTCGCCCCGGATGGCTATGCGTCAGACGAGCAAAAAAGTTTGACCATGCCAATGAGCCAGCGTAGGCATTGGTCATATTAATTTTAATTTGCGCCAAGCAAACCAGTGCTAATGTGAGAATTAAAGCAAGCTGAGTATTTGGAATAAATTGTTGATAGGCAACCCAATACAAATAAGTCGGATTGTCTAGTTCAGAGACAGGAATAAACAGCTGAAAAGCCAACACCATCAGCAGCATGCCCATCAAAACTTTTAGAAATCCGAAAATAATCCAAGATGGGCCACCTAAAAAAACGGCAAAACGCCATGCAGTTCTGTTCTTTTCTTTTTGCGGTAAAAAACGTAAATAGTCGGCCTGCTCACCAATTTGGATCACAAATGAAAAAATAAGAGTGCACGCCGCACCAAAGTAATACAGATTGAAATCGGTTGAGTTTGAAACCGCCCCAACAAAATGCAAACTACTGCTTAAAATTTGCGGCTGTTTCCAAAGTACAAAAAACCACGGTAATAACAGCAATAATAGCCAGATTGGTTGTGTGATCGCCTGAACCTTATTAATAAAACCAATACCTTTGACCACTAAAGGTAAAATGACTAAGGCAGAAATTAAGTACCCGATAACTTGCGGAATACCTAAAGCAAGCTCAAGTGCCATCGCCATAATTGCGGCTTCAAACGCAAGCAAAATAAAGGTAAAGCTGGCATAAATTAGAGATGTAATGGTCGAGCCAATGTAGCCAAAACCTGCACCACGAGTAAGCAGATCAACATCTACATTATATTTTGCAGCGTAGTAACTAATCGGCCAACTGGTCAAAAATATGATGGTGCATACGACAATTGCTGCCCATAACGCATTGCTAAAGCCATACTGCCAAAGCATGGTCGCCCCAATGGCTTCCATAGCCAAAAAGCTAACGGTCGAAATTGCGGTGTTGGTCACCGTCCAAGGCGACCATTTACGTACTGAGGTAGGTGCATAGCGGAGTGCATAATCTTCGATACTTTCATCTGCCACCCAAATATTATATTCACGGCGTGTTTTGATCACACGTTGTGGCGCTTGTTGGGGGCGGGAAGAATCTGGCATAACACTCATGTTTCGGATGTGGCTGCATTAAACTTAGCAATCCTTATGCCAAAAGTCATTTATCATGGCGATTTTCTCGAATACGCACATATACGCAAAATAACGTATTTTCAATTTTTCCCAAAAATCACACACTCAAAACCATCAAAAAACAATGATCAATATTTGTGTTGATTGACCGAAAATGATTGGGAGATTGATGTTATGAGTGTATCTGAACATCCAAATCTGGACACTGTGCAAGGTACAGATTCACAAAAAGCAGTGAATGAAACCTTAGAAGATTATACTTTACGTTATGCTCCACACAGCTTTCGGCGCTGGAGTCCCAAAGTTGTCGCTATTACTGCTCTTGGTGGTATTGCCTATCTTGCTGACTTTTCTATTGGCGCCAGTATTGGTATGTCTTACGGAACAACCAATGCTGTTTTCTCCATTTTATTTGCAGCGATTATTATCTTCTTAACCGGCATTCCTTTAGCCTACTACGCAGCGCGCTATAACATCGATCTTGACTTGATTACCCGTGGCGCAGGTTTCGGTTATATCGGCTCAGTCCTGACCAGTATCATTTTCGCCAGTTTTACCTTTATTTTCTTTGCCCTTGAAGGTTCAATCATGGCGCAAGGGTTATTGCTCGGTTTAGGCATTCCGCTTTGGGCAGGTTACCTCATCTCAACAGTTATGGTCATACCGCTGGTGATTTACGGCATGAAAGCCTTAAGTAAATTACAAGTCTGGACTACCCCGCTTTGGCTCGTTCTGATGATTGGTCCTGTGGCCTATCTGATTTATCAAGAGCCTACTTTAGTCAGCCAGTTTGCAACTTTTACTGGTAACGAAGGTTTCGCAACTGTAGACATGGCAGCAATCATGTTAGGTGCTGGTATATGTTTATCGCTAATCATGCAAATTGGTGAGCAAATTGATTACTTACGTTTCATGCCTGCTAAAACAAAAGAAAATAGCAAAGCATGGTGGGCTGCGGTTATTTCAGCGGGTCCGGGTTGGGTGATTTTAGGGGCAATTAAACAAATTATTGGGGCATTTCTAGGGTTCTATTTACTTACTAAAATTCCGGGCGTAAACAGCACTGAACCTGTTCAACAGTTTAATGCAGCGTTTCATGACATGCTTCCGGGCTGGGCAGCTTTAACACTTGCAGTGATTTTGGTAGTTATTTCTCAAATTAAAATTAATGTGACCAATGCTTACTCTGGTTCCCTTGCATGGACAAGTGCCTACACACGTATTAGCAAACATTATCCTGGTCGTATTGTGTTTGTGATGGTGAACTTGGCAATTGCGCTTGCTTTAATGGAAGGCAACATGTTCGCGGTACTGGGTAAAATCTTAGGGTTCTATTCAAACTTTGCAATTGCTTGGGTTGTGGTTGTTGCAACAGATATTTCAATTAATAAATATGTATTAAAACTTTCACCGAAAGAACCGGAATACCGCCGTGACATGCTCTACAATGTAAACCCTGTCGGTATGGTTGCGTTCCTTGTATCAGCAGGCTTATCAATTGCAGCGTTCTTCGGCTTACTCGGTAGTTTCTTGGCACCTTACTCTCCGCTTATCGCGCTTGTACTTGCTTTTGTATTAACGCCAATCATGGGCTTATTAACCAAAGGAAAATACTACATCAAGTCACATGATGACGGTATTAAAGAACCACGTTACGATGTTGAAGGTACACCAGTTGCAACGGTTTACCACTGCCGCGTATGTGAGCAAGGTTACGAGCGCCCAGATATTATGTTCTCTCACAAACATAACGGCACGATCTGCTCTTTGTGTAAAACACTCGACGCTTAAATACTCTCGAAACTAAAAAAGAAGCTTTAAAGCTTCTTTTTTTATATCTGATGATTTTAGCCAATCGGAAATAAGCGTTCAGGCACTACATCTTTCATCACAATAGTTGAGATGAGCCGTTGCACACTCGGTATAGCAGATAGCTTTTCATCATATAGCCGTTGAAAAGCCGGCAAATCTTTAGCCACCACATGCAGCAAATAGTCTGGCTCACCAAACAAACGCTGTGCCTGAATAATTTGCGGAATCTCAATCACGGCATTTTCAAACTTCTCGACTGCCTGTTTATCACCTTCTTTAAGCGTAATAAAAACAATCGCTGAAAATTCAAATCCCACTAAATTGGGGTCGAGTTCTGCCCGATAACCTTTAATCGCTCCCGACTCCTCTAAAGCCTTCACCCGTCTGTGACAAGGTGAAATACTCAAACCGACTTTTTCTGCCAACTCAGTAATAGATAATCGGCCATTTAATTGCAATTCAGCAAGAATCTTTTTATCTGTGCGATCCATTTAGAAAAATTTACCCCAAATGTGTGTGATATGAGCAAACATTTAAAAGCACATTCTAAATACATGAGCATATTATTTTCAACAAGTTCGAATGAATAGGAATTTTTTCTAAACCGCGAGCGAAACCTTTGGAAAAATAATTTGCCGAGATAAGCATATGGCTTTTAATATTTTTATTACATTTTGGAGCGTCTCTATTCTTTTTATTATTACGCCAGGGGCAGACTGGGCCTATGCCATTTCGGCAGGAATTAAAGGCAAAGTCGTCGTACCCGCTGTTGCAGGTATGCTATTTGGACACTTTATTACGATTTTATTGGTAGCGGCTGGTGTTGGCTTGCTTGTAGCAAATCATCCAACTGCCCTCATGATTCTCACGGTGGCGGGTTCTGCTTATTTATTATGGATGGGAATAAATTTACTCATTACCCCTCCTACCCCGAATCAGTCCGATTCTGAAAAAGCGCAGTCATGGTTAAGTTGGGCAACTAAAGGCGTTTATGTGAGTGGCTTAAACCCGAAAGTTTTTTTGCTCTTTTTAGCCCTGCTTCCTCAATTTATTGACACCACTGCTTCATGGTCAGTGACGACACAAATTCTTGCCTTTGGTGTTGTACACATGATTAGCTGCGCGATTATTTACTTAATGGTGGGTTATGGTTCAGAGGCCATTTTAAAAACCAGACCGCAGGCAGCACAGTTAGTGGGCCGTTTTTCGGGCGGTTTGATGGTTGCTATCGCTACATGTTTATTGATTGGGCAAATTTAAGAAGTTATTTAGCAAAAAGTTACTGGCTCACTTCACGGGTCAGTAACTTAAGTAAAAAAAATACAAGAAAAATTTATCTCATTCGTTTGAGGTTATACGTCACAACTCCCCAAATCACCAGTTCTTGCCCCTCTTCAATATAAATATTCTGATAATCAGGATTTTCTGCTTTTAGCCAAACTTTAGGTGGCTGAAATTGTGTATCAATCATTAAGCGCTTAACGGTGAAATCATTGTCGATGAGTGCAATTACAATATCACCCGATTTAGCGGGAATACTACGATCCACAATAAGCGGATCATTAATATCAATTCCAGCATCTAACATTGATAAAGAATTAGCTTTGACAATAAACGTGGCATTTTCATTTCTAATTAAATATTCATTTAAATCGAGTGCTTGCTCAATATCATCTTGTGCAGGTGAAGGAAAACCTGCTGCAACACGTTCTGTTGCCAAAGGAATGTGATAAATTTTATCGTTATTCGGATGCACTGGTTGAACGTTAAGTTTTGAGTTAAAGTCGGTCAAGTTATTGGTTTTGACATTATTCAATAACCAATTTTTGATAAAGTTAACTTGGGACTCGGGAACACGAATAACTTTGGTGGGTTCATTGAACTGTGCTTTACGTCCGGCATTTTCTCGTGCACCACCATGCTCGAACTCTTTTTTCTTGGGCATATCGCCTCCCTTATCACCGTTCAAATCCTACACAAACAATGTAACTTGAAAAAGTTACATTTTCAAGTTGACGAAATATTTTTTTTGCATAACAATAAATCTCATGATCAGATTTTAATCCATTTTGTTTTTAACAGGGATGTTTTGAGCGAAATGGCAATTTGAAGAAAATCAAAACCTATTTTGAAATAGTCTTTATCGCTGACTGTTTTTGATTTTTATCAAATGAGATTCTGAACACTTAACATTCTGGTTAAATTCAGTTTTTGGTATGGAGACATGCGAAATGAAAAATCAACGTGATGCGGTTTTAGGTTATGCAAATGAGCAACATGCTTATTATATCCGCCTCATTGAAAATGATGCGGTTTTAGGTGAAAGCTATGGATTATTCTGTGAAAATCCAGATAGCGAAGCAGCCGAAAGTATTATGACGACACTATTCTTAAAAAAATCTTTTTGGTTAAACGGGTCTGAATATCTTGATATTGTAAAAGGCCTACAACCTCTCCCTCAGTAAATACAGTAAGTAAGCTAACAACAAAGGAGGCAAAAGCCTCCTTTGTTGTTAAAACATTCTGCTTAAGACGTAAAACGTCCGTAGGCATCACGTTTTTGATTACGAGAGTTTTGACCACGGCCATCATAATCATCGTCGTCATCACGGCTGCGACCACGACCTCGTCCACCTGAGCGACCACCGCGATCATCATCGTCGTCGTCATCACGGCTGCGACCACGACCTCGTCCGCCTGAACGGCCACCGCGATCGTCATCATCGTCGTCATCACGGCTGCGGCCACGACCTCGTCCGCCTGAACGGCCACCGCGATCGTCATCATCATCGTCATCACGGCTGCGGCCACGACCTCGTCCACCTGAGCGACCACCGCGATCGTCATCATCATCGTCATCACGGCTGCGGCCACGACCTCGTCCGCCTGAACGGCCACCGCGATCGTCATCATCATCGTCGTCATCACGGCTGCGGCCACGACCTCGTCCGCCTGAACGGCCACCGCGATCGTCATCATCATCGTCGTCATCACGGCTGCGGCCACGACCTCGTCCGCCTGAGCGGCCACCGCGATCGTCATCATCATCGTCATCACGGCTGCGGCCACGACCTCGTCCACCTGAACGGCCACCGCGATCATCATCATCGTCGTCATCACGGCTGCGGCCACGACCTCGTCCGCCTGAACGGCCACCGCGATCGTCATCATCATCGTCGTCATCACGGCTGCGGCCACGACCTCGACCACCTGAACGGCCACTGCGATCGTCATCATCATCGTCATCACGGCTGCGGCCACGACCTCGACCACCTGAACGGCCACCGCGATCGTCATCATCATCGTCGTCATCACGGCTGCGACCACGACCTCGCCCGCCTGAACGGCCACCGCGATCGTCATCATCGTCGTCATCACGGCTGCGGCCTCGGCCTCGTCCGCCTGAGCGGCCACCGCGATCATCATCGTCATCGTCGTCATCACGGCTACGACCTCGGCCTCGACCACCTGAACGGCCACCGCGATCGTCATCATCGTCATCATCATAACGGCTGCGACCACGGCCACTTGAGCGGCTACCGCGATCGTCATCATCATCGTCATCATCACGACTGCGGCCACGACCATTACGGT
The DNA here is from genome assembly GCF_034067285.1 of Acinetobacter pittii. NCBI lineage: Bacteria > Pseudomonadati > Pseudomonadota > Gammaproteobacteria > Moraxellales > Moraxellaceae > Acinetobacter > Acinetobacter pittii. The sequence continues at coordinate 2,141,781 of NZ_CP139286.1, forward strand.
CATTTTTATGACTTAAAGCACCCGCTTCACGTGCTTCTTCAGACGTAAATTCATGAGCGTTACCACTTGCATGGGCTGCTCGGCCAGCTTCACGAGCTTCTTCAGAAGTAAACTCATGTGCATTACCACTCGCGTGAGCTGCTCGCCCACCTTTGCTGGCTATTTCTCGTACTCTTTCAGGATCCATACTTGCAAATCCACGATTTGAAGTACCTGTTCTATTGTTATCATCATCTTCATATCTAGTATTAGCCATAGTTATATCTTCCTATATTTAATTATAGTCACTACCGCTTTTGGTTAACGGATTTAATTAAGATAGAAGATCTGTAATATTTTCCCACCTAGGCTCTGTATCAATCGATTTAAATGTATATAAAATTAAAATTTTAATTTTTTATAACTATATTATTTAAATAAGAATTTATATATTCCAACTTTTATTCAACTTTACCTTTTATATAATTATTCACTCATTATTACTCAAGCGCACATTAAAATATATTCTTACAATCGGTTTTAAAACTATCATATAAATAACAAAACAGTTTAAATAAAAACAAAAAGTAAAACTATGAAACATCCCCACCTAAAAAAATACAAATGAAAAACAAATAATTTTATTAAAAAACAGAAACATATATCATTACATTTCTTTAAAATCTTTACTTGAGTAATAAAAAATACTATTTAAAAATTAATTTAAGATATTTTGAGTGAGTTAGCCATGAAAGTAGATCAACAATCATCACTTCCACAATATATTCATATTTCTATTCCAGAAATTCTATTAAGTCATATTAAGTCTAAGAATTCATGGCAAAATTATGATCAAGAATGGAGTTATAGATTAGATCCCCCACATGCAAGCCACCCCTTCCAAAGAGACTTATACATTATTAAATCAAAAGATATGAAACAAGAAGATATAAAATTATTGCTCGATAATATAGTGCATCAAGATAATAAAGCTCCACAGAATATAGAGGGAGCAAAAAAAGTTATTCAGGAAATATTAGACTTATCTAACAATATACCGATAGAAAATTGGTTAGAAGATACAGGAAACCGCTCTATTATTGAGAGCATGATTGATAAAAATAAAATTAAATTAATGGATATTATGTAATTCTCAAATCTAAAATATTTTTTTACATCCTTATATATAAAATAACAAAGACAACTTATTAAAAAATTCATTTTACTTATATTTACGCAACAACAGTTCACCCTATGAAAATTAGATATTCATACAGAGGTATTTAAAACATGGAAAATTCAACAAATCAGTATCCGACGTCTGCTCCAGCACAAGTTCAATCTCATCAACCAGGCGACCAAGAAAAAATGCATCCTGAACCAGAGATTATAAAAAGCTCCCATAAAGGTAGCGAGAAGTTAAAAGGTAAAGTTGCCGTTATTAGTGGTGGTGATAGTGGTATAGGCCGTTCTGTCGCTGTATTGTTTGCCCGTGAAGGAGCCGATATTGCCATCCTTTATCTTGAAGAAGATCAAGATGCCGAAATTACCAAACAGCTCGTGGAAAGAGAAGGACAACATTGCCTTTTATTAAAAGGTGATATTTCTGATCCAGATGTTGCAAAACTAGATATTGATAAAGTTCTACAACAGTACGGCAAAATTAATATTTTAGTGAATAATGCTGGTGTGCAATATCAACAAAAGGAAATTGAGAGCATTAGTAATGAGCAGTTAGAAAAGACATTTAAAACCAATATTTTTCCAATGTTTTATCTTACTAAAGAAGCCATTCCTTATATGGAAGAAGGCGACAGTATTATTAATACGACCAGTATTACCAGCTATCAAGGTCATGATGAGCTAATCGATTACGCAAGTACTAAAGGTGCTATTACTACTTTTACGCGCAGCTTATCGAACAATTTAATGAAACAGAAAAAAGGTATACGAGTGAATGGTGTGGCACCTGGCCCTATCTGGACTCCCCTCATTCCAAGTAGTTTCGATGCAGAAACCGTTGCAGAATTTGGTAAAGATACGCCAATGGGAAGAATGGGACAACCAAGTGAAGTTGCTCCTGCTTATCTTTTCCTTGCCTCAGATGATGCAAGTTATATTACAGGTCAGGTGATTCATGTAAACGGTGGTCAAATCGTTAATGGCTAATCATTAAGATATAAAAAAGCCCTGAAAGTTAAAGCTTTCAGGGCTTTTTTTATTTGTTAAGCTGGTACGTGAGCAGCTATTTGTTCTCGTGACCAAACACGATGAGCCATAATCAAGTTTTTGAATTTTTCAGCAATTTGCTGGAATTCATCTTCAACTAGCGTACCTTCATCGGCGACTAAACCTAGCGGTTCAAGTAAATCAGATTTATTTCCTAAAAATGCAATTGGCTTTAAATGTTTATAAGCTTCGAGTACATAGTGGCGCGCTACGCCATCTTGCATAACAGCATTTAAATTATCGCCATCAGGAATAATCACCGCATCATAAGCGATTGAAGGTTCAGCCATTTGCATGCCATCAGCCACAATAATGTTGTCTTTATGGTCTTTTACTGGAGCCAAGCTCGGCGCTAGTAAATGAACAACCGCACCTTCTTTAATCGCCCAATTTTTAATAGCTTCAAGTGTATCTGACTTCACAAGGTTATGAATAAGCACAGCAACTTTTCGGCCTTGAATATCTTCTGGAGGGAAAGCCAAGAAAGATAATTTAGCCGATTTTTCAACTGCGGTTTTCTTATAATCTAGCGTTAAATCAGGAACTTCGATTCCTAAATTAGCACCCACTTGTCGAGCCAAGTCTAGATCAATATTTGCCAAAATTTGTTGAACTTGGCGCTCACGGATGTGTTTTCTTTGCACTTTACTTAATTCAAAAGTATAGGCATCGACCACATGCTTTTGCTCATGAGGCGCAAGGCTCTTGTAGTAAAGGCGCGGTTGTGAAAAATGGTCGGAAAAGGTTTCACTTCTTTGACGAAGTTTATGTCCACTAATATTTTCAGGATAGCTTTCGAAACCACCATTTGAAGCCGCAGGTGGTGTTTCTGCTGGCCAATCATTATCAATTGAGTTTGGTTGATAGGCAGCCTGCCCTTTGTGAATCGTATGTTGGTGAAGACCATCACGTTGATTATTATGGAATGGACATACAGGTTTATTGATCGGAATTTGATGGAAGTTTGGTCCGCCTAAACGGCTTAACTGCGTATCGGTGTAAGAGAATAGACGTGCTTGTAAAAGTGGGTCATTTGTAAAATCAATTCCTGGCACGATATGGCCTGGACAGAAAGCCACCTGCTCTGTTTCTGCAAAGAAATTATCTACATTGCGGTTCAAAACAAATCGGCCAATTGGTGTTACTGGAACCAACTCTTCAGGAATAATTTTTGTTGGATCTAACAAATCGAAGTCAAAGTTCATTTCATCATCTTCTTCGACAATTTGTACACCCAATTCCCATTCTGGATAAACACCATTCTCAATCGCTTCATAGAGATCTCGACGGTGGAAATCCGGATCTTTACCTGCAAGCTTTTGAGCTTCATCCCATACTAAAGCACTTAAACCTTGTTTAGGCGTCCAGTGGAATTTCACGAAATGAGATTTGCCTTGAGCATTAATAAGACGGAATGTATGTACCCCAAAGCCCTGTATTGAGCGTAGGTTACGTGGAATAGCACGGTCCGACATCGCCCAAATGACTGCATGTGCTGACTCAGGCACTAAAGATACAAAATCCCAGAAAGTATCGTGAGCAGTTGCGCCTGTTGGCATTTCTGTATCTGGTTCAGGTTTTACGGCATGCACGAAGTCTGGAAATTTAATACCATCTTGTACAAAAAATACGGGTGCATTGTTACCCACTAAATCGAAATTACCTTCTTGGGTATAAAACTTAATTGCGAAGCCGCGAATATCACGCACAGTATCGGCAGAACCACGTGGTCCTTGCACAGTTGAGAAGCGTACAAAAATTGGCGTTTGAATACTTGGATCGGTTAAAAATCCCGCCTTTGTAAAACGCTCATTTCCTTCATAGGCCTGAAAGTAACCATGTGCACCTACACCACGCGCATGCACGATACGTTCAGGAATCCGTTCATGGTCAAAATGAGTAATCTTCTCTCTTAAAATAAAATCTTCTAGTAGTGTCGAACCACGGATGCCCGCTCTTAAACTATTTTGGTTATCCGCTATTTTAACCCCTTGGTTTGTGGTTAATGCCTCATTGGTTGCATCATCTCTGACTGAGTCTAATTGTTCAGTTTTTTGGGTAGTATTGGCTTTATTTGCAGCGTCCGCACCAGCCATTTCACTTGTTTTATTTGTTGATTTAACATTATCAGTCATGTTCATTACCTATGTTTTAAAGTTAAACGTGGGGTGAATTAAAAAACTCCAAGAGTTAGTTTTTGTTAAAGGAACTTAAATATGGAAAAAGGAGCTCAACATATTTACGTGTGCTCCATAGACCAATGCTTTTATGATGTGAATCTGGGGCCAAAAACGGGATCAGCTTACATATCTTTATGGCAAGATCAGGTGTTTGACGTATACGTTCCTGAAGTGCATCGAGTTCGCCATCAGATATATAGCTAAAGAGATAATCTTGAATACGTTGACTATTTTTTAGTTCTCTGCTGTAAGCCAAAAAGTTAGAAGAATGGTCATTACCAGCAATCCAGTCATGAATAATTTGTCGTTCTACAGGGTTAAATACCCCAAACATTTTTCCATTTTCTTCATTAATCATTCGCCAGAACACGCTCTGTTCGGGGTCAGTATTAAATTTAATCCATTTATGATCAATGAGATGTGTAACCAGGCCTTTAACGTCTTCAGGTTTTGATAACCATTGGTTAATGGTTTTACATCCAAACTGTCTTTTTTCGTTATGAATGAGCTGACCCACAAGCGCTTTTCTTTTTAAAATTTTAAGAACTAAATCTTCAAGATTTAAATTTTTAATAATTTTAGAAGATGATACGCCATGGCTATTAAGAGCAAAACCGCGCTTCAATTTATTAAAGAAGTGTTCTTTGTCTCTATATTTATCGTAAATATTTTCTATAACTTTAATTGCTTTATCTGCATGGCCGTTATCAATGTTATCGATAGTGATATGCAAATTAAAATATTTAGAATCAATACCAAGTTCCGCAAGCTCATAATTACTGATGAGCAGATGAAGTGGCAGTTGCTCATAGCCTAAATTAAAGCCAACAATTTCAGGAATAAACTCAGATGGAGCATAACCAAGCGCCAGCTGAATCACAGCATTATGATAATATTCATCTTCTAAGAGTAGATCAAAACTATCGAGCCCAAGACTACGTAATAAGTCATCATAGATACACACATGATTTGCTTTCGGCTCACCTAGCCCCAGCTCTTCCAAATAGGTAATAATAAGGTCATGAAAAACCGGATCATTCCAGTAATGAACTGAACTATATAGCCATGCACCGTCTACTTTTTTAGTGGGTGAAACTTTAATTAAAAACTCAAATGCCTGACCGACATTTTTAAAGTACTCTCTCTCACCTCCACTTTGTCTACGATTCAAATAGGTCTGAAATAGCTCACAATTTTCTTTATTGTCTTTTTCACACCATTCTTTAACCATATTTATAGAGGAAGGAAAATCAATTTCATTTTGATCTATTTTATCTATTTCCTTAATAAGAAATTCTCTTGCTGTCTTTTCTTTTTCAAAACTAGAAATATCAGGATCAAGGAAAAAAACAAATAATTCGTAATAGTTCTGTTGATTATCTTGTAATAAGTCTAATAATCTTTTTTTCACTACAACAGGCATTTCTATTCTCCTTTAGTGAGATATAAATTACCATACTTCAGCTAAACCATAATCCCAGCGTAACTTTGTTAGGTTACGTTATCAAGAAACAACTTATAAATTTAAAAACATTAAAATTCAATAAGATAAAAAATAACACAAACTTACATTCTCACTTTTAGAATAATTTAACAGTTTGTTTTTATAAAAAATAAATAAATTATAAATTTTATTTACATTTAACCTACCTTTAAAATTATAAAGACCTAAAAATTAACAAAAAGAAATTAAAAATAATCTTATAACTAAATTAAAAACAGTTGTAAGGAGAAAATAAATGTTTAACTCATGTTGCAAATTACTTGCACAAGAAAAAATTAAAATCGCATTTTTTGAAAGTGCTTCGGCTGGTTATCTGGCTTACCGCTTCTCTTTAAGCCCTTATTCAGGTGACATTCTTATTGGGAGTTTAGTCAGCTATGACTTACGTGTTAAAGAAAATACTCTTCATATTTCACCTGAACTTATTGAAAAATATACGCCTGAGTCTATGCAAGTCACTGTAGAGATGATCAAAAAAGGCAAAGAACTCTTGCGTGCCGACCTGTATGTTGCCTGTACCGGATTGCTAAAAAAGGGGGGCTCAGAAACTGCTGAAAAACCTGTAGGCACTTTCTTTTATTCTATTTATTATCAGAATAATTTTTATAACTTTAGAAGAGTATTTAAAGGTTTACCGTGCCTTAAACTTAGACAACTTCTTTATTACATTACCCAAGATATTGAATATATAATATTAGATAATAAAAATAGCTTTTCTTTATAAAAGATAACAAATACATATTTGGAAATGATCATAGTGTTTGCTTAATTCCAATGTACCTAAATGTAATTTTATCCATCTTCATATTAATTATGTTTATTGATTAAAATTACATTTTATAGAAATCAAGGTTTTATTAAATAATCATAGTTACAGTTAAATATAGGGTAACACCCCAAGGCTACACAATAAAAATTTTCATGTTTTAATGAACCTATCTGAAGCTCTCAGATAAAACACACATCATAAATGATATGAGGTAATTAAAGATGAGCACTACTAATAATCAAAGCAATCAACGCGATAATCAACAGCAACAACAACAGCAAAATGACAACCGTAACAACCAGCAGCAACAAGGCAACCAACAGCAAAACGATCAACAGCAACAAAACAACCAGCAACAACAGCAAAATGACAACCGCCGCCAACAACAAGGCTCTAATCAAAAAGATTCAGGCCAACAAAACTCAAATAACAATAATCAGCAACGTTAATTCGTTGCTGACTTAAATGTCATTTGATGCGGTCATTCATTTTATTTAGGAAGGTGCCCTCACCTTCCTAAATTTACCATAAGCATAAAATTAAATAATAGATGAGGAAAAAACTGATGACAGATCAAAATAGCGATCACGCACGACTGCCAGCTGGCGACCATAATTATTGGCGCGAAAGTTACGTTACTCGTCCTTATTATCAAGAAGCTCAGCTCACTACCCCAGACCTCGATTATGACCGAGACTTTTCGACAGCCTATGAATTAGGTCATCGTGCACGTGCTGAATCGGAACAAGGCACCCAATTCGAAGATGTCGAAGGCGGTTTAGAACAAAAATGGGAAGAATTAAAAGCTGAATCTCGTTTAAAATGGGAACATGCTAAACAAGCCATTAAAGACGCATGGAATGGAAGATAACTTCTTCTAATCACATTCTCTATTGGTCCAAAGCCATGAGCTTATTTCCTATTGGCCCTCGGAAATAAGCTCTTTTTATTGCTAAAATTTCTTAAAAACTTCAGTTTAGAACCCCTCTTTAGAAGAAAGGCGGCATATTAAAATTATTATTTAAATATTGATTGGCTAATTGAGCATTATCAAAGACTTCTTTCTTAAACTGTACACTCGATGCCGATAATGTATGAGTCGGTTTAATGGTTACTTCAACTACATACTTATTTTGCTCATATTTGGCTTTTACCCCATAGATTTCAGACTCATTAATACACGTCCCATCCGTAAAGTATACAAACATGCTTAACCACCTTAAGTATTCATTTGAGCATCATCGTAATAAAGTTCTAATATTATTTAAGCCTGATCTAGTGTTCACATCAGGCTTGTCTGAAAATTGATTTAATTTTCTTTTTTCTTAAAGTATTCAATAATTTCTTCCCCGTTATTTACGGGGCTTCCCGTAGAGGGATATGTTTCTTCATATGCATAGGCAGGCAAAGCAACTTTTGCGCGGATGGGAGGTAATTTTTCTTGACCGCCCGTCGTAATTCGTTCGATAAAACCTGCAAGCCACAGCACAAATTCCTGTGTATTCTTACTTTTAGGAATAATACTTAAATCTAATTTAATTTTAGATTCCTGAAGAGGTTTAATCAGTAATTCAGCGAAATCAATATAATTGTATAAAAGTTTAAGCTTTGTCCCCTTAATCTCGTGTCTGAGCTCAATCATCAAATTGTTAAGGTCTTCCATAGGATCATCTGTAAATCCTTTTTTTTCTTTAACATTTTGATAGATTTTCTCAGCTATCCTTAATTACTGGGGCATATCCTTACCTTTAAAAAATTGTTTTCACTAAAATGAATTTTGGATGAATATAAGTAATTTATTGTGTTTATTTTATTAATTTTTTGAAACTATAATTTATGTTAGACACAATTCAATAACAACAAATTTATATAAACATAATAACCCACTAATTTATTGATTAATTTTATATTTTCATATAATTGCTTTTTTTATTATGTTACATATTTTATAGAAATAAACGATAAGAAAACCCACATAACAGTGAGTTTTCTTAAGCACAATCATTATGAGTTTTTATCCATTTGTTGAGGAGTAGTTGGGTCATTAGCGCCATGGGTCCCATTATCTCGCGGATCCCGATCTTGACATGCACTCATACCAACTGCAATTGTCACTACCATACTCACTGCACAAAATATTCTTAACATTGAGGTCACCCTTTTAAATCTTAAGATGTAGCTTTATGAATAACATTTTCTTATGTTTACCTATCGCTATCGTTCTCTTAAGTTTTGTAGGTTATGCAAGCTTTTGTAAAAAGCTAAATAAAATAAATCTAAAAAAATTTACTATTCTTGCAATTGATATTTTGATTATTTTTTGGCAACAGCTAATTATTTAATTACATCATATTTATAAAATTAAAAATTCTTACCCTTTTTAGACTTATGCCTTATTAAGTTAATAGCCCTCTACACTATACAAATACACAATTAATAAATATTTGATATATAAACATTAAAACTCATTTCTTAAATTTGATTGAATGTTTATTCAATACTTCAAATTCTAAATAACTCCTTATTTTATTAATAAAAATTTAAAAATATTAATATTTGTTTATATAAACCAATCTTTTATTTTTGCAATTGACCCGCTTTAAGGCTCAGCTTATGATGCTCCCGCTGACCTATTTTGTCAGTCGGTTTTAGCAGATCGTCTACCTAAGTGCACTAAAAACAAGTTTTTTGGTGTGGAGCCCCTCGTGCCTTTGACGGAGGAACGGGAGTGGGACACCTTCGGGTGTGCTGGTTTCTTAGGTATCAGTCTGCTAACCCTCTTTCGTTTCACCACCATAATTAATAGCAGTGATTGGGCGCAACTTCTTTTATCAAGGAGTCTCTAATGACTATTATTTTATATTATTTTATTTTTCTTACTCTTCACTACCCTTTTATTTGGCTTAAAACAGTTTTAAAAAACTTTTTGTATTTCTTTGCCCATACACACACTCTTCTCTCTCGACAAAAGATCTCAATATTTAACGCATGTTAAAGATTAAGACATCTTCAAACCCAACTGAACGATAACAACAACCAACAAAGAGCAATAATGATGTTTTTTTTATATCGTATTGTTTTAACGTGCATCCTATTAATAAGTTCTATAAGTTTAATAGGTTGCAGATCTATTAGTAAAAATGAATTTAATACACATTGTGTTTGGGCAGGTCGTGCACTTTCACAATGCAACTGTATTTATAACTCTTTAGAAAAACATTATTCGCCACAGTTTGTAGAAAACTTACCAAAAGTAAGCTTACAAAATATTGATGCGGATATGCACTTTGTGGAAACAATGAATGAAACCATGGATCAATGTCG